>NZ_JYJP01000097.1 GCF_001012815.1 Vibrio mexicanus
GTCATGATGGTCGTGATCGTGGTCATGACCTTTGTGGTCGTCATGGCCATGGTCATCGCCTGTTAGGGTGTTGCTAACGTGTGTCGCTTCGATGTGACATTCAGCAGCACTGCTAAGCGTGATGATTTTATCGCTTTGCTTTAGTAGAACGTTCGCAGCAGCAATGGCTTGCTCTTCTTTTTCATTCGTTGGTGCGTGTTCAAAGCCAACAACATCAGCGCCTGGTGCTGTAATTTCCACAAGTAGGTCGTGTCCATCTTGTGCGATGTTGAATTCAACCACGCCGTGAACGTGTGCGCCGTGCTGGCGGTATTCTTGAGCTGCAAAAGCAGAAGTACTTAGGGCAAGAGCAGTAACCACCGCTAGTTTTGTTTTAACTGTCATTTTAGATATATCCTAATAAAGTTTGTGTTTTATACAGTACATATTGTTGAGTTAGCTTAGCTCTGGTGGAGAGCGAGCCGAATAGCCGAAAACGTCACTAAAGTAAGGAGGAAGCTTGTTACTAACGATAACTTCTTCACTAAACTCTTCTAATGGGACTAAAAGTGCACTCGGTAATATGGCTGTGTGGATACTGCTAAACAGTTCGCAGTTATGATGAGCATGCTCATGATGCTCATCACAAAGTGATTCTAGTTGATGCTCTACCGATGAGAAGCTCAGCCATAGCGTTAACAACGCTAAAGCTGCAATGCTGTAACTGTATGTTGATCGGTGATAACGCAATACGTGCAAAGCTTAATCTCAAACGGATACGAGGTGTTATAATATAACACCTCGTATTTTTCGTGCTATTAAAAGTTGTTAGAACATCTTTCGTGTTAGAGTCTGATACTACAGGTTTTGTTCAATTAAACTTAAGACTTGTGCAATTTCTTCTGCGCTAAGCGCTCCCTCTTTGACAAACAGAACCTCACCCGATTTGTTTTGCACGATGATCGCTGATGACTCTTCGGCTAGCTGCCATTGCTGGGCAACCACGCCATCACTGTCAAGCACCATCGAAGACCAAGGGAATTCCTGTTTGCTGCTTTCTGCGGAAGACTTAACAAACGAACCAGTGCCCCACATCGCATCATCTTGGTTGATGATGGTGGTGGTTTGGTAACTTTCTGCATCAAACTCTTTGGCTGTAATGGCTGCCATGAGCTCTGCGTTCATCTCTTTTGCACTGCTTCGGCCAGCAATCGCTTGAATCACGCGGACCTTACCCAGCATGGACTCTGTCGACCATGCTTGGTAATGAGTTTTATCGTCTTTAAGCAGAATTTCACCATGTTTATCCACTTCAATGTTTGGTACAGGTTCGCCCGTGGTAATGGTATGCGCCGCACATAGCATTGGAGAGCTTGCAAGTATGGCAGTAAGAAGTAACTTTATTTTCATTATTTTATATTCCTATTGGTTGTGCCCCAAAAGTATATACGCAAACTATTGATACGATAGGCACTTGGCTATGCTATCTGTGAAAGTGTGAATTAGACTATGCATAGAGTCTTGGTTTGGCGGTTGTGTTCAATACGCTGCTCGGTATATAATGTGCCACAAGTTGAACACAGAAAGATTCAACGAATGCGCCTTAGGAAGAGGTGAGTTGTACCGCAAATGGATATTGAGGTTGTATATGCTGCGCGAGTTTTCAAATTATCGCCCACGTCAAGTGGCACGCTTTGTAAAAACACTTTTTAAAGGAACTTTCTCGATTGCGGGGATCGGTGAGTTTCACTTCGACAACGGGAAGGTATTGGTTCCGGATGTCACTAACCCAAAGATGTTAAGTACCTATAAAGAGATCAACGGGGCAATCAAAGCACTGCCTGTTTAATGCTTGTTATCATTGAGTTTGCCAGTAAATGTCGCCTTTCGGCGACATTTTTCGTTTTAGGGCGTTATGTGTTTAGCGTGCTATGTATGGGGAGAAATCATTCGATGAGAGTTTGGTTTCACCGACGACTCCTCTTATTTAGCTGTTAGTTCGGCGGGAAGCACACACCAGTGCCGCCGATGCCGCAATAGCCTTGCGGATTTTTCGCCAGATATTGCTGGTGGTAGGTTTCAGCAAAGAAGTACTTTCCTGCAGGTAACACTTCTGTCGTGACACTGGCAAACTGCTTGTCACTAAGTAGCTGTTGGTATTGTTGTTTGGACTCTTGGGCGGCCGCTAAGTCTTCATCGCTATACACGTAAATAGCAGAGCGGTACTGAGTGCCTAAATCATTGCCTTGGCGCATACCTTGGGTTGGATTGTGGTTTTCCCAGAAGGTATTGAGGATCGTGCGTAGCGAGATGATCGCAGGATCAAAGATGACTCGAACGACTTCGGTATGCCCAGTACGCCCGCTACAAACTTCCTCATAGGTTGGGTTTGGGGTGAAGCCACCGGCATAGCCAACGGAGGTTGAGACAACGCCATCGAGTTGCCAGAAAAGGCGTTCTGCACCCCAGAAGCAGCCCATACCGATGAGTATTTGCTTCTGGTTTGGATTTGGTTCTGCAGTGATGTCGGATTGATTAACAAAGTGCTCGGAAGCGACAGTCATTGGGGTATCCCTGCCTGGAAGCGCTTGTTCTGGGGTAATAAGTTGCTGTTTATCAAGCATGGTTTGCTCCTTTTTTCGACTTATCCGCTTATTTTTCTATTGGTTGCAGACTCTCAGTATCAATACCGTTATCATCTCGGTAACGGACATTTTTCACTTTACATGGTTAGTATGCGTTTTTTTACTTTTATCTCAACACTGGTTGTATCAAGTTTAGCTGCGGCAAGCGATGTCGACCTAAACCTTGAAGGGCTTGAGGGGAAAGCGTTAGAAAACGTTGAAGCATACTTATCGGCGATTCCTGAATCGGAATACGAAACGACACTACGATTCCAATCTCAAGTTGAAACTAGCATTCGTGAAGCCCTGCAGGCAATTGGTTACTACCAACCGAGAATCACATTCACCGTCTCTGAACAAGAAGATGAGTTGACAATTCAAGTGGATGTGGGGGAGCCCGTACGCATTACATTGTTGGATATCGAGATTTTGGGTGAAGCCGAGAATGACCCTGCTTTTGAGCGGCTGATTAAAAACAGCAGCCTCACTCATAACGCCATACTTAATCACGGTGCTTACGACAATCTAAAGTCTTCAATACGTAACTTAGGCTTGCAAAGAGGTTACTTTAAGGGCGATTTTACTGTAAATCGTTTGGAGGTGTCTCCAGAGCGCAATGAAGCTTTTGTTAGGCTGCATTATACGAGTGGTATTCGCTATCACTTTGGCCAAACAGATATCTCAGGTAGCCAGATTGAAGATGATCGAGTGAGATCTTTGCAGCCCTTTAAAACAGGTGAACCTTATTTGGTTTCCAAGGTCGGAGAGTATAACCAAAACTTATCCAATACCGACTGGTTCTCATCCGTGTTCATTGAGCCGGATTTGACTCAACTGGGAGAAGATCGAGAGCTGCCAATTAAGGTGGCTTTAGCACCACAGTCTCGCAATAAGTTTGAAACGGGTTTGGGTTACTCCACCGATATCGGTGTTCGAGGTACCTTCAAATGGAAGAAGCCTTGGGTAAACAGTCGAGGTCACAGTTTTAACAGCAGCTTTTCTTTGTCGGAGCCTGAGCAGATTATCACGGCCAGTTACCGAATTCCGCTTGAAGACGTACTGCATGATTACTATCAGATTCAGTACGGGATGAAGAACCTTGATAATCGCGACACGAAAAGTTTGGAGTCCAACTTGTCTGTGGCCCGACATTGGCTTTTGGATAGTGGTTGGCACCGTTCGTTGGGTGTCCGTTATTTGATTGAAAACTATGAGCAAGGTTTGCAAGATGATACCGGGCAATTTGTGCTTCCAGGTATCTCATACTCCCGAACCCGTATCCGTGGAACTGGGATGCCGATGTGGGGAGACAGGCGCAGTATCTCCTTAGAATATGGTGACCCAACATTGTTGTCTGAAACGCGCTTGTTCCGAGTTCAGGCGGGTACCGCTTGGATTCGTAGCTTAGGTAATAATCACCGAGGTTTACTCCGTATTGACGGAGGGGCTAACGTTGCGGAAGAGTTTGACAAGTTATCGCCGTCGTTACGTTTCTTTGCTGGTGGTGATAACAGCATTCGTGGTTATGGTTACGAATCTATCTCGCCAAGAGATGAAAGTGGCGCATTGACGGGTGCAAAATACATAGTAACAAGCTCGCTCGAATATCAGTATCGTGTTTATGGTAACTGGTGGCTTGCGGCCTTCTATGATTATGGTGACGCCTTTAATGATCAGCCTGACTTTAAATCGGGTGTAGGCGCGGGTATTCGCTGGGCATCACCAGTGGGGCCGATCAGGCTTGATTTTGCTTGGGGTTTAGATGCTAATCCGGGTGATGAATTTAAGATCCACTTTACGTTAGGGCCAGAGCTATGACCAAAAAGATGATGAAATGGTTGAAGTGGCTCAGTTTATCGCTGACTGGTCTTGTGGTTGTCATACTGCTTTTCGTAGTGACGTTACTCTATACCAATCCAGGCCTTAATCTGATCTTATGGGGAGCACAAAAAGCGGTTCCTGAGCTCACGATTAAAAGTGGTGACGGGGCGATTTTTCCTCAGTTCACCTTGCATCAAGTTAACTACAAGAACGACGACTTGTTTGTCGATCTTGCAGCGAACACCTTGACGTTAGCAGTGACAGCAAGTTGTTTGTCTGAGCCAGCTATCTGCATTGATGACTTAGCCATTGAAGGCTTAACCTTTTCTATGCCGGAGATGCCTGCATCCAACTCGAACGAAACAGAAGCATCAAGCGAATCTGTTACGCGTGTGAGCACTCCAATCCCAATTAATGTCGGCCGCTTGGCTCTGAATGATATTGATCTTAACGTTCTTGGTCATGAGGTATCGTGGCAGACGTTTTTGACCGGGATTGGTTTTAAAGGCAATCGACTCGAGATCCGAAAAACCCAATGGGATGATATTGACGTCACTTTAGCGCCTACTGCAGCTTCTGCTGAAGCATCTAAAACTGAAGAAGATCCCGGTGTTAGTGAAGGGGGTGATACTGCGATTGCGTTGCCAGAGGTGATCATTCCACTCAACATCGTTGTGTCGCGCTTTGATCTCCATCGGTTTACTCTTCATCAAGATACGCCGGTAGTGGTTAATCACTTAGGGCTAGAAGCCTCCGCAAACCAGTCAAAGGTCAGTGTTAAAACGCTTGAACTTTCGATGCCTGAAATTGAAGCACAGCTGAATACCGACATTGAATTGTCGGGAGACTATCCGTTGAATCTTCAGCTTAAATCTGCCCTTAATATTGAACCGGTAAAGGGGCAGGAGATCGAACTCACGGCAACTGGAAGTGTCGCTAAGCTAGACCTTGATGCTAATTTGTCTGAGCTTATTAAAGGTCAACTCAGCGCCAATATCAAAGCGCTCGATCCTGATTTACCGTTTGATCTTCATGCCCGACACTTCGATATGCAGTGGCCTCTGACAGGCGAAGGCGACTATTTTGTTCAAGTGGACGATCTCAAAGGCAGTGGGTCGTTAAAAGGATACGAACTCGATTTGGCCGGAGATGTTCAAGGACAATCTTTGCCTGATTTAACCCTTAAGCTTGTAGGTGAGGGCTCGTTGGAGCACATCGACCTTTCCAGTTTGCAGATTGATACCTTAGGTGGAACCTTGCTAGGTAGCGTATCCGCGAACTGGGCAGAGCTGGTTAACTGGAAAACAGATCTCACATTGGATCAAGTTCAGCCAGGGCTGCAATGGCCAGAAGCTGAAGGCATGTTATCAGGCCAATTACAAACCTCTGGTTCATTGACTCAAGCAGGCGGGTGGAAAGTTGATGTGCCTTTGCTTGATGTGCAGGGCGTTATTCGAGAGTACCCACTCGATGTTCACGGTAGCTTACGAGCCTCTGATGAAAAAGGCGATGGTGAGCTCTACTTCTTGACGCCGAAACTGTCATTGGCACATGGCCCAAACGGCATTGAAGTGGCGGCTATCTCGATTCTGTACTGAATTTGTCGGTTAAGGTGAGTGCGCCAGAGTTCGCCAAAACCTTGCCAGATCTAAAAGGCAGTTTGAGCGGTGACGTTGAAATTAAAGGTGAGCTAGAGACGCCAAGCCTGACGCTTGATTTACAAGCAAACGATGTTGCTTGGCAAGAGTTAGCTTCACTAAAGTCTTTGTCCGTTAAGGGTGACGTCACGCCATTACCTTCTCCCGATGCCGATTTGGACATTGTGGTGGAAGGGATCACCTATGAAGACATTTTGATTGATAAAGTGTTCCTTGGTGCAAAAGGAGGAGAGGAAGCACATACCTTTCGTTACGAGTGCTATCTGAACTTGTTTCAACCGAACTAGCATTTTCAGGTTCGCTTGATCAGCAGCCTTCTTTGCGTTGGCAAGGCAAGCTTGATCGTTGGTGGCTTGAAACAGAGCAGGGCTTATGGCAATTGACTCAATCGCCAGAGTTGGGCTTTGAATCAGAGACGCAGACAGTGTCAGTGACTGCTCACTGCTGGGAGCAAGAAGCGTCTTCCTTGTGTTTAGATAATGATATCAAGGTCGGTGAAAGTGGCGAAGCGGCGCTGTCGATTACCTCGTTTGATTTTGCTCAGATAAGCCAGTACGTGCCTGAAACCTTGAAGCTTGAAGGTGAGTTCAGCTCTCACGTCACAGCCAAGTGGTCGCCAGAAGCGTCACCGAATGTTGAAGCCAGTATTCAATTGCCTGAAGGCGGCGTCGAATTATTAGGGGAAGCGCCTGTTCAATTAGGTTGGAACCGAATGGAAGTCACGGCAAGTCTTAAAGATGACAATCTAAACGCGCAATGGTTACTCGATTTTAAAGACAACGGTGACATTTCTGGTCAGGCAGTCATCCCGAATGTACTCCAGGAAGATAAAACCATCGATGGCAACCTCACGTTGACCACTTTCCGTCTTGGATTCTTAGCGCCACTTGTCGGTGATTTCAGCAAATTTGATGGTCAAGTGAGTACTGACCTGTCGCTGAAGGGGCCAGCTCTGCATCCTGAAGTCTACGGTGAGTTCTTATTAGAACAGTTGAAGTTGTCGGGCAATGTGACGCCAATTGATGTTGATAACGGCAACATTGCACTTACCTTTGCGGGTTATGATGCGAATTTGGATGCCTCAATTGAAACGCCTGATGGAGAGTTAACCATCAAGGGTGATGCGGGTTGGGAAGATTTAGAACAGTGGCATGCGAAAGCGAGAGTGTTTGCGGAACAGTTGCTGGTGGATATCCCGCCAATGGTCAAGGTGAAAGTAGAACCAGATATGACCATTGATGTATCGGCAAAGCATGCCAAGGTTGATGGAAGTATTCATTTGCCGTGGGGGAGAATTGTGGTTGAAGCACTGCCTTCAAGTGCGGTTTCTGTGTCGAAAGATCAGGTGATTCTCAATGCTGATTTACAACCTGTAGAAGGCGGCACAACGGTCCCCTTCAAAGTTGAGAGTAATGTCAATATCACCATTGGTGAGGACTTTAGGCTCTCTGCCTTTGGTTTAGAGGGGAACTTGGTGGGGCAGCTAATGGTAGCGCAGGATGATCGAGGCCCTCAGGTTAATGGGGAGATCAACATTGAAAATGGTTCATACAGTTCATTTGGACAAGACTTGCTAATCCAAGAGGGAAAGATCTTAATGAACGGGCCGGTTGATCAACCCTATGTGGCGATTACCGCTGTCCGCAACCCAGAGAATACCCAAGATGATGTCACGGCTGGTATCAAAGTTAGTGGCCCAGCGGATGAGCCGGAAATTACTATTTTCTCTGAGCCTGCAATGCCACAAGCGAATGCTCTATCCTATCTATTAAGTGGCCAAAATATTGGTGCTGAATCGGATGGTAACGCGATGACCACAGCCTTGATTGGTCTCAGTCTGGCTAAGAGTGGCCGCGTTGTTGGTGAAATTGGTGAAGCTTTTGGCGTTCAAGATTTGCAAGTGGATACCGCAGGTTCTGGAGATGAATCGCAAGTCACTGTGAGTGGTTATGTTTTCCCAGGTTTGCAGGTGAAATATGGCGTAGGGATTTTTGATCCCGTCAGTGAGTTGACCGTGCGTTATCGACTCTTGAGTAACTTGTATGTGGAGGTGGTTTCTGGCGTCGACAGTGCCGTTGATGTGCTGTATCAGTTTGATTGGAATTAGTGCATTCAGTGATTGAATGAAATTAGTTGGTAAATAATACGGTCTGTATGAACTCTGAGCGATATTGTGTCGTAGTAGTGATGAGATGCAGTGGTCAGTTAAAGTGTAAAGGAGAAGGATATGAGATATTTTATTGTCGTCGTCAGTTCCATTTTACTAATGGCCTGCGCCGCTACGCCCGGTCCTGAGTCTAGCTCTGCGCAGGCATGGAAAGATTTTGGTCAGCAGCAAGCACTCAAAGGCAGCATTCTTCAATCTGAAAACCGTTTGATGAAATCAGATACTAAGGGTGAGCTCAATAATGAGTTGTATAAGGCTTATCAAGAGGGTTATAGAGTAGGCAAAGAAGAGTATTGCAACCAAAATGCATACAAGATGGGGGTAATGGGAGAACCCTATTTAGGTATTTGTTATGACATCAAACCGTTCTTTCAGCAAGACTATGACAATGGCCGAAACTCAGGTACTGGAAGGCTTTAAAAGTCCAAAGTAATAAAGCCGCACTTCCATGCGGCTTATTTATTGGAAAAATTTTGTTTTATTTTTTAGCTCGATCAAATGAGCTTAGAATTTCTTGCTTGGCCGCGTCGACATCAGCCCAACCATCAACTTTCACCCACTTACCGGATTCAAGTTCTTTATAGCGCTCGAAGAATTGTGTGATTTGCGCTTTAAGTAGCTCAGGAATGTCATCCACATTTTGGATGTGGTCGTACTCTTTAGAAAGCTTGCTGTGCGGTACCGCGAACACCTTCGCATCTTCACCCGATTCATCAGTCATGTTGAGTACGCCAACAGGGCGGCAGCGAATTACCGAGCCTGGCATTAGTGGGTAAGGCGTAGGTACTAGAACGTCCACTGGGTCGCCATCTAGCGAAAGTGTATCGTTCACATAGCCGTAGTTGCATGGGTAGAACATCGGAGCAGACATGAAGCGGTCGACAAACACAGCGCCGCTGTCTTTATCAACTTCGTATTTTATTGGGTCGGCGTTCGCTGGGATTTCGATGACAACGTAAATATCATCAGGCAAGGACTTACCCGCAGGTACATCATTAAGGCTCATAGAATCTCCTTGTAAGAGCTTATTATCGTTTAAAGGCTTATTGTATTTACAGAGTAACTTTAGCGTTTATTTGTTTTATGTAGAGTGTTTTGATGAAAAAAAGCCCAGTTTTGCGAACAAAACTGGGCTTTTCTATTAATGAGTCATGGCGTTGAATCAACGAATAAATGTGTTAGTTAATCGTCTTTGTGCTTTTCCATGAACTCTTCAACTTTGAGCACCATGTTCTTCGAGCCGCAGAAGAAGGGCACACGTTGGTGCAATTCAGTTGGCTCTAAATCAAGAATACGGTTTTCACCATCAGAGGCGAGGCCCCCAGCTTGCTCAATCAAGAATGCCATTGGGTTGCACTCATACAGTAGACGCAATTTACCGTTCGGGTGGCTCTGTGTGCTTGGGTATAAGTAGATGCCGCCTTTGAGTAGGTTACGGTGGAAGTCTGATACCAGTGAGCCAATGTAGCGCGAGGTGTATGGACGGCCATCTTCTGGCTCATTCTCTTGGCAGTACTTAATGTACTTTTTCACACCCGTTGGGAAACGGATGTAGTTACCTTCGTTAATTGAATAGATCTTGCCGTCTTCTGGGCTCATCATGTTTGGATGAGACAGGCAGAATGTGCCGATAGACGGGTCGTAGGTAAAGCCGTTTACACCATTGCCAGTGGTGTAAACCAACATGGTCGATGAACCATAGATGACGTAGCCAGCCGCGACTTGCTTGTTGCCCGGCTGTAAGAAGTCTTCTTGCGTCGGCGTGGTACCAACGGGTGATACACGGCGATAAATCGAGAAAATCGTACCCACTGACACGTTAACATCGATGTTGGATGAGCCGTCAAGCGGGTCCATCAACACCACGTATTTTGCGTTTTTGTTCAGCTCTTTATTGAATGCTACGGCTTCATCTTCTTCTTCACTTGCCACGCCACACACTTGGTCGCGTGCTTCAAGTGCCGCTTTAAACTTATCGTTAGCATAAACATCGAGCTTCTGCTGCTCTTCACCTTGAATGTTGTCGGTACCGACAGCACCGGTGATATCCGCTAAACCCGCTTTGTTAATTTCACGGTTAACGATTTTTGCAGCAAGACGAATGGAAGATATCAGGGATGAAAGATCACCGCTAGCGTGGGGGAAGTCTGCTTGTTTCTCAACAATAAACTCGCCAAGGGTGCGCATTTCCGACATGGTAATTCCTTAACTATTTTGTTTTTGGGGGATAGAGACAAACGTTTGCTTCTTTATGAGCAATGAGGTTTGAATATAGGGTCTGTTGACCTTTCGCGATTAAATTTTGTTCGAGATAAAATCGTTTTTAGGCGAGGCGAAGACTATGGAGCTAGTCATTCTAAGCAAATAGTCTTCAACAAAGCATAAAACGGTTTTAGCCGAACCCTTCGGGCAGCCTTTGTGATTTATTTCTACTGCGTTATCGTCTTTTCATGTAGGTTAACTACACATCAAAGCCTCTGCCTTGTATAAATTTCCCACAAAGGGCTGCAAAAATAAGTTCGAAAGGTCATCAGACCCTAATAAATAGTGTAAGTGTCAGATCTTATTAATGGTACTGAAGTAACTGTTTGAGATCGCAATTCATTTGTCGAGTTTCAGGATTTTGCAAACTCTCTCGCTTTTGCCATTGAAATGGCGATAATGAGGGAAACACTTAAAAAGCATGGGACAGCGGTTTATGCATATTCATATTTTGGGAATTTGTGGCACCTTCATGGGAGGGGCGGCCGTGCTGGCTCGCCAGCTTGGTCATAAGGTGACGGGTAGTGATGCGAATGTCTATCCACCCATGAGTACGTTGCTTGAATCTCAAGGTATCGAAATCATAGAGGGTTTTGATCCTTCTCAGTTAGAGCCTAAGCCAGATTTAGTGGTCATTGGCAATGCCATGAGCCGAGGCAACCCATGTGTTGAACATGTTCTGAATAGCAATTTACGCTACACATCAGGCCCACAATGGCTGCAGGAATTTCTGCTTCACGACCGCTGGGTACTGGCTGTTTCTGGCACGCACGGCAAAACCACGACCTCTAGCATGCTGGCTTGGATACTAGAAGATTGCGGTTATCAGCTGGATTCCTTGTTGGTGGCGTGTTAGGAAACTTCGGTGTGTCGGCTCGATTGGGCGAAAGTATGTTTTTTGTCGTCGAAGCGGACGAATATGACAGTGCTTTTTTCGATAAGCGTTCTAAGTTTGTTCACTATCACCCTCGCACCTTGGTGATGAATAATCTTGAGTTTGATCATGCGGACATCTTCGATGATCTTGAAGCGATAAAGCGTCAATTCCACCATCTCGTGCGCACAGTTCCAAGCAATGGTCGCATCTTTGCACCGCAATCGGATGCAGCATTAAGCGATGTGTTAGAGCGCGGCTGTTGGAGTGAAAACGAGTTTACTGGCGCAAATGCTGATTGGTCAGCCAGTAAAGTGAAAGTCGATGGCTCGGTGTTTGATGTGTTCTTCCACAATGAGAAAGTTGGCACAGTAGACTGGGATTTAGTGGGCGATCACAACGTCGATAATGCGTTGATGGCGATAGCAGCTGCAAGACATGTTGGGGTGACGCCAGATCTAGCTTGCGAATCTTTGGCTAAATTTAATAATACCAAACGTCGATTAGAGCTTAAAGGTGAAATCAACGGTGTGGCAGTCTATGACGACTTTGCTCATCATCCAACCGCAATTGAACTTACGGTCGGTGGTTTGCGTAACAAAGTCGGTGAGAGCAAAATCATTGCGGTTCTTGAGCCGCGTTCTGCGACCATGAAGCGTGGTGTACATAAGCAAACATTGGCAGCATCACTGGAAAAAGCAGATTCAGTTTATTTGTATCAACCAGATAACATTGAATGGTCGGTGCAAGAAATAGCGGATCAATGCGCGCAAGCAGCTTATGTGAGTGATCAAGTGGATCAGTTAGTGTCGAAGATCGTTGAAGAAGTGCAAACAGGGGATCAGATCCTTGTGATGAGTAATGGCGGCTTTGAAGGCATTCACGATAAACTGATTGCAGCACTTCATGATCGCAGTGCTAAGGCAAAGTAGTTTAAACAGTAGTAAAAGAGATTTATTCATGACGACCAGCATTTCAGCCAAAGAGAAAGCCATTACCCTAGCATTTACAGGCGCCTCTGGCGCACCCTATGGGTTGAGGCTATTGGAGTGCTTACTGGCCGCTGACTATACCGTTTATCTACTTATTTCATCAGCAGCGCGTGTCGTACTTGCAACCGAGCATGGGTTGAAGCTACCAAGTGGCCCTGATGCGGCAAAAAAAAAGCTGGTGGAACATTTAGGTTGTGATGCTGATAAGCTCATTGTTTGTGGTAAAGAAGATTGGTTTTCACCAGTTGCATCGGGTTCTGCTGCACCAAAACAGATGGTTGTTTGCCCGTGCTCAGCAGGCAGCGTTGCGGCGATTGCTCATGGTATGTCAGACAACTTGATTGAGCGCGCCGCCGATGTAGTGATGAAAGAAAGAGGACAGCTTTTATTGGTTGTGCGTGAAACGCCTTTCTCCACTTTACATCTCGAGAACATGCACAAATTGTCTCAACTTGGAGTGACGATTATGCCTGCAGCACCAGGCTTTTATCATCAACCGAAGTCAATTGAAGATTTGGTCGACTTTATGGTGGCGCGAATACTTGATCATCTAGGTGTTGATCAAGGACTTGTGCCACGTTGGGGCTACGATCAGCGTTAATTGAACGCCTGCCTATATAACTTCCCGCTATAATGAAAGCAGATCCATATAGCGAAATAGACGTTTTCCCTTTAGTATGTGTAGCACTCATCGGGGAGCTACCTATTCTTATGTTTGAAATCTTGTACTGAGATTTTCATTGAGAATATGGCGCTGAGATCAGGCTAAGCCTGGGACCCGTATGTTAGAGGTGACAACGCCTCTACCTCACCTGAACCAGATAATGCTGGCGTAGGAATTGAGTTAGGACCTTTCCAATCAACAGTGCTACTTTTCACTGTCTCCTTGCTCATCTGCGCCGCTCGATCAAGGAGACCGAGCAATGACCCTGACAAGATGTTCACTTGCCTTTGCGATAGCCGCGGCATCATTTTCTGCTGCTTCTGCAGACACTACTCTTACTATTTACACTTACGATTCATTTGCCGCTGACTGGGGCCCAGGCCCGAAAGTCGAAGCCGCATTTGAAGCAAAGTGTGGCTGTGATATTAACTTTGTCGCGCTGGACGATGGTGTTTCTATCCTTAACCGTCTGCGTCTAGAAGGCGGCAAAAGCAAAGCGGATATCGTACTTGGTTTAGATAACAACTTGATGGCAGAAGCTAAAGCAACTGGCTTACTGGCTGAGCACAGCGTTGATACCTCTACAATTACGCTACCAAATAGTTGGCAAGATGATACTTTCATCCCATACGATTACGGCTACTTTGCATTTGTATACAACAAAGAGAAATTGGCTAACCCGCCAAAGAGCTTGAAAGAGTTGGTTGAGCAACGTGACGATTTGAAGGTCATCTATCAAGACCCGCGTACCTCAACACCAGGCCAAGGTTTAATGTTATGGATGAAGTCGGTTTATGGCAGCGATGCGCCTCAAGCTTGGCAGCAACTGGCGCAGAAAACAGTGACGGTCACCAAGGGCTGGTCTGAAGCTTATTCTATGTTCTTGGAAGGCGAGTCTGACTTAGTGCTTTCATACACTACTTCGCCTGCTTACCATCTGATTGCTGAAGGTAATGACAACTATGCGGCAGCAAATTTTGCTGAAGGGCATTACACTCAAGTTGAGCTGGCTGCAAAAGTGAAGGGCAGTAAAAATACTGAGTTAGCGGATGAGTTCATGGCGTTTATCTTAAGCGATGAGTTCCAAACCGCTATGCCGACTGGCAACTGGATGTACCCAGTTACGGATGTTACCTTGCCGGAAGGCTTTGAAACGCTTGTACAGCCAGCTAAAGGTTTGAGCTTCTCGCCAGAGGAAGTTGCACAGCAGCGACGCACATGGATCCGCGAGTGGCAACACGCGTTAACCCAATAAGGGGGTATTGAGTGTTATGGCGAGTAGGGGTCGAGATTGAATAAGATTCCAAAGCTAGGTTTATGGGTCGCGATAGTTATCGCGGCCTTTGTTGTTTGTGCTGTAGGGGCATTGTTTATTGCCGCTCCAAGTTTGGATTTTCGAGCGGTTTGGAGCGATCCTTACTATCGCCATGTCACTAAGTTCAGTTTCTATCAAGCTTTCCTTTCTACTGTACTTAGCGTAGGGCTTGCCATTCCCGTTGCGCATGCTTTGTCTCGTCGGCAGTTCAGAGGTAAAGCACTGCTGCTTAAGTTGTTTTCCGCCACGCTTGTCCTGCCGGTGTTAGTGGGTGTATTTGGCATACTCGCTATTTATGGCAACAGTGGCTTGCTGGCATCAGTTCTAGCCTATGCTGATTCACCATTACCGTTTTCTATCTACGGCCTAAATGGAATATTGTTGGCTCATGTATTTTTTAACCTACCTTATGCTAGTCGCTTACTGCTTCAGGCACTAGAAACCGTTCCTGTTGAGCAACATAGGCTTTCAGCTCATCTTGGTATGAATGGTTGGCAGAAATTTAAGTGGGTTGAGTTGCCAAGGCTTAGGCAGCAATTACCCCACGTCTGTGGCTTGGTATTTATGTTGTGCTTTACTAGCTTTGCAACGGTAATGGCATTGGGTGGCGGACCTAAATCGACCACCATTGAACTTGCCATATATCAAGCGATTAAGTTTGATTTTGACCTACAGGCCGGTGCGCTACTTGCTCTGTGGCAAATGCTGCTTTGCGGTGCATTGGCACTGGGTATTCAGCGATTGGCAAAACCGCTTGCAGTGCATGCGGGAGGAGCCGTTAATCTTCGGGACAAGTCATACGACACCAAGGCCTCAAAACTTTGGGATGGCTGTTGGATTGCACTGGTATGTTTACTCGTTTTACCGCCTTTGGCGATGGTGGTACTGAGCGGATTAAATGCTCAGGCATTAAATGTTCTCGCTGACAGTCGCTACTGGTTGGCGTTGTGGTCGTCAATGAAAGTTGCAATGTTGTCAGCCTCAATGGCGCTTAGTGCTGGTATTGCTATCTTGATGACCAGTCGTGCTTTACGTTTGCGCCATCGAAACTCGCAAGCCGATCATGTTGAATTACTGGGTACAATTATTCTAGTCACGCCGGGACTTGTTATTACCACAGGGTTATTCTTACTGCTTCGCTCAATCACGGATGCCTTCAGCCATGCGTTTATTGTAGTGGTCGTCGTCAACGCGCTAATGGCGTTGCCTTATGTGATTAAAACACTTTCTCAGCCTATGCTGCACATCGCTCAGCAGTATCAATTCTTGTGTCCAAGTTTAGGTATGGTGGGGCTTCAGAAATTTTGGTTAGTCGAATGGCGGGCTCTACGTAAACCTTTTGCTACCGCATTTGCGTTAAGTTTTATGCTGTCGATGGGGGATCTTAGTGCGATTGCTCTGTTTGGTAGCCAAGAATTTAGAACTCTCCCTCTATACTTGTTCCAACTGTTAGGGAGCTATCAAATGGAATCGGCGGCGGTAGTATCTCTTACGCTGCTTATTTTTAGTGTCAGCTGTTTTGTTGTGGTTGAAAAGTTGTTTAGGGTAAAAGAGTCTCAAGTCCCTCGTCGAGCCAGCAAGCGTAAGGAAAAATATGCTCAGTCTTAATTGCGTGAAATATTATTACCATCAGGACTTGTATGAGTTCGACTTACAGGTCGAACAGGGCAGTATCGTGGCGCTAATGGGGCCAAGTGGAGCAGGTAAATCGACACTATTTAGTTTGGTTGCAGGCTTTATTGACCCCGCTTCTGGCGCTATCAATGCCAATGGTAAGGAACTCGTTGGGCTTCCGCCTCACCAAAGACCTTGCGCCATGCTTTTTCAAGAACACAACCTGTTTGCGCATCTAACGGTTGAGGAAAACATTGGCCTAGGATTGCACCCAAACTTGCGTCTGACGGATAAGGAAAAAGAGCAGGTGAGATACGCGGCGCAGCAGGTTGGCGTGGATGCTATGCTCGATCGTCTTCCAGAACAATTATCCGGAGGTCAGCGTCAGCGTGTCGCACTGGCTCGTTGCTTTGTTCAGCAACACCCTTTTTGGTTGCTCGATGAACCCTTCTCGGCCTTAGACCTATTTTACGAGAAGAGATGTTGGTTTTAGTCAAAAAACTGGCCAACGAGCGTAACATTACTGTAGTGATGGTGACTCACCACATCAGTGATGCCAGAGCAATTGCGACTCACTTTACTTTCATGAGTCAAGGTAAGGTGGAGCTGACAGAGGAAATTGAAAATTTGACTACCGATCACCCTTATCAACCATTAAGCGAGTTTGTTCGCGCGGGTGGTTGAGTCGTGAGGTGTGATTGGGATACACAAAAAAGCTGAGCACCTAGGCTCAGCTTTTTAGTTTTCCAATCAATGAAAGCGTTGGCTTAGATTGACTCTTCGTTGAGTTCTTTAAGCACTTGGAAGATTTCACGGAACGCCTTAGCCGGCTTACCCGCTTTCTTCTCTTTGTTCGCTTGACGCGCTAATTGACGTAGGCGCTGACGATCTGCAGTTGGGTATAGCTCTAAAACATCACCGATAGCGCTGTCCCCTTCTTCAACTACGCGATCGCGAAGCTGCTCAAGTTTGTGCAGCTCTGCCGTTGCTTGTGAGTGTTTGTTACGAACTTTGTCTAGAGCGGCTTGCAGTGGCTCTGGATCTTCGTTGCGCATTAGCTTACCAATGTATTGCAGCTGGCGGCGTTTTGCTTCATTTTTAAAACGTTGCGCGTCTTTAATAGCATCGGCAAGGTCTTCACTTAATGGAAACTTTTCTAGTACAGCCGGTTTAAGTGCAACAAGTTCTTCTCCCAACTTTTGCAGCTCTTCCATGTCTTGCTTTAACTCGGTCTTACTTACCCAGATGATCTCTTCTTCTGGTTCCCAAGGCGCTTTCTGGTTTTTACGGGCCATCTTTTCTGCCTATATCACTATCTCAAACTAATATTAGGTCTATTTTAACAAGAATCGTGGGGAGAAAGCGAAATTCTTGTTATCCTAACTCTATTAATAGTAAATAACTTAGATTGAATATGGATGTAAAACAGCAAGTCGCTCAACAACGTGTTGAGTTAGAAGCCGCCGTCGCCAAAGCACTTGATATGGCTTCTATCAGTGCCGATGCCGCAGAAGTTGCGATCACCAAATCAACAGGCTTGAGCGTATCGACTCGCATGTGTGAAGTGGAAAATGTCGAGTTTAATAGTGATGGTGCACTTGGGATTACGGTTTATCGCGGTCAGCGCAAAGGTAGCGCATCCACTTCGGATCTAAGTGAAAAAGCGATCAGTCAGACGGTAGCAGCGGCACTAGACATAGCGCAATATACCTCTGAAGACCCACATGCTGGGCCTGCGCCAAAAGAGCTGATGGTGCAAGAGATTCCGGATTTGGATCTGTTCCACCCTGACACGCCAGATCCTGATTATGCTGCCAAGATTGCGATTGCTGCAGAAGAGAAGGCGCTGAGTTTCAGTGACAGAATCAAGCAAAGTGATGGCGCAAGTTACGATAGCCACTATGGCGTGAAAGTGTACGGTAACAGCCATGGTTTGCTAGCAAGCTATGCTTCAAGCCGTCACAGCACCAGCTGTTGTGTGATTGGCCAAGGTCAAAATGGTGAGATGGAGCGTGATTACAGCTACACCGTTGCGCGTCATCGTGATGATTTATGGTCGCCAGAAACTGTTGGCCTAAAAGCTGCCGAGAAAACGGTTAGCCGACTCGATGCACGCAAGTTGCCAACGGGTAAATATCCGGTGATGTTTGCTGCCGATGTGGCAACTGGCTTGTTAGGTCATCTGGTGATGGCAATCAGCGGCGGTAACTTGTATCGCAAGTCATCGTTCCTACTTGACCACTTAGGTAAACAGGTTCTTCCAAGTTGGTTTAATGTTTCTGAGCGCCACATGTTCTGCGTGGTTTGGCTTCAAGCCCATTTGATAGCGAAGGCGTGAAAACAGAAGATCGCGAAATTATCACTGATGGTGTTCTGGCAACCTACCTTTTGACTAGCTACGCAGCACGTAAGATGGATATGACGCCAACCGGTCATGCAGGTGGCATTCACAACTGGTTTGTGAAATCGACAGGCCAAGACTTCGAGCAGATGCTGAAAGAGCTCGGCACTGGCTTCCTAGTTACGGAAGTGATGGGCCAAGGCGTGAATATCGTAACGGGAGATTACTCTCGCGGAGCGGCAGGCTTCTGGGTTGAAAATGGTGAAATTCAATTCCCAGTGTCTGAAGTGACTATTGCAAGCAACTTGAAAGATATGTTCAATCAGATCGTTGCGGTTGGTAGCGATGTAGAAACGCGCTCACAAATCCAAACGGGCTCCATCTTACTTGAGTCGATGAAGGTCGCGGGCCAGTAATGCTTTGGTGATTTGAAAGACTAAAAAACCGCAGCCTTCGCTGCGGTTTTTTGTTTTCGGAAGATGAGACTGAGTGCTTTACTCAGTCTTTTCTAAAGCCTCATCGGCATCGGACTGACGTTGCTTCTCTTCTAGTTTGGACTTTTGGATCATAGGCGTGATAGTCGAGCCTTGAACCAAAATCGAAAACACCACAACCGAGTAGGTCATGACCAGAATGATCTCTTTCACGTCAATTAGCTTATCTTCAATCACCCAGATGCCCGAAGGAATCGACAGTGCCATCGCAAGAGCCAAGCCACCACGTAATCCACCCCAAGTCAGTATCTTCACCGACCACGAGTTGTACTGGCGATAGCGCCTGAATCCAATATAAGAGCACGATACGCTCAAGTAGCGTGCAACAAGCACTAATGGGATTGAAAACGCCATCACGATCCAGTCTTCTTTGTGGAACTCGAATAGCAGCATTGACATACCAATGAGCAGGAACAGAACACCATTAAGAAACTCGTCAATCAGTTCCCAGAAGTGATCGAGGTGATCAACACTCTCTTTGGAGAACCCGATGAATCGCGTCCAGTTACCAATCATAATGCCTGATACCACCATCGCAAGCGGACCCGAAACATGGATAATGTTGGCAAATGCGTAGCCAGCAGTTGGAATGCCTAAGGTTAACAGCAGCTCCATTGAGTGATCATCGGTTGCGCTGATCAAATAGTGGAACAGCAAGCCCAGAGCAAAGCCGTAGACGATGCCACCAATCGCCTCTTGGGCGAACAAAGTCATTACGCCGCCTACAGTTGGCGCTTCATTGCCAAAGGCGATGGTAAAGAGGGTAACGAACAGCACTAGGCCAAAACCATCGTTGAACAGCGACTCGCCTTCAATTTGAGTTGAGATACGCTTCGGTGCGTCGAGCTTTTTTACAATGGCTAACACTGCAATTGGGTCGGTCGGTGAAATTAAAGCGCCAAACAGCAAGCAGTAGATGAGGTCGAACTCAATTCCCACCAGTAAACAAAAGCCATACAGACCAAAGCCAACTAATAGAGTGGAAATTAAGGTTGCCGCAAGGGCGAGCGTGGTGATCTCCCACTTTTGGTCTTCAAGGTTAGGCAGTTTAATGCCAAGTCCACCGGCAAATAGCAAAAAGCCCAATATGCCCTTGAGCAGAAAGTGCTCGAAATCGATGCTAGCGATAGTTTCCGTTGCAATGTTGGTAAGATCAAACCAATGGTTTTGGCCTGCCACAATGATGAGGAGAGACAAAGCCATTGAGCCTGCCGTGATGGCAATAGTGGTTTGCATCTTACCGATTTTACTGTTGATGAATGCTATCAGCATGGCTGCCGCAGACAAAAAACACAGGGTGTAGTAGACCGACATGGATGAGTGAACCTTGTAACAAAATGTAAAAGCGATTTTGATTGTGGTTAATGAAAATAGCAAACGGTATTTTGCTATCGAATAGATGATTAAAAGAGCAATAAGCTATGAGAATTGGTTCGTTTAGACGTCTAGATTTCCACTAAAGATATGATAGGATGTGGGGATAATAAAAGGAATGAGGCTGTACTGTGGGAAGTAATGTAAGACAACAGATAGAAGCGCAATTAACGCAGAGAATTCTCCTGATTGATGGTGGTATGGGTACCATGATTCAGGACTACAAACTCGAAGAGAATGATTATCGAGGTGAGCGCTTTGCTGATTGGCATAGTGATCTGAAAGGCAACAACGATCTGTTGGTATTAACGCAGCCTCAATTAATTAAGGATATTCACAGCGCTTACCTAGAAGCGGGCGCTGACATTCTAGAAACAAATACCTTTAACGCGACCACTATCGCCATGGCCGATTACGACATGGAAAGCTTGAGCGAAGAGATCAACTTCGAAGCCGCTAAGCTTGCACGTCAAGCTGCTGATGAGTGGACAGCGAAAACACCAGACAAACCCCGTTATGTTGCGGGTGTATTGGGCCCAACGAACCGTACTTGTTCTATCTCTCCAGATGTTAATGACCCGGGTTACCGTAATGTCAGCTTTGATGAGCTGGTGGAAGCGTATTCAGAGTCGACTCGTGCGCTTATCAGAGGTGGCTCAGATTTAATTCTTATCGAAACCATTTTTGATACCTTGAACGCCAAGGCGTGTGCCTTTGCTGTTGATACCGTTTTTGAAGAGCTTGGCATCTCCCTACCTGTAATGATTTCGGGCACAATCACCGATGCATCAGGTCGTACACTGTCAGGCCAAACAACTGAAGCGTTTTACAATGCAATGCGTCATGTTAATCCGCTTTCGTTTGGTTTGAACTGTGCGCTTGGCCCAGACGAGCTGCGCCCGTATGTGGAAGAGCTTTCACGAATTTCAGAAACCTTCGTGTCTACCCACCCAAATGCCGGTCTTCCTAATGCATTTGGTGAGTATGACCTTTCACCAGAAGATATGGCTGTTCATGTTAAAGAGTGGGCAGAGAGTGGTTTTCTAAACCTTATCGGTGGCTGTTGTGGTACCACACCAGAGCACATCCGCCACATGGCGATGGCGGTAGAGGGGGTTAAACCTCGCCAGCGCCCAGATATTCCAGTGGCATGTCGACTGTCTGGTCTTGAGCCGCTAACGATCGAAAAAGACACTCTGTTTGTTAACGTGGGCGAGCGAACCAACGTTACCGGTTCTGCACGCTTTAAGCGACTGATTAAAGAAGAGCTATATGATGAAGCGCTAGAAGTGGCTCGTCAGCAAGTTGAGAACGGTGCGCAAATCATCGATATAAACATGGATGAAGGCATGCTGGATGCGGAAGCGTGTATGGTGCGTTTCCTTAATCTGTGTGCGTCCGAGCCTGAAATTTCTAAAGTGCCAATCATGGTCGACTCTTCCAAGTGGGAAGTGATCGAAGCGGGCCTGAAATGTGTTCAAGGTAAAGGCATCGTTAACTCTATCTCTCTAAAAGAGGGTAAAGAGAAGTTTGTTGAGCAGGCGAAACTGATTCGTCGTTATGGCGCTGCTGTGATTGTGATGGCGTTTGATGAAGTTGGTCAGGCCGAGACGCGCGAGCGTAAACTTGAGATCTGTACCAATGCTTACAACATCCTAGTTGATGAAGTCGGCTTCCCACCAGAAGACATCATTTTCGACCCGAACATCTTTGCGGTGGCAACAGGTATCGAAGAGCACAACAATTACGCGGTCGATTTTATTGATGCGGTAGCGGACATAAAGCGTGATTTGCCTTATGCGATGATCTCTGGCGGTGTTTCCAACGTTTCGTTCTCTTTCCGCGGTAACAACTATGTACGTGAAGCCATTCACGCCGTATTCCTATATCACTGTTTCAAGAACGGTATGGATATGGGTATTGTTAACGCAGGTCAACTTGAAATATACGATAACGTCCCTGATAAACTGCGCGAAGCGGTAGAGGACGTGGTTCTTAACCGCCGTGATGATTCTACTGAACGTCTGCTTGATATCGCTGCGGAATATGCCAATAAAGGTGTCGGTAAAGAAGACGATGCCAGTGCATTAGAGTGGCGTACTTGGCCAGTTGAAAAGCGCCTAGAGCATGCTCTGGTTAAAGGTATCACCGAGTTCATCGTTGAAGATACCGAAGAAGCACGCGTTGCGGCAGCTAAGCCTTTGGAAGTGATCGAAGGCCCACTAATGGATGGCATGAACGTGGTGGGCGACCTGTTCGGTGAAGGTAAGATGTTCCTTCCGCAGGTAGTGAAATCAGCACGCGTTATGAAGCAAGCGGTGGCGCATTTAGAGCCTTTTATTAATGCTTCTAAACAAGCGGGTAGCTCAAACGGTAAAATTCTTCTGGCGACCGTGAAAGGCGATGTTCACGATATCGGTAAGAACATTGTGGGTGTGGTACTTCAATGTAACAACTACGAAATCATTGACCTTGGTGTCATGGTGCCGTGTGAAAAAATCTTAAAAGTGGCCAAAGAAGAGAATGTCGACATCATCGGTCTATCGGGTCTGATCACGCCGTCATTGGATGAGATGGTTCACGTTGCCAAAGAGATGGAGCGCCAAGGTTTTGATCTGCCACTTCTGATTGGTGGTGCAACGACTTCCAAAGCTCACACGGCAGTGAAAATTGAACAGAATTATCACCAGCCAGTAGTTTACGTGAATAACGCATCGCGCGCGGTAGGTGTGTGTACCTCATTGCTTTCAGATGAGCTCAAGCCTGCGTTTGTTGAGAAACTCGATCTGGATTACGAACGTGTTCGTGATCAGCATAATCGTAAGAAGCCACGTACTAAGCCTGTTACTCTGGAACAAGCTCGCGCGAATAAAGTCGATATCGACTGGGAGACTTACACGCCACCTGTGCCGGCAAAACCGGGTGTACATGTGTTTAAAGACTTCGATGTCGCGACACTGCGCAACTACATCGACTGGACCCCATTCTTCATGACGTGGTCATTAGTTGGTAAGTACCCAGCCATTTTAGAGCATGAAGAGGTGGGTGAAGAAGCGAAACGCCTATTTAAAGACGCCAATGACATGCTGGATCGCGTTGAGCGAGAAGGTTTGCTAAAAGCCAATGGTATGTGTGCACTGTTCCCTGCGGCCAGCGTGGGCGATGACATCGAAGTCTATACTGACGAGTCACGTACAGAAGTCGCTAAAGTGCTGTGTAATTTGCGTCAGCAAACTGAGAAACCAAAAGGGCCAAACTACTGTTTGTCGGATTACATTGCGCCTAAATCTAGCGGTAAGAAAGACTGGATCGGTGCTTTTGCCGTGACCGGTGGTATCGGTGAGCGAGAGCTAGCTGATGAGTACAAAGCGCAAGGCGATGACTACAACGCGATTATGATTCAGGCAGTGGGTGACCGCTTAGCTGAAGCGTTTGCGGAATACTTACACGAGAAGGTACGTAAAGAAATCTGGGGCTATGCGTCAGATGAGAATCTATCGAATGAAGAGTTGATCCGTGAAAAGTACCAAGGTATTCGTCCTGCACCGGGTTATCCTGCGTGTCCAGAGCATACCGAGAAAGGCCCGTTGTGGGATCTTCTAAAGGCGGAAGAGACGATTGGTATGTCACTGACATCGAGCTATGCCATGTGGCCGGGTGCGTCGGTATCAGGCTGGTATTTCTCGCATCCAGACTCGCGCTACTTTGCGATCGCTCAGATCCAGCAAGATCAGTCGAAAGCTATGCCGACCGTAAAGGTTGGGAACTGCTTGAAGCAGAGAAGTGGCTTGGGCCAAATATTAATGGTTAACTAGCGGATAGTGGCTAGTCAGTCGATGAAACTAAAAAGGGTTGCCAATGGCAACCCTTCTTCATTACGTTCGAATGAATAAATTACTCGAACAGCTCACCGTGCAGACGTTGAATCGCTTGTTTCGCAACCGATTCATGCAGCAAGAAACATAGGTTATGTGGGCTCGCACCGTAACAGATCATGCGTAGGTTGAACTCTTCTAGCGTACCAAACACTTGCTTCGCGTAGCCTTTGCTCTCACTCATGTTATTACCAATCAGAGCAACCAAACATAGGTCGTGTTCAACTTCTACTGAACACAGTTCTTCCAGTTCAATACGTGCTTGCTCTGGCAGTTGTGGTGCGCCGCCAGCGGTATCTGTTTGATCAAGCGTCAGTGACACACTGATCTCAGATGTAGTGATCAAATCAACCGAAATCTTGTGTTTCGCTAGGATCTCAAATACTTTTGCTAGGAAACCGTATGCGTGGAACATGTTTGCGCTGCGCAGAGTCACCATGGTCTGGTTACTACGTAGTGCCAAAGCACGGAACAATGGAGAAGTTTCCGCTTGATGGCGAATCCAAGTACCACCGCGCTCTGGCTCTTTTGAAGACCCCACAAATACCGGAATATCGTGGCGAAGTGCTGGGACTAGCGTTGATGGGTGAAGGATCTTGGCACCGAAGTTTGCCATCTCAGATGCTTCACTAAAGCTGATTTCTGGGATTGGTGAGGCTTTTGGCGCAATGCGTGGGTCTGTAGTGTAGATACCCGGAACGTCGGTCCAGATCTCTAAACCAGAGGCTGCAACACCTTCTGCAATTAGTGCAGCACTGTAGTCACTGCCGCCGCGACCAAGTGTTGTGGTATTGCCTTCTTCGTCTGAACCAATAAAGCCTTGAGTGATAACGACATGGTCTTGGCAAAGTGGCGCAAGTTTTTCTTTCGCCAGAGCGGCAATTTCTTCGACTTGTGGTTCTGCACGGCCGAAGTTACCGTCGGTTCGTAGTACGTCACGAATGTCGAAACGCACAGCATTGATACCACGTTCACGCATTAGCTGAGCAAGAATATGAGTCGACATCAGCTCACCACAGGCCACCAAGTGGTCAGTTAGCTTGGTGCTAGCTTGAATTGAGGCTGCTTCCGCTAGGCTAGTGACAGTATCAAGGATTTGGTATACCTGAGAGGCAGTTTCGGTTGCGTCATTTAGCTGAGATAAAATCGCTTCATGAATTGCAGCGATGTTTTGCAGCAGCTCGCTACGATGCTCTTGGTCAGATACACCATTTGCCAGTTCGACAAGTAGGTTGGTTACACCCGAACACGCACTGCTTACCACAAGCTTAGTGTTTGGATTGTTTTCGATAATAACGGCACAACGGCTCATTGCTTCAAAGTTGGCGACGCTAGTTCCACCAAATTTGGCGACATTGAATGCGCTCACAGCATTTCTCCCACGACTTCTTAAAAATTGTTAGTCGACTATCAGTACAGTAATAGCCAAACATCCGATGTTGAAGAGAGTAAACGAGCAATAAGAGAGGTATTAGATGAATTGTATTTACCTCAGAAGCTCATCACTAGACAGGGCCAGTGACAGTTGAAGGGATTCAGCCCAATCAACCGACAATTTCAATCCACAAATCAAAACTATCTCGGCACTGCTCCCCATGAATAATATGTATCGGAGTTGAGGCTCCACATATTATCTGCCTGGGCAGTGCTCCTCTTCTGCATAAAGCTTGCTCATTGAACGTGTTTTGCAATCGATTGTCAATTGAAAACTCACAGATTGGATGAGATTGAATAGCAGTATTCTTTAGCTATTGTGATACTGGTGCGACCTGTCGACTAGAGTCGAATTGCTGTCGGGAAGAAAGCACGCTACTGTTGTGGTTTCAATCCAATAATTTTCAATGCTGCATGAGGGCGTGTTGACCTTTCGAGCTGATTTTTGCATCGCTTTGTGGAAGTTTTATATAAGGCAGAGGCTTTGAAATGTAGCTGGTCTACATGCGAAGCCGATAACGCAGTAGAAACGAGCCACAAAGGCTGCCCGAAGGGTTCGGCTAAAATCGGTTTATGCTTTGTTGAAGAAAATATGCTTAGAATGACTAGGCTATATATTCTTCGCCGCGCCTAAAACGATTTTATCTCGAACAAAACTTAACCGCGAAAGGTTAACACGCCCTAATCTTATACATAATTATAAGGAGCTTCTATGTCGATCCAAAGTTTCATTCCCCCTCATCGTATTTTAATGGGCCCAGGCCCATCTGATATTTCACCGCAAGTTCTTCAAGCGTTAAGCCGCCCAACCGTTGGTCATCTAGACCCTTTGTTTATTGCTATGATGGATGAGCTTAAAGCGTTATTGAAATATGCATTCCAAACCGAAAACGAGTTTACGATTGCGGTTTCGGCGCCGGGTAGTGCGGGTATGGAGACATGTTTCGTCAACTTGATTGAACCGGGTGACAAAGTGATTGTCTGCCGTAACGGTGTGTTTGGCGAACGTATGCGTGAAAATGTGGTTCGCGCTGGTGGTGAAGCGGTTGTCATAGATGACGAATGGGGTAAGCCAGTTTCTATCGATAAGGTTGAACAAGCTTTGGCGCAGCATAGTGATGCGAAGATTCTTGCTTTTGTGCATGCAGAAACTTCAACAGGCGCATTGACTGACGCTCAGGCACTAGGAGTTTTAGCCAAGCAACATGATGTGTTGACGATTGTTGATGCGGTGACTTCACTGGGCGGCGTGCCGCTTAAAGTCGACGAATGGCAATTGGATGCGGTTTATTCTGGTAGTCAGAAGTGCCTTTCTTGTGTCCCAGGATTGTCGCCAGTGACTTTATCACCAAAGGCGATTGAGAAAATTAAAAATCGTACCACTCCTGTTCAGAGCTGGTTCCTCGATCAGAGTTTGGTCCTAGGCTACTGGAGTGGTGAAGGCAAGCGTAGCTATCATCACACAGCTCCTGTGAATAGCTTGTATGCTCTGCATGAAGCTCTGCTCATCCTGAAAAACGAAGGGCTCGAAAATGCGTGGCAGCGACACGCGATCATGCACCAAAAACTAAAAGCGGGTCTTGATAAACTGGGTTTTGAATTTGTTGTAGATGAAGCAAGTCGACTACCACAGCTCAATGCTATTTATGTGCCTGAAGGCATTGATGAGGCGGCTGTGCGCTCTCGATTACTCGAGGAATACAATTTAGAGATAGGAGCGGGGCTTGGCGCTTTGGCAGGTAAAGCTTGGCGAATTGGCCTAATGGGATACGGTGCGCGAAATGAAAATGTTTCACTGTGCTTGAGAGCATTGGAAGAGGCGATGAGCTAGTTACGAGTCAGCTCGATAAAAGTAGAAAAGGGCGATAACTCGCCCTTTTTACTTGTCTCACTCAGTGATTTCTTGAACCGTAATTTCGGCACTCGACTGTGTGTCAGAAGAGCTTCGAGGTAATCGAAGTTGCACCGTAGAAAAGTCTCTATTAGGGAATAGATATTGAGCCTCTGCGCGTACTTGTTCTGCTCGGCTCTCATCGCCCAGCCCTTGGAAAGCAAGAATTAGGTTATTGTAAAACGCAGGTCTCGGTTTATCTTTAATGATCTCTAATGACCAATCAATATAGGGTTGAATAAACTCTGGGTTTTGCTGATGCAGACCAATGTTGAGATAGGTGCTGTAAACATCCCAATCGAAACGATCTTTCCAAACGACGGGATTGGTGACGCGATTGAGAATTTCAGGATCTTTTGGCTGTGACTTCTCAAATTGAGTCAGAATGTAGTTGGTGTGCAAAGCGCTTAGCATGTAGAAGCTCGTTAGGATTGGCAGTAGTAAGCTGCTTACACGCAGCACTGTTTTACCAAAGACAGTGAACGGCGCAAACCTTGGTACATTGACCCTTTGGTCAACCCAATACAGCAAAATGACGAATATTATCCAGTGAATCGCCGAGTGATAAAACGGGTACTCCAGTTGCGAGTGCAGCACTATTGGGATGAATAGAGAGAAGATCGCCAGCCGTGTTCCTTTTTTACCATGATAGATACGCTGCAATACCATCCCCGCGGCAAGGAGAATCCCCAGTACAGGTAACAAGCCACCTTCGACAGCCCAAAACAGCATTTCGTTGTGTGGGTGATCCATGGTTGCAAGACCTGGCTTGTAGTCACTGTTTAAGTGGTGTTGTCTTGCGGTATAGAGGATGTATTCCGATTCAAAACGCCCGTAGCCATAACCAGTGAATGGTTTCTCAACCACCATATCGATCGCTTGAGGGTAGATGTATGATCTTACGTCCTCCAGTTTCGCTTTCTCCTTAACGAGTTCACCTGAACCAGAAGAGGAGAATACGAACCCTAATATGATCCCTAGTGCCACAGAAGCTAGCCACCCCCAAAAACGTTTTTTGGTCGCGAATCGGTACAGGTATGGCGTAATCAAAAATAAACACAGTATCCCCGCTAACCATCCAGTTCTCGAGGCAAGGACAATGAGTAGCGGAATGGTTAAAGCAGGAATGATATAAAGTAGCGTAACGTCGCTGATTTTTGCTTGGTATTTGATAGGTTGACGAGCTAGCAAGTACCCAGATAACACAAACCCAGTCGCTAGAAAACTGGCCATCACGTTGGGTTGTTGGAAGATACCATAGGGCCGATTACGCTCGGTGTTGTACCCAAATAGATTCCCTTCTTCTAATACAAAATATTGGAAATAACCAAACAGAGCTTCAATGGTCACCGCGATAACAATAAACCAGAGTAGCCGCTGCTTGTGTTTGTTGCTGAACTGAAACTGTTGCAACGTGACAAAGAGTAGCAACCCTCCCCATAAGCCAAGTAGCCGACTAGATGATGCAAGTATTGAGGCGTTGGGATAAAACACAGGGACGGTCAAAATCAGGCAGACGATAAACAAACCAACGGTGAGTTTTGAATAGCGTAATTCTTGATTAGTGGCTAATTGGTACAAACCGATGGCTAACGTGACGCTGATGGCTAGCCACGTAGTCGCATTAAATGATAGCGCTAAGCCTGCCCCCCTGGGTTCGGCATAAAGAAGTGCATGGCGACAATGAAAACAACCGCTAAAGAGATGAGAAAGCGTCGGTTTAAAGGCACTTTAGGAGCACAAGGCTCAAGTTGAGTGCCGTTCACGTGTACAGTTGCCATAGCGTCCTTTCAAAGTAAAATTGTGCCTAAACAAAAAGAGACTAGCACTTGCTAGTCTCTCTATCTTACTGTTTTTTATTACTTCAACATAGGCTTTAAAAAGCGTGCAGTGTGCGAACCTTCGACCTGAGCGACATCTTCAGGCGTACCTTGTGCAATAATTTCACCGCCGCCTTGGCCACCTTCAGGGCCCAAATCGACAATCCAGTCTGCGGTTTTTATCACATCGAGGTTGTGTTCGATCACTACCACAGTATTGCCATGATCGCGCAATCGATGCAGAACGGTCAGCAATTGCTGAATATCGTGGAAGTGTAGACCTGTGGTCGGCTCGTCCAGAATATACAGCGTTTTGCCCGTATCGCGTTTAGACAGCTCACGCGCCAGTTTAACACGCTGTGCTTCACCACCGGATAGTGTGGTTGCGGCCTGACCAAGACGAATGTATGACAAACCTACATCCATCAGAGTTTGCAGTTTACGGGCGATAACAGGTACCGGATCGAAAAACTCGCGTGCATCTTCGACGGTCATGTCTAGCACCTGGTCGATACTCTTACCTTTGTAACGAACTTCTAGAGTTTCACGGTTGTAACGCTTACCTTTACAAGAATCACAAGGGACGTATACATCAGGCAAAAAGTGCATTTCTACCTTAATTACCCCATCGCCTTGGCAGGCTTCACAACGACCACCTCGAACGTTGAAGCTAAAACGTCCCGGTTTGTAGCCACGAGAACGTGATTCTTGAGTACCGGCAAATAGTTCGCGAATTGGCGTGAATATACCCGTATAGGTCGCTGGGTTCGAGCGAGGGGTGCGTCCAATAGGGCTCTGGTCAATATCGATAACCTTATCGAAGTGCTCAAGGCCTTTAATCTGTTTATAAGCAGAAGGTTTCGCCGTGGTTGCACCATTGAGTTCGGTATGTGCAATCTTAAAGAAGGTATCGTTTATCAGTGTTGATTTCCCCGAGCCTGATACGCCTGTAATACAAGTAAACAGGCCAACTGGTAAAGAGAGGTTAACGTCTTTGAGGTTATTGCCGCTAGCTCCAATCAGCTCGACCGTTTTCTTTTTATCTGCTTTGGTACGTTCTTGAGGCACCGAAATCTCTTTAGCACCACTCAAGTATTGGCCTGTCAGAGAGTTTGGATTGGCAATGATCTCTTCCATGGTGCCTTCAGCCACAACGTTACCACCATGAACGCCAGCGCCTGGGCCGATGTCGATAACATAGTCGGCGCAACGAATCGCATCTTCATCATGCTCTACAACCAATACCGTGTTCCCAAGATCGCGCAGGTGGGTTAGTGTTTTCAGCAGGCGCTCGTTATCGCGTTGGTGCAAACCAATAGAAGGTTCATCCAACACGTACATGACACCCACTAATCCAGCACCAATTTGGCTCGCGAGTCGGATACGCTGCGCTTCACCACCAGACAATGTTTCAGCACTGCGAGATAGGTTGAGATAATTTAGGCCGACATTGACTAGGAAATGGAGTCGGTCATTAATCTCTTTCATTACCTTTTCGGCAATTTGGGCACGCTGGCCTTCCAACTTGAGCGTTTGGAAGAAATTCAATGCATCGGCAATACTCAGCTCAACAATCTGTGGCAGTGTGGTTTCGCCAATAAATACATTGCGCGCCTCTAATCGCAAACGAGTACCGCCACAGCTTGAGCAAGACTTAGTGGAGATGTATTTGGCGAGATCTTCTCTAACCGAGTTAGATTCAGTGTCGCGATAGCGGCGCTCTAAAGTATTGAGAATCCCTTCAAATGGATGACGTTTAACTCGGATGTCACCTCGGTCATTGACATATTTAAACTCAACCTCGGTTCTTCCTGAGCCCTTTAAGATGATCTGTTGCGTTTTTTTCGGCAGCTTTTTGAATGGTGTATTGAGGTCGAAATCAAAATGATCAGCAAGAGCAGTGAGCATCTGGAAGTAATAGTAGTTCTTTTGATCCCAACCGCGTATTGCCCCTTCAGCAAGGCTGAGGTTGTCATCTTGGATGACTCTATCCGCATCAAAATATTGCTGAACCCCTAAGCCATCACAGGTCGGGCATGCGCCAGCTGGGTTGTTGAATGAGAAGATTCGAGGTTCAAGCTCTTCCATGCTGTAACCACAGTGCGGGCAAGAGAAGTTGGCTGAGAATACAATTTCTTCACCATCGCCATCCATTGGAGCGACGACGGCAATACCACCCGAAAGCTCCAGCGTGGTTTCAAAAGACTCGGCTAGGCGTTGTTTCAGATCATCGCGAACCTTAAAGCGGTCAACGACGACTTCGATGGTGTGTTTTTTATGCAGTTCAAGTGTTGGTGGATCGGAAAGATCGCAAGTTTCCCCATCGATACGAGCACGAATGAAACCTTGAGCTGAGAGGTTCTCTAGTGTTTTTACGTGCTCACCCTTACGTTCCTTAACGATAGGAGCAAGCAGCATCATTTTTGAGCCTGCTGGTAGTTCTAATACTTTGTCGACCATTTGCGAGATGGTTTGGGCCGCAAGCGGAACGTGATGGTCAGGGCATCGTGGTTCACCGACACGCGCGTAGAGTAGCCTCAGGTAGTCGTAGACTTCGGTAATGGTACCAACGGTTGAACGTGGGTTATGAGAGGTAGATTTTTGTTCAATGGAAATAGCAGGAGATAAGCCTTCGATATGGTCAACGTCGGGTTTTTCCATTAACGAGAGGAACTGACGCGCATAGGCAGATAGAGATTCAACATAGCGTCTTTGCCCTTCTGCGTACAGTGTATCGAAAGCCAAAGATGACTTACCAGAGCCAGAAAGCCCAGTCACGACAATGAGTTTATCGCGAGGGATAGTGAGGTTAATGTCTTTGAGGTTATGGGTTCGGGCGCCCCGGATTTCTATCTGGTCCATCTTCAGTGCTCAATGAAAAACGTATTGAGGCAAGTATTACATAGTGTGATTAATGTGCAAAGAAATACTGGATAAAAAAACAGTTAAATAGTTAGAATTAAGACAACGAAAAAAGCAGCCATAATTGGCTGCTTTTTCACTATGAAGATCGAGCTTATTGCTCTTTTGTCGTCGATTGTTTATCGAGCTCTGACTTCTTCTCATCTTTCAGGTAAAGATTTTCAAAGCAGTAGTTGGTCGCTTCTATGTAGCCTTCAACACTACCGCAATCAAAGCGCTGTCCTTTGAATTTATAAGCAAGAACACAGCCAGCTTTTGCTTGCTTGAGCAGGGCATCGGTAATTTGGATCTCTCCGCCCTTACCCGGTTCAGTCTGTTCGATGAGTTCGAAAATATCCGGAGTTAGGATATATCGGCCAATGATCGCAAGATTACTTGGCGCGCTACCTGGTTCTGGTTTCTCAACCATATCATCAACACGGAACAGGTCGTCTTTAATCATTTCACCCGAAATAACACCGTACTTGTGAGTTTCATCTTCAGGGACTTCTTGCACTGCAACGATTGAGCAGCGGAACTGCTTATACAAGGCAACCATCTGAGCGAGTACGCCTTGTTGTTCGTTAACACAAAGGTCATCGGCAAGAACGACAGCAAACGGCTCATCGCCGACCAATTCACGGCCAGTTAAAATTGCATGACCCAAGCCTTTCATTTCACGTTGACGAATGTAAGTAAAGTTAGCGCTGTCGATGATTTCGCGAATATCGACCAGTAACTCTTCCTTATTGGTGCCGTTTATCTGATGCTCCAGCTCATAGTTCTTATCGAAGTGGTCCATGATGGAATGCTTACCACGACCAGTGACAATACACATGCCGTCCATGCCTGCTTGAATGGCTTCTTCAACGCCATATTCAATAAGCGGTTTGTTGACGACTGGCATCATCTCTTTTGGCATAGATTTAGTTGCTGGAAGGAAACGTGTTCCATAACCTGCTGCGGGGAAAAGGCACTTCTTGATCATTGTATAACCCTTTTTGCCCGCATCATTTCCTGTGCGGGCTTTTTTATGAACCGAATTGTCCTTGAGGCTCATACTAATCACAGTAAGTAAGTGGTCATAAATAGCGTAGGAAAAACACTTGAAAACAAGGCGGAAATTTTCGATAAGTAGTTATCCTACAATCAAAATTTCTAACGATGTTATCGAGTGTTTTAACAAGCTAGAATGAGCAGTTATTTACTACGATTGGTATTAAATAGCTAAGACGTTAAATTTTGATTGGCCCATGCTATCGCTTGCACGCGATTTTTAACAGAGAGTTTTTTAAAAATCTGATAAAGGTGAGATTTTACCGTGAATTCACTGATGAAAAGACTGTCCGCAATCTGTGTATTTGAACCACCAGATTGCAAACTGCGCAGTATTTGTAACTCGCGCGTAGTGAGATCGACAGTGACAGGGGAGGTATTGGTATCCACTACATGGCGATAGTAGTGCAGAAGCTGGCTAGCTACTTTTCTTGGTAGCCAGTTCTGGCTGTTAATGATCTCGCCACAACCCTTGGCGATTTCCTCGATGGAGTCTGTTTTATAGAACAGGCCTTTCAAGTTTCCGAAGGTGAGCAGTTCTTCCGTAGTCAGACGTTGCTCCACATTGAATACAATGGTTTCGTAATTTTTGTTTGTCAGTGGTAAGTTCAGAACTTGCTTACGCAACTGTTTATGAGACTGATAGTCAATAAGCAATATTTTGTGTCGATGCGTCGGAGAGGCCTGCATTAACTCTTGAGCCTCTATGATAGGTATGGTGATTCTTAGCGCACTCTGAATGTCGGCAACATAAGGGTAATCTAGGGTTTTATCCTCACACAAAAAGTAAATAGTACGCGCATAGGTACTCTTTCCCATTTTGATTCCTTTTTATTGGTTGTTGTTTGGCGCTTAACATGAATGAGAAACCCAATAAGTGCGAATTGAGAACGTCAAATTGCGTCAAGTTTCATATTGCAAGGTAACGGAGAAATTTGTCATTAGACCTAGCCTTGGACGATCATCAAAAAATTGCTCCAGATCTTAACTACCTAAAGATGATTTGAGGCCTAGAGCGTGGATTTGAGATTTGTGCGAGTAAGAAAGCGTGCTATCCTAGTGCGCTATTTTTATAACACTCGTGAATCAAGACGGAGCGAAACATGGCAAGCCGTGGAGTAAACAAAGTTATCCTAGTGGGTAATCTAGGTAACGACCCTGAAATTCGATACATGCCAAGCGGTGGCGCTGTGGCAAACATTACGATTGCGACGTCTGAATCGTGGCGTGATAAAGCGACTGGTGAACAGCGCGAAAAAACAGAATGGCACCGTGTTGCGCTGTTTGGAAAACTGGCTGAAGTAGCGGGTGAATACCTACGTAAAGGTTCACAGGTTTACATTGAAGGCCAGCTTCAGACGCGTAAATGGCAAGACCAAAGTGGCCAAGACCGTTACACAACGGAAGTTGTAGTACAGGGCTTCAACGGTGTAATGCAAATGTTAGGTGGCCGAGCTCAAGGTGGAGCGCCAGGTCAGCAGATGGGCGGACAAGCACCGCAACAAGGCGGTTGGGGCCAACCTCAGCAACCTGCGATGCAACAGCCACATCAACCTCAGCAGCAAGCACCACAGAAACAGCAAGCTCCGTCGCAAGCTCAGCCACAATACAATGAGCCACCAATGGATTTTGACGACGATATCCCATTCTAATCGTTTGATGTTGAAAAAAAGCCGCGGATTCCGCGGTTTTTTTATATAGTAAACAATCAGCTAATCAATAGTTTTACATGTTTCATATCATTGATTTGCACCTCACTTGGGACTTAGCTCAAGCACAGCATTGAAAAGGAATTCAAGGTCTATGAGGTACACCCCGACCTTAAAGCTTAGTACGCGTCTAGTCGCGTTCGTTACCGTCATTGTGATTAGCGCAATGTTCATCTTGTTTATTGGTGGCACGCTATCAATTAAACGGATCGGGCATGACTACTTGAACCACTACCTAGAAGGGATAGTGGATGTTGTTGACAAAGAAATGAGTGATCCCGAAGCCGCTTCATCCATGCAAAGGTGGATGCCTAAGCTTCTTAAAGCATCAAATATCGTTGAGATGGAGCTGTCGTCAACCGCAGGTGTGGTTTACCGTTTTAAAGACACCGCCTCAAATGTTCCCAAAGAACGGCTGTTTAGCCGCGATTTTGACTTAGAGCGTAACAACGGGTATCAAATCAACCTAAAGGCGGTCCCACCTTATTTTGATGTAAGTTATTCCTTTAGCACACTATGGAGCATCACCTTAGCGGTAGTGCTGGTGATTTTTTGCTTGATGCGCGGTGTCAAATGGTTGAAAGAACAACTCCATGGCTCGGAGCTGCTGGAAGAGCGAGGTAGGATGATCCTTGCAGGACGTGTTGAACAGCATGCGAAAGGTGACTTGAGAGAGTGGCCTTTTACCGCTAGTGAAGCGCTCGATGTGCTGATCGAGGAGCTTCAGGATGCTCGCCAAGAACGCAGTCGTTTCGACACCTTTATACGTACTCAAACCTTCTTAGATCAACTAACCGGTACGGCGAATCGAGTCTTGTTTGATAACAAACTCGAGTCGACTTTATCTGAGGCTGGCGCGCATGGTGGTGTAATGTTGCTGCGCATCGATGACTGGGATGATATTCACGATGAGAGTGGTAAAAAGGCCGCAGATGACTTTGTCGTTGAGGTCGGCGAGGGTTTATCAAACATCTTACAACGTTACCCTGATGTGATGTTGTCTCGTTATTACGATTCAGATTTTGCTATCTTTGCCCCGAGTCTAGGGACAAAAGAGATAGGGGCATTAGCAGCAAGTTGCTTGAAGCAACTAGAAAAAATTGTTCCACCCGAGCCGTTAGAGCCCGATAACTGGTGCCATGTGGGTGTAACCATGTTCCAGGAAGGGGAGCGTCAGGGCAAAATCTTAGATGAGGCCGAAACGGCATTGAAGAGCGCTCAATTGCAGCGTATTAATACTTGGACACGTTACCAAAAAGAAGCCAACCCGACTCATGAGCGTGGTAGCGTGAGATGGCGCACTCTGTTTGACAAAGCGTTATGCCCAAGCAAACTCTACATTTTTGAGCAGCCTTGTTACCTCATAGGCGAAAATCGCAGTAAGTCGCTGCTTCATCATGAGTTGTTTGCTCGAATCGACGATCCTGATGCTGGAGTCATTAAAGCGTCTCGATTTAGCTCAGCCATCGAGACCGTTGGTTATCAAACCATTCTAGACAAAGCGGTTTTTTCTCTAATAGTCAAATTCTTGAAGGCGTCAAATAATCGCTTGTGTTATTCTATTAACCTGTACGTTGTTCCGTTTGCAGAGAAAAAGTACGTTCGTTGGTTTAGAGATGAACTATTGCAGCTTCCAATGGAAACTCGGCGACGACTTACTTTTGAATTGAGCGAATCTAGCTTGGTTAAACACCTGGATTATATGCGCCCAGTTGTGAAGATGGTTGCAGGAATGGGATGTAAAGTGTGTGTAGGGCAAGCGGGACGCTCAATTGTTAGCACTCACTATTTAAAAGATCTCGAAATAGACTACCTTAAATTACATAGAAGCTTGATAAAACAGATAGATCGACGTGATGAGAACCAGCTGTTTGTTCGAAGCTTACTTGGTGCATCCGCTGGAACAAAAACGAAAGTAATTGCTGTCGGTGTTGATACGAGACAAGAGCGAAATACATTGTTAGATCTTGGTATTCAAGGTGTTCAAGGGCGCTTCTATCAACCAGAACAACAGTTGATTCCGAAAATTGAACAACAGACGACAGAAGTAAAACCGGTACAAAAAGTCACAATTGGCCGCAGAAATCGCTGGCGTAAGAAGTAAAGAACTAGACGATGGACATTAAGGCATTATTTAAACAACTCACCTCAAAAGCCTCTAATGCGGCGCGCGTTTTTGTCGTCGTGCAGCCCAGTGCTATCTATCTTTCCTCGCCAAGTTTGTCTATCGAGGAAGGTGAAGCAGAATTTCCAGTTGAGGGTGATTGGTTATCAACCCTTGAGAAAGCCATCTCCTCATTGAAAGCCGCATCTTTGTCGGTCGACGTTGTGCTCCATTCAAATCTGTATCAAAGCTACCAGATTGATAAACCCAACGTTCCAAGAGAAGAGTGGAGTTCGGCACTACCGTTTCTTCTCAAAGACCTGATCACTGAAAAAGTGACTGATATCGTTGCCGATGCTGCTTTAGTTCCCGGAAATAACAAAGTCCAAGCCTACGTTGTGGCGAAATCACTGGTGCTCGATCTTCTTCAACGAGTGACAAGTTCTGGCCATACCATGGGGCGATTACTTATTGAAGACGACGTGTGGGGACATTCGGCGGGTGAGTTGAGCAACTTCCTGTTGCTCCAACGTAGTAAAGATAGCAGCTTCAGAGTCAGTGCTTTTGTTGATAACAAGTGTGCTTTCCAAAGAACGATGCGAGGCGTTGTCGCCCCGCTAACTGGCGTTGCGAGCAGTGCCTTACAGCTTGATGGCGTTGCCTTAGAACTTCAGCGCTCCATTGATTACCTCTCGTCGCAACTCAAGGGAACGTCTCTACACCAGTTAAAAGTCTGCTGTGATGAAGAGCAGCACGATGAACTTGCCCAATCTCTGGATGAACGTTTGAGCGTTAAAGTCTCTCGCTTATCCGATAATGCAGACGTCAGCGGTCAAGTACTGGCGCAACATGTCACAGAGATTGAATCGGACGATATCAACCTTTTCCCTGCTCACCTCCAACCGAAGCAAGAAAGATTCACGCTGGCTAACGTAGTCGCGGTATGGGCCTTAGTTGCGGTTATGCTGTTAGGTGGTTTTGGTTATTACAAAATGCAAAACAGCTCGCTTGAGAGTGAACTAATAGTGGTTCAATCTCAGCAGGCAAAGCTTAACTCTCAATTGCGGGAACTACAGGGTCAGCTGGCCGAGCATAAGCCGTCAGCTGAAAAAATTGCCGCGGTCAATCGATTGAAATTAGAAGTTCAAGCACAACAGGGCGCACTGAAGGCAGTCGGTGAATTTGATGAGTCTCAGCAACTCGGGTATTCCGGCATTATGCGCTCTTTAGCACAACTTGGGCGCAACGATATCTCACTCAACTACATTCTCATTGATGAACACAACTTGGATTTGAAAGGGCTGGCTCGTGATGCGCAAGCGATTCCAAACTGGGTAAATCAGTTTAAAACAGAGTTGAGTTTAATTGGTCGTGCTTTTGAGAAGCTAAACATTGCTCGCAATGAGGACAACATTATTACCTTTGAGTTGAAAACCAAAGGGGGTACTCAGTAATGAATCAAACTTGGCAGATGTTAGGTGAAAAGTTTGGCGCATTGAGTGAGCGCGAAAAGTGGCTTATTTCAGGTTGTGGCTTGGTTGCCATTGTGATGCTTCTATTTACGCTGGTTTTAGAGCCGAGTGTAATTAAGCATGGTGATTTAAAGCAGCAACTGCAAAGTCAATCGCAACAAAATCAAAAGACTGAAGCTGATATTTTATTGGCGACAGCAAAACTCAAACGCGATCCGGACCAAGATATTGATATTGAGCTTGAGAAGTTATCTAAACAGAGCCTTCAACAAGCTGCAGAGCTTGAGCAAATTTTAGGGACACTCATTACTCCTTCGCAAATGGCAATCATGCTGGAGGGCGTCTTAGCAGGAACTAGCGGTTTAGAACTGGTCTCCCTTGAGTCGCAAACAGCGGAGCTTATCTCTGGAACCCAAGAGGCGAGTAATTATAATGGTTATTTTATCCACCCTGTTCGCCTAGAGTTAACTGGCGATTATTTCTCAATACTTAAATACCTCGAGACGCTGGAGTCTCTGCCAGTGAACTATTATTGGAGAAGCTTTCAATATTCGGTAGAGGAGTACCCGAAAGCGCGTTTAGCTCTTGAGTTTATACATTGGGCACAAGACAGGAGTTCATTGGTGGCTAAAACTCTCATTTTACTTTTGGCTAGTCTTTTGAGTGCAAGCCTTTGGGCATCTCAAGACCCGACGGCTCCATTAGGCTGGGAAGCGCCGGAAGAGAAGCCAACAACTGTAAAGAAAATTGTTTATCAGTTACCTACCCTAAAAGGGATAACTTGTAGGCCGACAAATGTTTGTCAGGCAGTGTTGAATACGAGTGTAGTTAGTCAGGGTGAGAGCTATCGTGGTTACCATGTACGCTCCATTAACCATGAAACAGTTACTCTTACTCGTAATGGCAAAAGTTGGCAGCTTGAGCTGTTTTCACTTGATATAAAGAACTAAGGTATTCGTAGTCCTATGCGTAAAGTCGTACTAGCCATACTTATTTCCTCAATTGCGGGTTGTTCAATGGGACACAGAGATCCTGTTGAAGCAAAACAAGCGCTGAATGAGGCTGTGAATGAAAGTAATAGTCGTAGCTTGCAGGAGCTGCCTGCGTCGGTGCAAGCGGACTTGATGCCGGATTTAGACAGCGTTGATAACCTTGGTCAAGAAACCATTAAACGTTTTCGTATTAAAGCTGACAATGTAAATGCCGGGCATTCTTTGCGAGTTTGGTGAAGGGGACTGAGTTCAGTGCCGCTATTCATCCTAGCGTGGACGGTAATATTACGGTCAATCTGACGGATGTGTCTTTGGATGAAGTGTTGTCTGTTATCCGAGATATGTATGGGTATGAGATTGAGAAAACAGGCAAAGTAATACAAGTTTACCCAGCAGGCCTGAGAACCGTTACAATTCCAGTCGATTACTTGCAGTTTAAGCGTAGTGGACGCTCACTTACCTCTATAACAACAGGTACGATTACCAATACGGATACAGGTTCAAGCTCCTCATCCAATAATTCTTCTTCGAGTTCATCGTCAAGTTCATCATCAAGTCGCTCATCGAGCAGCTCCAATACAGCCAAAGGTGGCACGGAAATAGAGACTCTAAGTGAAAGCGATTTCTGGCCTCAACTGCAAACGGCTGTCGCTCAGCTTATTGGCTCCGGGAGCGGTCAAAGTGTAGTGGTGACACCGCAAGCCAGTGTTATCACTGTTCGAGCCTACCCAGACGAGATTCGTGAAGTTCGCCATTTTCTAGGTATTTCACAGCAACGAATGCATCGTCAGGTGATTTTAGAAGCGAAAATTTTAGAAGTGACTTTGAGTGATGGCTATCAACAGGGTATTAATTGGTCGAATATGTCATTCGGAAATGGTGATGTTGTTATCGATCGATTAGGAGATGCCGTTACGGGGCTTCCCGGACTAGACCCGATTGGGAGTTTGTTGGGTGGGCAAACCAACGTAACCATCTCTGATGGCAGCTTTGAAGCCGTATTAAGCTTCATGGCCACTCAAGGTGACTTGAACGTGCTATCGAGCCCAAGAGTGACCGCTGCGAATAATCAAAAAGCGGTGATAAAGGTCGGTACGGATGAGTACTACGTAACCGATCTATCCAGTGTGGTTGGCAGTGGCGATAACTCCGAACCTTCTCCAGAAGTAGAGCTTACCCCATTCTTCTCTGGTATTTCTTTGGATGTGACGCCACAAATTGATGACCAAGGGAATGTCTTGTTACATGTACACCCAGCGGTTATCGAGGTTGATGAACAGGTGAAAGAGATTGGCTATGGGAACACCAGTATTTCCTTGCCTTTAGCGCGTAGCTCTATTCGTGAATCAGATTCGGTGATACGTGCGCAGGATGGAGATGTTGTGGTGATCGGCGGCTTGATGAAGTCCAACACAATAGACCAAGTTTCTAAAGTACCATTCTTAGGAGATGTTCCCGCGTTAGGTCACTTGTTTAGAAATACCACTCAATATACAGAAAAAACGGAGTTGGTCATTTTGCTAAAACCTACAGTGGTCGGTGTGGATACTTGGCAGAAAGAGCTTGAGCGATCGAGAGATCTTCTACAAGAGTGGTTCCCAGACCAGTAGCAGTGAAAACTAAAGGTCAGTATGTATCTTGAATATTATGGATTTGACCAATACCCGTTTCATTTGACCCCAAATACCGAGCTGTTTTTGGGGTTGCCACCTCACTTTGAGGCGATTCAAGTCGTGCTATCTGCACTCGATATGGGCGAAGGCTTAATCAAAGTGACAGGAGAGGTGGGTACAGGTAAGACGATGGTATGCCGCATGTTGGTCAATCAAATGAATGACTCAACGGAATTAGTTTACCTGCCTAATTCAGCATTGACGGGTAGAGAACTTAGACAAGCGGTGGCGCAAGAATTGCAAATTCAGGTGCGTGATGAGTTGTCCATAGTCGATGATATTCAAAGAAAGTTGATTGAGTTAGCGGCACAAGATAAGCGTGTTGTGGTTCTCGTTGATGAAGCACAAGCACTGGATGATGATGCATTAGAAGTACTGCGATTGTTTGGAAACTTAGAAACTGAGCAACAAAAGCTACTGCAAATTGTCCTGTTTGGTCAGCCTGAACTTGATGAGAGGTTGGCGAAGCATCATTTAAGGCAGTTCCGCCAGCGAATTACTTTTAGTGCTGACTTAAGAGGTTTATCCGTCGAAGAAACCGTGGCTTATATCGATAATCGATTAAGTAAGGCGGGTGGAACCACTGATTTATTGAGTTTGCGTCAGAAAAAAGCAATATGGAAATCTGCATTGGGAATTCCAAGGTTGATCAATCAAATTTGTCACAAAGCGTTGTTGATGTCGTGTAACGCTAGTTTGTCAAAAGTTTCAAATGATCAGTTGTTTGCCGCTATCCATGATACCTATGATAGTTGTAAACCAAAATTTAAAAGCCCACTTATTTGGGGTGGACATCCCTTGAATGAATGGATATGAGTGAATGGACGTGAGTGAACGAACATGAGTGAAATTAATAGCGCGTTGTCTCAGCTATCAAAAAATCAGGGTCGAAAAGCGGCGCTTGAACCAGCTCATGTGACTAAGTTTAAGAAACCCGCTTGGCCTTGGTTGTTGGGTGGGTTTGCAATGAGCTTAGCTGTTGGAGGCTGGGCGGTTTCACAGCAGCAAGAAGAGATTAACCAAACGGTAATCGTTGATGAGAATGTGATTCATAGTAAGAGTGACAGTGCTCAGGGTATCGCTGCGCCTATTGCGGTAACTTCTCCCTCTCCAACAACGCGCTTAGCGCCCGAGGTTAGCATCAAGGTAGCCCAGTCTTCTGTCGAGGCCTTTGAAGATGATTCTGTTTTACCCAAGCCTGTAACAGAAACTATAGCTACAGCGATAAACACCAATGCTGAACATGTAGCCATAAGCATGAAGAAGCCTCAGGAAACCCCAGCGCCTAAGTCTCAAGCATCGAGACAGAAAGAGCCCACGAAAAAATCGATTGAAGAACCCGTGTTATTGGCGCAAGTTTCTAATACTAAGGCTCAATCTACAGTTTCTAGTGACGCCGAAGCTAAAAGTGAAGGCACTGTCGTTATCAAGCAGGTCGAGTTAACGCCAGTAGAGCTAGCTGAAAAGGCGGTCATACGAGCTGAAAAAGCCATTGATGGTAATAACCTTAAGCTGGGGTTATCTGAGTACAATAATGCGCTTCGCTACAATCCAAGTGATGAAGTGACTCGCCAAAAATTAGCTGCGCTTTATTATGGTCAAGCCAATACACGCAAAGCGTTCGATTTACTGCAGGCAGGTATTAGACTCGATAACAACAGCGAAGCGTTGAGAATGGCTCTGTCAAAGTTATTGATCAGGGAAAACCAGCAAGAAGCAGCGTTAACACCTTTGCTCCATCTTCCTCCTAGCCCTTCCCGTGATTATCTTTCCCTTCGCGCGGCATTAGCACAAAAATCGAATCAAGATGAAATTGCATTAGAGAGCTATCAAAGCTTAGTGCAAGTTGATTCAGACAATGCCCGCTGGTGGTTAGGGTTAGCTATTCAAGAGGAGCGGGCTAGCAACCCGCTGGCGGCGCAACAATCCTATCAATCTGCGTTAACCAAGGTTGGCCTATCGAGCCAATCCCAGCAGTTTGTGAGAGAGCGGATTCGGATTTTGGCAGAACAACAGGAGCCATCAAGTGCAGATTAAGTTACGTAAACGTCTTGGTGATTTGTTAGTCGAAGAGCAAATCATTACCGAGCAGCAAGTGGAAGACGCACTGGTTGCTCAGAAAAAAACGGGACGAAAACTGGGTGACACGCTCATTGAGCTCGGTTTCTTAACTGAGCATCAAATGCTGACCTTCCTGTCACAGCAGCTTGATCTACCTTTGATTGACCTGAGCCGAGCCAATGTCGATATTGATGCTGTGCAGGTTCTACCCGAAGTACACGCAAGGCGACTGCGTGCTTTGGTTATTGGCCGAAACGGCGACACGCTGAGAGTCGCCATGAGTGACCCTGCCGACCTCTTTGCTCAAGAAGCCTTGCTGAGCCAGCTTCCGCATTATGGGCTTGAATTTGTTATTGCGCCCGAGAAGCAGTTGGTTGAAGGATTTGATCGTTACTATCGCCGCACAAAAGAGATCGCCTCTTTTGCTGAACAGTTACAAGCAGAGCATCAAGTTACGGAAGCGTTTGACTTCGATATTACGGATGAAGACAGTGATGAAGTTACCGTTGTTAAGCTGATTAACTCTCTATTTGAAGATGCGATTCAAGTGGGAGCGTCCGATATCCACATTGAGCCCGATGCAAATGTACTCAGCTTCGCCAGCGTATTGATGGCGTGTTGCATGAAACCTTGCTTAATGAAGTGAACATTGCTTCGGCTTTGGTTTTACGTCTTAAGCTAATGGCGAATCTCGATATTTCTGAAAAGCGTTTGCCGCAAGATGGTCGCTTTAACATTCGTGCTAAAGGTCAGTCTGTTGATATTCGTATGTCGACTATGCCTGTTCAGCATGGTGAATCGGTGGTAATGCGTTTGCTTAACCAATCAGCAGGTGTTCGTAAACTCGAAGAGTCAGGTTTACCGGCGGAATTACTGGGTAAGCTGCGTACACAGTTGAGACGCCCGCACGGCATGATACTGGTGACTGGCCCAACAGGCTCAGGTAAAACAACAACACTTTATGGTGCGCTGACGGAGCTGAATGAACCGGGTAAAAAGATCATTACAGCAGAAGACCCCGTTGAATATCGCTTACCAAGGGTCAACCAAGTTCAGGTTAATCCAAAGATAGACTTGGACTTTTCTACGGTGCTTAGAACCTTCCTGCGTCAAGACCCGGACATCATTCTAGTTGGTGAGATGCGTGACCAAGAAACGGTTGAGATTGGCCTTCGAGCCGCCCTAACCGGTCACTTAGTTCTAAGCACATTACATACCAATGACGCGGTTGATAGTGCCCTACGTATGATGGATATGGGCGCACCAGGTTACTTGGTTGCAAGTGCGGTTCGTGCCGTGGTTGCCCAGCGTCTGGTGAGAAAGATCTGCCCTGATTGTAAAACAGAAGATCATGTTGATGAATCGCGTGCCCAGTGGCTCGCGACTCGCTTTCCAAATCAGACTCAAGCGACTTTTCAAAAAGGCCGCGGCTGTCAAAACTGCAATTTAACGGGTTACCGAGGCCGAATTGGTGTGTTTGAATTGCTTGAGCTTGAACAGGAGATGATGGATGCCTTAAGGGCCAACGATGCGGTTCAATTTGCTGAAAAGGCTCGAGCTTCGAAAAATTACAAGCCTCTTCTTGCTTCGGCAATGGAACTCGCTCTTCAAGGCGTGGTGAGTTTAGATGAAGTCATGACGCTTGGAGAGGGCGATACTTCGGGCAGTACTAAAGCGATATATTTGTAGTAGGGGAAGTGGGTAGATGCCAATTTTTCGTTATCAAGGCCGCAACTTAGATGGCTCAAAAGCGGCTGGAGAAATCGAAGCTGCGACTCAAGAGCTTGCTGCTGAAGCGGTAATGAACAAAGGCGTGATACCTACATCCATTACCGCAGGCAAGCAAGGCTCCGCTTTAAGCGTCGATCTCAAAGATATATTTACGCCAAGTGTGCCGTTAGAGGTACTGGTTATTTTCTGTCGGCAACTTTACAGCTTGACGAAAGCCGGCGTTCCTTTGCTACGTTCAATGAAAGGCCTAACTCAGAATTGTGCCAATAAACAACTCAAGGAAGCCTTAGAAGAGGTAACGAACGAATTAACCAATGGTCGAAGCTTATCTGGAGCGATGCAACTGCACAGTAAGGTATTTAGCCCTCTGTTTGTGTCAATGATCAGTGTTGGTGAGAACACGGGTCGTTTAGATCAGGCTTTAATGCAGTTGGCCGGTTATTACGAACAAGAAGTGGAAACACGTAAACGAATTAAAACCGCAATGCGCTACCCAACGTTTGTGATCAGCTTTATTTTGGTTGCTCTGTTTATTTTGAATATCAAAGTGATCCCACAGTTTTCGAGTATGTTTAGTCGTTTTGGCGTGGATCTTCCGTTACCGACTCAAATCCTTATTGGAATGTCCAACTTCTTTGTGAATTACTGGGCTTTGATGGTGGGTTGTATTGTCGGTGGTATGTTTGCGTTTCGTGCTTGGGTCCAAACGGCGAGAGGGCGTGAAAAGTGGGATAAGATGCGATTGCGTTTCCCCATAGTAGGTGATGTCGTCAATAGGGCCCAGCTTTCTCGTTTCTCTAGAACCTTTGCTTTGATGCTAAAAGCAGGGGTTCCGCTCAACCAATCCTTGGCGTTGTCAGCCGAGGCGTTAGACAACAAGTTCCTTGAAGGAAGGCTACTTGAAATGAAAGCTTCAATCGAAGCAGGTAGTACAGTCTCTTCAACAGCCATTAATAGCCAGATATTTACACCATTGGTTATCCAAATGATTTCTGTCGGGGAAGAAACAGGTCGAATTGACGAACTTTTGCTAGAAGTGGCCGATTTTTATGACCGTGAAGTCGATTATGATCTAAAAACCTTAACAGCTCGGATTGAGCCGATTCTACTCGTGATTGTAGCGGGTATGGTGTTAATTCTTGCATTAGGTATCTTCCTGCCGATGTGGGGAATGCTGGATGCAATCAAAGGGTAATGACGCAAAATGGTAAGAGGTCGTACGCGACTTGTTATATGGTTGTTGCTGGTAGTGATTTTGCTTATGACTCTAATGACGTTGTGGCGCCCCATAGAGCAGCGAGCAAGTGAGACAGCTTTACTTGTCGCGAGTAAGCGAATATTGGACCGTGCGAACTACTATAAACAAGAGTGGCTATTAAAAAAGCAGCCAAAGCGTCTATATTTACAAGGAAAAAGCTTACAAGAAAAAAAGTTAGAAGAAAAAGAGTCACAAGAGCAAATGGTTGATTTTAGCGAATCGGGATGGCCAATTGCTATAGATGATCAAGCTAACATCGATTGTGTAGCGTGGTTGAATCTTCTGTATCCCGAAGAAAGGATACTGGAATACGTGCCAGTTCAAATAAATAACGTATCCCAGAATGATTATTACTTGTGTGAATACAGTTATACTCAGAATGTTATTTTAGTTATGACTCTGAAACATAATAAGTTTTCGGTAAGCGTCGGTTTTTCGTCAAATTAGATTTTTTTGACACTTTCTGATGGCCGAACGATACAAAATCCGTATAATACGCCGTACGAAATAGTGAGTAGAGTAGTTATGTATCAAAGACAGTCAGGTTTTTCATTGGTAGAACTTGTTGTGGTTATCGTTGTAGTAGGTTTGCTTGCGGTTGCGGCATTGCCTCGTTTTCTTGACGTCACTGATGAAGCCAAAAAAGCAAGCATCGAAGGTGTTGCTGGTGGTTTTGCCACCGGCGTTCTTTCTGCTCGAGCGCAATGGGAAGCGGAAGCTAGGCCCTCCGTGACCTTAAGTACTGAAAAATACAATACGGTTGACTATGACGGTGTCGATTTTTGGCTAACACGCTCAACAGAGAGTAACGGCAGTAGCACAGGATTTCGTGACGGGTATCCATATGCACTCAATCCTGATGATACAAATTACCCAACGAGCATTACAAATCAATCATGCGTCGATTTGATGGAAAACTTGTTGCAGAATCCTCCAAAAGTTGACACAGTCGATAATGCTCTAACTGATTCAAATGTAAAATATTCCGCACAAGCTGATAACGCAAACTCCACTTGTACTTACATTCAACTGGAAGGAACGACTGAACATCAGTTCGTGTATGAAATCGAAACAGGTCGTGTGACCGTAACACTGCAGTAAGACTGCGTAGTAGTAATAAACATAGAGAGATAAAACTATGAAAAGACAAGGCGGTTTCACCCTCATTGAACTAGTGGTGGTAATTGTTATTCTAGGTATTCTTGCAGTGACTGCAGCGCCACGATTCTTGAACTTGCAAGGTGATGCACGTAAATCTTCACTGCAGGGTTTGAAAGGAGCAATGGATGGTGCGGCTGGTATCGTATATGGTAAGGCTGCTATTGAAGGAAAAGAAGCTTCTGACACCAATGTAAATGTTGATGATATCCAAACTATTTATGGCTACCCAACAGCCTCTTCTGCTGGAATTGCACAAGCAGTGGTTGGCCTAAGCTCTGATTGGGATACGGTCTCTTCAAGCGTGGGGTTGACAGGAATCGGTTATACTTTCAAAGGTCAGGATACGACAGGTTACTCATCGTCAACCGGTTGCTATGTGGAATATCAGCAAGCTACCTCTTCTAGCGTTTACACTATTAACTTACAGGATGATAAGTGTTAACCGTTCAATTAAGTTGTGGGCCAGCATTGCTGGCCTTTTTCATATCAGAGCAAAATCTTCTCTGAATCAGTCCTATATCCTTTCTTTACAGCATAACTCCCTTATAATTTATTTGTTTTCCTAATATTGGTAAGTCTATGGAAAGGCAGAAAAATGACGGTTTCACTCTTGTTGAACTTATTGTAGTCATCATTTTGGTGGGTATAGTCTCTGCCTATGCTGCCAGCCGATATATTGGAGTGGGAAGTTTTTCTGCCTATGCTGCCCAAGAACAAGTCATTTCTATTATTCGCCAAGTTCAAGTCAATCGAATGCAGTCTAACTTGGGTGATAGCAGTGCTAATGACAGTTTCATCTTATCCATCCAAAATGCTTGTTTGGGCTCAGTAGAAGGTTGTAACCAAGCCGATGATTCCCGCAGCGACAGCATCCGTTTTAATAACGTCACTTTCAGCCCCATAACCCAAGTCACATTCGATCTTCTCGGCAACCCTGAAGGCGCAATGAGTTCTGGTGTTTCCATTACGATAAGTGCCCCAAGCAGCCAAACTCAAGTTTGCATTAATGAGCAAGGGTTTGTTTCGCAAGGAGGCTGCAGTTGAGACGAACTCGTGGCTTTACCTTAATCGAAAGTGTGATTGTAATTATTGTGATGGGCATTGCGATGATCACAATGTCGAGCTTGTTATCTCCTCAACTCGCTCGTTCCGGAGATCCCCATTATCAAACTCGCGCCGCAGCACTGGGGCAAAGTTTGATGACGCAAATTTTAGCGCGAAGTTTTGATGAAGAGAGTGATCAAAATGGCGGGGCAATTCGCTGTTCTTCTTCGGATTTAGGGCAAGAACCATGCTCTGAGGCAACAGGCTCAACGCGTGTTCTCGGTTCAGACGGTGAAGACCCAGAAGATTATGACGATGTCGATGACTACATTGGTTGTTGGGAGCCTGAAGGTATCAACGGGTGTGGTGACTTGAATCGACTACTTAGTGGCACTGACACTCCTGGCGCAACGACCTATAAAAACTTCCGTGTTGAAATAGATGTGGTGTACAACAACATTGATTATCCAGACTGGAGCATGAAGCGTGTCGATATGACCATTCAAGCCAGTAATCAACCGGAGCTGAACTTTTCAGGTTATAGGGGGAATTATTGATGAGAAAAGAACGCTCTTATCAATCGGCCTTTACCCTCATAGAGATGATTCTGACTATAGTGGTCGGAGGCATTCTCGTTCTAGGAATTGCAGGCTTTGTTGAGTTAGGAACCAAAGGTTATGCCGACTCTGTTGATCGCTACCGACTGCAAACCCAAGCGAAATTCGTGATTGAGAAAATGTCGCGTGAAGTGCGACATGCTGTCCCCAACTTATTTGAAAATACTGGAGATGCGAGTCAGAGCTGTGTGCGCTTCTACCCTATTGATTACTCTGGCTTCTATGCAATATCTGGTGCAGATATCAACTTTATTGTAGGAACTTCAGGAGCAACCAGTACCAATATCATTGATGCTGGGCGTTTTCTCATAATAAACCCAACGAATATTGTCGATACAGCCAATTCTATTGGGCTTGAAAGCTCTATTGTTTCGATTTCTGGCGCCACATACACAATTAGCGGCGCCGCAAGCAGTTTGGCTAGCACTTCCGTTGCCAATCGACACTATATTTACAGTAATGATGTCGAGTATTGCGTGATCCCTAGCATCTCTAGAATTACCCGCAATGATGTTATTGTCGCAGACAGCGTTGAATCGGGAGACTTCAGATACATCGAGGCTAACATGCAGCGTGGGGGCTTGGTTAATATGGAACTGCTTTTCTCGCAAAATGGCGAAGAGACCAGCTATCAACAAGATGTGCAGGTGCTCAATGTCCCATAAACGAAATTGTGCGTCGCAAAAATTTAAATCCCCCTCACAACAGAGAGGCAGCTTATACATCGTTGTCATCTTCGTTTTAGTGGTCATGGGATTTCTTGCGACAAGCTTAAGCCGGGTTGAGTGGTCCGACAGCGATAGCCGAACGAAAGAGGTATTGGGTACTCAAGCTTGGCTATTAGCGCATTCTGTGAACGAGTATGTGCTGACCGAGTTTTACCCTTTGAATACTTCTGCTGCCGTATCGGCCAATTGCGATCCCATTACGGCTTCAATCGTGAGTGGAGCCGAAAATATGCTCAATGAATTTGCGAGTTGCCGTTCCGTAGAATTAACCTGTACATCAATCGGAGAGCTTGATGATAGTGAGTATTTCCAAGTGACAAGTCGAATCACTTGCGGTTCAGGTTTGAGCGAAGTTGAGCGCGTTCAAGAGATATGGGTGAGGGAGTAGCTATGTATCATCTAAAATATTTATCTCTCTTTTTCGTATCCTTTATCTATTCTGGCTTTTTATATGCAGCAGATTTTGATGAGGATACTTGCGGAGTATTGAATTCGAATAGTGATTTCTCGGTATATTTTGAGATTAACGATGCAGACTTAGAAGAAACAGTTTGGGTTGACAAGGGTGTTGGAGGTGGTAAGCAGGAGCAAATAGCACTTTGGACCGATGATCCATCTGTTGAGAATGAATCGGAGTATGTTATCAAAGCTGGTCCTGAAATAGAGGAGGATGGGGACTACAAGCTTTTACTTACTTACGAGGCTGCTGGCAACAAAACAGGTTTGGTAACTTACTATCTTTGGAGTAGTGGTTCTTGGCAGTATATTTCTGAAGAAACCGCAGACTTATCTTCTTTGAATTCAGTGAATATTAAAGTCGATGGTGATGATATTGAAGAGTTATCGTGTTCGGAGGGGCTTGAACCACCAGGCGAAATTCCAGATTACTCGTTGAACGCACTTTATGAATTTGGTACGGCCCAATGTAACTTAACCAATGGGACTAGCTGTACCATTCCATTCACTCAAGATTATACGATAGCACCACTCGTTTTCGTTATGCCAACAATCGACACCGTCGAACCAGATGAAGACAAACCCGCAACGTTGTATATCTCGTCAGACGTTACGGCAGATTCTACATCAGTTCAAATAACAAAAGACACCGTCGATTTATCTGAAATGGACAACGATGTTGCTATTACTGAGGTCAGTTATCTCATCATCGAACCAGGAGTCGCAGATTTCAATGGTCATACCGTTGTAGCTGGTTACGTTAATACAGACGCCGAAAATTCTAAATCTGATTCAGGCTCTTCTGCTGAAGTGAATTACTCTGACTTCGGGTTCAATGATTCTCTCTCTAGTCCTGTTGTACTTCATCAACTTCAAACACGTAACAATGGCGATAAATGGATGACCTCTGGCAAGTTAGGCCGGACTGATAGCTCGTCTGTTCGCCTGTTTTTTGAGCTTTCTGCATCAAAAGATGATGATCATAATTACGTTGAAGAGAAGATAGCGTTCATTGCGACAGAAGCTGTGTCTGCTCTGCAAGTCGGCAATTATAACGTTGAGTTCCAGCGTGGCTTTAGAAATCCCAGTCAAACGGGGAATGACCCGATGAATGATGCTTGTACCAAAGGTTATGCCGATGTTGGTCTAGATCGAGTAGATGGTATTATAGGTAAAAAGCAAGAGCGTCGAGGTGGTCATGGCGGTTGGACAAGACGTTGTGAGATAAAAGATAGCAATCAAGTCAGCTTCGTTATTGACGAAGACTTCAGTAATCGTGGCCATTTACAAGAAGAGCTTGGTTACTTTGCATTTGAGCAAAAAAGGCTGGATATCGATTACTGTGAATATTTCCCTGAGCCTGCACAAAGCTGGAAAGCACTAGGTCAGCTGAACTTACGAAGTAGTGGAATCACTATAGAAGGTTGGTCAGCTGACTATGAACTAAACTACCTCGATGGTGACACTTTAGGTGTTCCTTTTGAGGGAACAGAAAATGCAAATAGTGAATATCATTTAACTGAAAGTTGTATTACATCTGAAGGCGAAAAAGATTGTGTCCTTAGCGTGGGAGGCTCACCACCTCTTGTCTCTGTTCCTATCAATTTGACACCAGATTGGGGAACATTGGAGCTTATCGTAGATAACTCAAACTTTTCTACCGTGTGTGATGAAGTTGAAGAGTGTGAAACAAATGAAGCCGGAGGAATTAAAACTCTCACTATTTTGGATTCTATGCTGTCTTTGAGAGTGAGTGCATATGGTGGGGAAATTACTGTTGAATTTGCGGCCAAGACTGGTGACTATGGCGTCAGCATTGAATCATATTTATCTGATGGCGCTGTGAATAACTATTTCAATGCAAACTCCAGTTATACTTTCGGCACTTTTAATTACAGCGGTACTGGAGCAACAATGTCCACAGAAACGGGGGTTGTTCTAAATATTGTCAGTAGTTACTCCCAATCTAATGCGGTGCCATTCACCGATGTAGATAGTACAAGAGATTTGATCATTTATGGGCCTCAAGCGTCTATTACGTTTAGAACCCAAGATAACAATGACATTATTGCCCAAGTTTTAGCAGATACCCTGGAATTCACAAATAAGAGTGTTCTTCGAGGCGCTGCAACATCTAATAATCTGATTTTTAATGTCTCAGGCTCGCAAATTATTGGAGAGGGGGCTTGTTTAACCCCTCCGCCCTCAGATGACTACGAACTTCGCCTAACCCCATCAATCGATATTTCATTGACGTGTGAAGTTGTAGAAGCCACAGCAACCATCTACAAAAATGGCAGCGTCGATACCTCCTATGGTGGCACAGTTTACTTTGAAGTTGATGGCACTCAAGTAGGCAGTACAAATGCAGTATCCGGAGTTGCAACTTTTGACGTTAATTCTACCGAGGTTAAAACAGCATCGGTTCGTGCCTATACAACGCCTAGTTCAGATACGGTCGAAGATACGGCAAGCTATGAGTTTGTTCCTTACTTACTGGATATCACGCCATCCCCTCTGGGAGTTATTGCTAATCATCCAGAAGACATTGAAATTCGTCCGCTAGAGTGTAGCAGTGGGGGAAGTCCAATTAGCTCCACTAAATACGAGGGTGTAACCGATGTGGCGTTGTCCAATCTGAGCTACAGCTTGCCTAGTAACCCAGACAATAAAGCCTCTTTGTCACTTTTAAACCACAGTGACGTTTGGGTAGATGTGTCTGAAAATAGCACCACGACAACCACGTTGGAGTTTAAAGTGGTGAGTGGTGAAGTTGTTGCTGAGTCTCAAATTAGATATCCAGAATCTGGTCAAATTTCTTACTCGCTCTCAAGTGATTACTGTATCGATGACGGTGAAGGTGGTCAGCTTTGCGAAACTTCAACGGGTAGCCAGGAGATCCAATCTCGCCCGTGGACCTTTGCACTTTGTAGCAGTGAAGATGATACAACTATTGCAGGCACTGCGACGGGAGGAAATGGTTATCTCGCCTCTGGAGAGCAGTTCGATGTTCAAGTGGTGCCGATAGTTTGGGACGGCTCTGGAGCTATTTCAGGACCGATTGATACGACAAATCTGTGTGGTGAAACGGTTACTCAAAACTTTTTTATGACCAGTGCGCCGACTGCGAAGGTTGTGATGAGCCACGCAGTAGATACCCCATCAGGGGGAGTGATGGTAATCTTTCGGGGGTGTTGGAGAAAGACCATGATAACAAATCCAGCGCCGGAGATTATTATGATTACTCTAACTTAGCGTGGGATGAGGTTGGCAGTATTCAACTTCAAGCGGATACCGAGTCGAGCTACTTCGGCATGGATATCAACCAAGGTTACCGCAACTTTGGTCGGTTTTATCCAGCGCTATTTACCGTAATAAGCACGACTTGGACGTATCCGAATTCTCCTGGAACATTTGTTTATATGGGGCAGCCGTTTGATGGCGTAGAGTTCGAGGTTGAAGCGTTTAGCGGGAGCTCCATTACTCCCGAACTGCAAAACTATGCCCATGATGAATACGATAAAGATAATTTAGGAATACGAGCGTCTTTTAATTTATTTGAAGATAGTACGGAATTTGGATCCCGTTTTAATGCTCCGAATATGACAGGCGAAGACTGGGATGTGCGTGATGGCACTCGTTCGGTTGGCACATTTAGCTTTGGTTCTTCGAGCGAATGTTCAACGGGAGTTTGTTGGAAAAAACGTACTGACTTTGTTGAAGATGGTCCATTCAATTCTGATGAAAACATTGAAGATTCACTAATTTCCGTTTCGGGTATGTCAGATGATCCAATAAATTATACAACAGATGGGCAGCGACTCTCTGAGCAGCCAGATATCCGCTTTGGCAGAATCGTACTGGAAGATCTTGGAGGAATAGAAGATACCAATATAACGGTTCCACTGGCGGTAGAGTATTGGAATGGCAGTCGCTTCTTGTCCAATACAGATGACTCTTCAACTGGATTTGATGGTAGTCGTCACTGCTATCAGGTTATTCGTTCTGATCACACTAACAATGCCGCTTTAGGTGGTTCAGATACAGTGAGCTTTGGTGAATCTAATGATCTAGTGGCGAGCCAAACCGATGCCGCTCGCGAGCAAATTCGTTTTTGGTTAACGTTGGACAGCAGTGCGGGTGAGAATGGCGAGAGCGACTCGTGTACCACTGGAGATAATGAACTGCCTTGGCTTCGCTACAATTGGGACGGTTCAGACTCCGATGAGGAAGATCCTTCAGCCGTGGTGACCTTTGGGATCCATCGAGGAAACGATAAAGTGATTTTCCGTGGTGAATCTGGATTGACCGGGCAATAATTTCTGTAAATTATTGGTGGTAAGTTAGGAATCTGTTAGAAAATGCGGATTTCAGTCCATCTTTACGCTTCAATGCCTTGCTGTGATGGCAAGGCATTGGTACATTTAGTGCAATTTTTATCTTCTAATTCTTGCAGGACGAGCGAAGAATATGTTCAAAAAACTTCGTGGCATGTTTTCAAATGACCTATCGATCGATTTAGGTACTGCCAACACTCTTATTTACGTTAAAGGACAAGGTATCGTCCTAGACGAACCTTCCGTTGTTGCTATTCGCCAAGACCGCGCACGCGCTGGAAAAAGCGTAGCTGCAGTTGGGCATGCAGCGAAACAGATGCTAGGTCGTACACCTGGTAACATTTCTGCTATTCGTCCAATGAAAGATGGCGTAATTGCCGATTTCTACGTGACTGAAAAAATGCTTCAGCACTTCATTAAGCAAGTTCATGACAACAGCGTTCTAAAACCAAGCCCACGTGTTTTGGTTTGTGTTCCTTGTGGTTCTACTCAGGTTGAACGTCGTGCAATTCGAGAATCTGCTTTAGGTGCGGGTGCACGTGAAGTGTACCTCATTGATGAGCCAATGGCGGCAGCAATCGGTGCAGGCCTGCGTGTATCTGAGCCAACAGGTTCTATGGTTGTGGATATCGGTGGTGGTACGACCGAAGTTGCGGTTATCTCACTCAATGGTGTGGTTTATTCATCTTCAGTACGTATTGGTGGTGACCGTTTCGATGAAGCGATCATTAACTATGTACGTCGTAACTACGGTAGCTTGATTGGTGAAGCGACGGCTGAAAAAATCAAGCATGAAATCGGCTCAGCTTACCCGGGTGATGAAGTTCAAGAGATTGAAGTTCGCGGCCGTAACTTAGCGGAAGGTGTACCACGCAGCTTTAGTCTAAACTCTAATGAGATCTTAGAAGCGCTTCAAGAACCGTTGACCGGCATTGTGTCCGCTGTGATGGTTGCACTTGAGCAGTGTCCACCAGAGCTCGCTTCTGATATTTCAGAAAATGGTATGGTGCTGACTGGTGGTGGTGCGCTACTTAAAGATCTTGATCGTCTACTAACCGAAGAAACGGGTATTCCTGTCGTTGTAGCTGAAGATCCACTAACGTGTGTTGCTCTTGGCGGTGGTAAAGCGCTTGAGATGATCGACATGCACGGTGGCGATCTATTTAGCGAAGAGTAATTTTACTCAAGTTTTTCGGCTTTAATGTCGTTTACTTCAGCCAATGGATTTTAGGATCTCGATAGAATGAAGCCAATTTTTGGCACAGGACCTTCACTTCAATTTCGCCTATTCCTAGCGGTTATTCTATCAGCCAGCCTTATGCTGGCTGATAGTCGTTTAGGTGCGTTTTCAAATGTTCGCTATTTATTGAACAGTCTTGTAGCCCCAATCCAATACGCAGCCGATTTGCCACGAACTATGTTCGATGGCTTCTATGAGCGTTTTCACAGTCGTCAGCAGCTAATGGAAAATAGTCGTAGCTTGAAGCGAGAAGTACTTCGTTTAAAGAGCGACATGATTTTGCTTGAGCAGTATCAAGAAGAAAACCAACGCTTACGTAAACTTTTAGGTTCGTCATTCGTCCGTGATGAAAAGAAAGTAGTGACGGAAGTGATGGCTGTTGATACCTCTCCATACCGCCATCAAGTTGTGATCGATAAAGGCAGAATCGATGGTGTTTATGTGGGGCAACCGGTCATTAACGACAAAGGTATTGTTGGTCAAGTGACGTTTGTTGCCGCTCACAACAGTCGAGTCTTGCTACTGACAGACAGTAACAGTGCGATTCCGGTTCAAGTGATTCGAAATGATATTCGCGTGATTGCATCGGGTAATGGTCAGGTCGATAAGATTCAGCTAGAACACATCCCAACCAGTACTGATATTCAAGAAGGTGACTTGCTTGTTACCTCTGGCCTTGGTGGTGTTTACCCGGAAGGGTATCCAGTCGCTCATGTTTCGTCAGTGGAGCACGATACGCAACGTGAGTTTGCGGCTATTGAAGCCGATCCTGTGGTGGATTTTGAACGATTACGTTACTTGCTACTCATCTGGCCAAACGAGTCGCGTCAAGAGAAGGTCCTATTGGCAGACCCTGAACAATTAGAACAAGGGGAAAGTGATGGCGAGTAGGATTTTACAAAGCCGCATTGCGATTGGTTGCTCTTTTCTCATTGCATTGGTACTTCAAACCATCCCTTGGCCGGGTATTTTTGATGTTTTAAGACCATCTTGGTTGTTGCTGGTGACCTGTTATTGGGTATTGGCGTTGCCACATCGCGTCAATGTGGGCAGTGCTTTGATTGTTGGTCTGCTTTGGGATTTGCTCCTCGGTTCAACCTTAGGTATTCGCGGTATGATGATGTCTATCGTCATCTACTTGGTTGCACTGAACTTTTTGGTACTGCGAAACATGGCACTTTGGCAGCAAGCGTCATCATAGGCCTGCTTTCAGTGCTACTTGAGGTGCTGATTTTCGGCGGTGAATATCTGATTCAAGATGTGACATTTAATCCATTGGCTTTATGGAGTGGTTTAATTAACTGCATCCTCTGGCCTTGGCTATTCTTATTGATGCGCCGAGTAAGACGTCAGTGGCATGTGAAGTAGCTTATTGTCAGTGACAACAGCATCCAATTAGGCCTGCTTGAACTAGACTGCGAGAGTTGTAGTAAATGAATAAAAAGATTGTGTTAGCTTCTGGGTCGCCTCGTCGTAAGGAGCTTTTGGCTCAGCTAGGCTACGACTTTGATATTGAAGTGAGTGATATCGAAGAGCAAAGAAATGAGAGTGAATCACCGCGTCAATACGTTGAGCGTCTATCCAGAGATAAAGCATTGGCAGTTTTGAGTGCGCGATCTTCAGCGAGTGAACAAGCGGATAGCATTGTCATCGGGTCCGATACCATCGTTGTGCAAGGTGAGACGGTTTTAGAAAAACCGAGAGACTTTGCTCACTCCAAGCAGATGCTGCAACAGCTGTCGGGTCAACGTCATCAAGTGATGACGGCGGTGACGGTAGCAACAAAGAACAAAGTAAGCTCAGTTGTGGTGACAACTGATGTGTGGTTTAAGCCACTGTCTGATGAAGAAATAGAACAATATTGGCAGTCAGGCGAACCATGCGATAAGGCTGGCAGTTACGGAATACAAGGTTTAGGTGGGCGTTTTGTTACCCGCATTGAAGGCAGCTACTACGCGGTTGTTGGCCTACCTTTATTTGAAACTGACCAGCTACTGCAAGAATTTTTATAATTTTAAATTTTGAGGTGCGCTCATGAGTGCAGAGTTGCTGTTAAACGTGACCCCGAGTGAAACTCGTGTGGCCATGATTGAAGGGGGCGTCCTTCAAGAAATACATGTTGAGCGCGAAGCAAAACGTGGAATCGTTGGAAACATCTACAAAGGTAAAGTGAGTCGCGTTTTACCCGGAATGCAGGCTGCATTTGTCGATATCGGTTTAGATAAAGCCGCATTTTTGCATGCGTCGGATATTGTTCCCCACACGGAATGTGTTGCAGAAAATGAGAAGCAGCAGTTTCAAGTGAGAGACATCTCAGAGCTGGTTCGTCAGGGGCAAGACATTGTGGTTCAAGTGGTGAAAGATCCACTCGGAACAAAAGGTGCTCGCTTAACTACTGATATTACTCTGCCGTCGCGCTATTTAGTGTTTATGCCGGGAGCTGGACACGTAGCGTCTCTCAGCGTATTGAAAGTGAGAAAGAACGTAACCGCTTAAAGAAGGTCGTATCTCACTACTGTGATGAACACGGTGGCTTCATTATTCGTACTGCAGCAGAGGGGGCGGACGAAAAAGAGCTTTCTCAAGATGCCGCTTTCCTAAAGCGTTTATGGTCGAAAATCATTGAACGCCGCTCTAAGTACAAAACCAAATCGACGTTATACGGTGAGCTTGGCTTAGCGCAGCGCATTCTTCGTGACTTTGTTGGTACTGAGCTAAACAAAATCATGGTCGACTCACGTTTAGAGTTTGAAAACCTTGCCGAATTTACCTCTGAATATGTGCCGGAGCTGACTGAAAAGCTGGAGCTGTATGAAGGTGATAAGCCAATCTTCGACATGTACGACACTGAAAATGAAATTCAGCGTTCTCTTGATCGTAAGGTCGAGCTTAAGTCGGGCGGCTATCTGATCATCGATCAGACAGAAGCCATGACCACCGTCGACATCAACACAGGTGCATTCGTTGGGCGTCGTAACCTTGAAGAAACTATCTTCAACACCAACATTGAAGCTACGCAAGCCATTGCGAGACAGCTACGGCTACGAAACCTTGGCGGCATTATCATTATCGACTTTATTGACATGAACTCTGAAGAGCACCGTAAGCGTGTACTTACTTCTTTAGAGGCAGCTCTTGATAAAGATCGCGTTAAAACCAACATCAATGGCTTTACTAATCTTGGCTTAGTCGAGATGACGCGCAAACGCACGCGAGAAAGTATTGAACATGTGCTGTGTTCTACTTGTCCAACTTGTGAAGGGCGTGGCAGCGTGAAGACGGTAGAAACGGTGTGCTTTGAAATCCTGCGAGAAATTACTCGTGTGAATAGAGCTTACGATGCCGATAAGTTTGTTGTTTATGCAGCACCCGCAGTGGCTGAAACGTTAGAAGGCGACGAGTCTCACGCGTTGGCAGAGCTTGAAGTCTTCATTGGTAAGCAAGTTAGAATTCAGGCTGAAGCGCTGTATGTGCAAGAGCAGTTTGATGTAGTAATGATGTAATTGGTTGAACAGTGAGCGTTAGTTTTACTCGCGTTATGCGAACCATCTTATGGCTGTTGGTAACAATATTGGTCTTATTGGCCTGTGTTGTTACCTCATTGCGCGTAATGCTTCCGCAGCTCGATCGTTTTCAACCGGAAATTCAGTATTGGGTTAACAAAAACAGTGGGTTTGAGTTTCAAATAGAGCAGGTGAGTGGTTTTTGGCGAAACACTCATCCATCCCTTTCACTGATTGGAATGCAAGCCGGTGCTCCCGAACAGTCAGAAATGCACCTGTCAGCCGCTCAAATCGATATTGAATTTGACCTGATTCACTCCATACTTCAGATGCAACCTGTGGTTGCTGATCTCTCCATTCACGGTTTAAAGCTCGATATCAGTTCTATTGATTGGTTGGCCGTTGCACGGAGTAATGAAGAGTCGCAACAAGCCAGTCCGAGCGATCAAAACACGGTTGAACGGATAAATAATCTGTTTCTACGCCAACTTGATGACTTTTCGGTTTTCGATTCTCGTTTGGTTTACCAAGCGGTCGATGGCGGAATACGTGAGCTCGACATTAGTCGTCTACAGTGGCGTAACTTCGGTCGTCGCCATTTAGCTGAAGGTATTGTGAGCATTGCGGATGCTAACCTCAACTCTTTGTCAGTAAGCGCTAATTTTGTAGACAATGGTTCGTTAACCGATATCTCTGGTGAGTTTTACGTCTCAGCACAAAACCTTCGCGTCACACCTTGGTTAACTAAGTACCTAAAAGAAGAGATGGGTATTGAAAGTGGCCAAGTCAGCTTTAACAGTTGGGTGACACTACAGAATAACCGGCCAACCAATGCTTATGTAGAATTGGACCCGTCAGAGTTGAGTTGGGTTGAAGAAGAGAAACATGACTTAATTATCGAGTCAGGCGTGTTTCAGTTGAGCCTATGCTTGGGGATGGAAAGTAAATGGTCACTCACTTCAAGTGAGAACCGATGATACGCCATGGCCATCTTTAGATGTCGCATTTGATTGGCAACCAGATCAATGGCGTTTAAATGTCTCTCAATTAGACATTGCCGCTTTAACGCCTATAGTGAAGCTCATTCCTGAATCAGAAGCTACGTCTGAAATGCTTGATACACTTAAACTCGGCGGTCTGATTGAAGACCTTCGCGTTTCGATGGGAAGTGATATTGAGTCATTAAGATACTCTGCAGACCTATCTCGCGGCACTATTGCTCAATGGGAGCTGCTTCCGGGTATTCATCACCTTTCTGCGAATATTCATGGTCGCGCCGATCAAGCGGTGGCCTCCGTTTCTTTGATTGATGATGTGCTTCCTTATGGTGATGTGTTCCAAGCGCCATTGAATATGAAGCAAGCCCAAGTCGATATTGTTTGGCAAAAGGATGGAGACGATTGGTCTTTGTGGGCGGATAAGGTCACTGCTGCTACGCCAGATTTGCAAGTGCTTGGCGCGTTTCGTTTAGATTTTCCTAAAGACAAAAGTCCATTCTTATCTTTCTACGCGGAAGCGGATCTCTATAACGCGAGTGAAACTTGGCGATATTTACCGACTTTGGCACTTGGTCGGAGTTTAACAGACTATTTATCTACGGCGATTCAAGCGGGTCGCGTTAATACTTCCAAGCTCATTTGGTACGGAGAGTTAGGTAATTTCCCTTACCATGATAACAACGGCATGTTCCAAGCTTGGGTTGGTTTGAAAGACGCAAAGTTTAGCTTTGATACCGCGTGGCCACCGATTACTGATCTACAACTTGATCTTCTGTTCCAAAATGATGCGATGTATTTGGACTCGCACGATGCCACTTTGATGGATGTGCAAGGCCAGCGAATTACAGGGCGTATTCCTGAGCTTTCGGGTGATGGTCACATTGAAATAGAGGCCAAAGCAAAGGCGAAAGGGAATGCAGTTCGCGATTATATGACCTCCTCTCCACTGGTAGATTCAGTTGGTGCCGCGCTTACAGCCGTTCAAGTGAGTGGTGACGTCAGTTCTGAGTTTCAATTGTTTATCCCGTTTGATGACCGCGAGGCGCGAGCTTGGGGGTACGCTGATCTAAACAGTAATCATGTAGAAATTGAAACACCGCCAATGACGCTGGAATCTGTAAGTGGCCGAATAGAGTTTGATAATGATGTTGTTACCGCGGCAGGCTTAGAAGCGAACTTACTCGAACAGCCAGTGTCGATCGATTTTGCGGGTGAGAATGCGGGTTCAGGTTATGCAGTAGCGATTGATGTGTTAGGTGATTGGGAAGTCGAGCCGCTCTATCCCTATGTTGGTGAGCGTTGGTTAAGCCGCTTAGGTGGTCATGCTCAATGGCAAACAGGGGTGGATATCCAGCTTAATGATGTCGGCTTTACCTACCAAGTGGATTTGGTCACTGACCTTAAAACGCTAAGTAGTGATTACCCAGCGCCGCTTAAGCGAGAAGTGGGGACCGAAGGGCAGTTGAAGCTGCAAGCTTCAGGTAACCAAGAAACGATCACTGCTCGACTGGAGTTGCCACAAGCAAAATACCAAGCGGAAATCGATATTCGCCCAGATACGCCTGTGTTGAAAGCAACGAATCTCATCTTAGGTAATGGCAGCTTCAAGATAAGCCCAGTGGTTGGACACCAAATGCAGGTGCGATCTAACTCATTTGATTTAGATGCGTGGATAGAGTTTGTTAACCAGCCTGTCCCTACGAGAAAAGCTGCGTTAGATCAGATGAACACACCGACGATCCCATCACCTAAGCGTGTTGATATTGATGCAAAAGAAGTCATTTTAGGTGGGATAACTTGGAATGATGTGGATTTCTCAGCGCGCAAAAAGGCGTTGGGCTGGCATATGGAACTCGATAGCCAAGAAGCAAAAGGTGAAGCAAACTACATTGAGCCTTATGACCTAACCGTCTCTCTTGAACGACTGCACTTGAACTTAGAAGACTCCAAAACGGATCTTGGTGAAAAGTCATTCCTAGATACATTAGACAAAGAAGAACCATTGATCTCTGACTTTGATCGTCATTTCCATCAGCATTTACCAAACCTGACGGTACGGATCGACGATTTTTGGCTACAAGGATATAAAGTAGGTCAAGCAAACATGGATCTTCAGCGACGTGGCAACAAGCTCGTGTGGGAAGACATGACCTTTGTTAGTGGGAGTAATAAGGTTTCTGTACAAGGAGAATGGGCGCTTGAGGATGAGCTCAGCATAGTGAGTTCAGCATTAGTGTTGAGGGTGACAATAACAGTGAGCTGATGGAGCGATTTGGTATTCAAGCCGGGATTCAGCGCGCATCCTTTGAGTTCAATGCCGATGCAAGTTGGGATGGCGCACCTTGGTCGATGCAAACCGAAACGTTAAACGGTACGGCTAATACTAAGTTTGGTAAAGGCGTGATATCCGATGTGAGCGGCGCGGCTCGTCTTCTTGGTTTGTTCAGTCTAGATTCTATCATCCGCAAAATGCAGCTCGACTTTACTGATGTCTTTGACAAAGGGATGGCGTTTAACTCCATTACGGGTAGCGGCAAGATGCAAAATGGCGTGTTTGTCACTAACGATATTAAGATGGACGCGGTTGCGGGTGAGATGACAATTAAAGGCCTTGCTGACTTGAATACACAGACCGTGGATGCAGAAGTTAACTTTGTACCCGATATTACCTCAGGTATTCCTGTTCTGACAGCCTTTGCGGTGACGCCGCAAACCGCTTTATACGTATTAGCCATCACAACCGTAATTTCACCGGTGGTAGAAGTCTTTACTCAAGTAAATTATCAGGTAATTGGTCCACTGGATTCTCCTACGGTGAGGGAGCTCTCACGTAGTCGGGGCGAGTATGAACTGCCAGAGAAGTTTAGAGAACAAGCTAACTAAAATGGGCTGAACTTAGATAATGGGCTGAAATGAGGATAGATGCATGGATCGCATTGGAATAATTCAAATGACCTCTGGGGCCAACCCAGATGACAACCTTGATTACATAGAGCAGCAAATCGAGCGCTTAGCATCGCAGGGTGCTCGTTGGATTGTGACTCCCGAGAATGCTATCGTGTTCGGCTCGAAGTCTGATTACCATAGGCATGCTGAAAAGTTAGGCTGTGGTTTGATACAGCAGCGTCTTTCTAATCTTGCTAAGCAGCATAAGGTTTGGTTGATTGTGGGCAGCATGCTATATTGACGGAGCAAGGCGTATCGACAACGTGCTTAGTGTTTGACTCTAATGGCGAGAGACAGGCTCATTACGATAAGCTGCACATGTTCGATGTTGATGTGGCCGATAGCCACAAGCAGTATCGAGAGTCAGCTATATTTAATGCAGGCGATGAAAGCGTTGTCGTCGATTCTCCTTTTGGACGCTTGGGCCTTAGCATTTGTTATGATGTAAGATTCCCCCATTTGTATTCTGAACTGGTGCAAAAGGGTGCGCAGATTATCATTGTGCCTGCGGCGTTTACTGCTGTGACAGGGCAAGCCACTGGGAAACCTTGCTAAGAGCTCGGGCCATAGAGACGCAGTGTTGGGTTGTCGCGGTTAATCAAGCGGGCACCCATCCATGCGGGCGCCAAACGTGGGGACACTCGATGGTAATCACGCCTTGGGGTGAAGTGACCGTGAGCACTCAACAAGAAGCGGTTAGTTTTATTGCGGAAATAGAATTAGCCCAAATTCAACAAATTCGAAGTGCCATGCCTGTTGCCCAACACGCAAGGTTTGAAAACAAGTTTAAAAGACAATAATACGAGCACACTATGACCATTAATCGCATTGAAGATGCACTACTTAAACCAGCGGGACTGAGCGAGCATGATATCGCTAACACGCTAGAAAGTATCGCAACACGCCAAATTGATTACGCTGATATTTATTTTCAGTCGAGCTGGCATGAGTCATTGGTGCTAGAAGACAGCATCATTAAGGACGGTTCGTTTAACATCGATTGTGGAGTCGGCGTTCGTGCGGTGACGGGAGAAAAAACCGGTTTCGCGTATTCAGACCAAATTCAACTTGAAGGTCTGAAGCAAAGTGCGATTGCCGCGCGTGGTATTGCGCAGCAAGGCCAAAATGGCCGTGTACAAGCGTTTAAACGCAATGAAAATCAAAGTTACTACGCTGCAACTAACCCGTTGCAAAGTTGGAAGAAGCAGCAAAAAACAGAGCTTCTGAAAGAGCTTGATGCTTACATCCGAACTAAAGAGCCTCTGATTCAAGAAGTATCGGTAAGTTTGAGTGGCGTGCACGAGCAGATGCTGGTGGCGGCGACCGATGGTACTTACGCTGGAGACATTCGACCGCTGGTTCGTTTGTCGATTAGTGTGCTTGCCCAAAAAGGCGATCGCCGTGAGCGAGGCAGCTCAGGTGGTGGTGGTCGATTTGACTACGACTTCTTTATCTCAGAGCAAGATGGCCGTAAAGTGGCTTTCCAATATGCCGATGAGGCGATTCGCCAAGCTTTAGTGAACCTTGAATCTGTTGCTGCACCAGCTGGCACAATGCCAGTGGTGTTAGGTTCTGGTTGGCCGGGCGTATTGCTGCATGAAGCCGTTGGGCATGGTCTTGAAGGTGACTTTAACCGTAAAGAGTCGTCGGTATTCTCAGGAAAAGTTGGTCAGAAGGTAACATCAGATCTTTGTACGATCGTTGATGATGGCACATTGAAAGATCTTCGTGGATCACTGAATGTGGACGATGAAGGTGTTTCTGGTCAGTACAATACACTGATTGAAAACGGCGTCCTTAAAGGTTACATGCAAGATAAATTGAATGCTCGCTTGATGGGTGTTAACCCAACGGGTAATGGTCGTCGTGAGTCCTATGCACACCTTCCTATGCCGCGTATGACAAACACTTACATGTTGCCAGGTCAACACTCGCCAGAAGAGATCATTTCGACGGTGAAGAAGGGCCTTTACGCACCTAACTTTGGTGGTGGTCAGGTGGATATCACGTCGGGTAAGTTTGTATTCTCTGCATCAGAAGCTTACATGATCGAAAACGGTAAGATCACTCATCCAGTTAAGGGGGCGACTTTGATCGGTTCAGGTATTGAAGCGATGCAGCAAGTCTCTATGGTGGGCAACGACCTAAGTCTGGACCGTGGTGTCGGCGTGTGTGGTAAAGCTGGGCAGAGTGTTCCTGTCGGTGTTGGCCAGCCAACATTGAAGCTCGACGCGTTAACTGTTGGTGGTACCGACTAACCCCCTTCATAATCCAATAAAAAAGCTGCGTTGAACGCAGCTTTTTTGTATGAGTGCCAAGCTATATTCGGAAAGTCTAAGCCTTTTTAGATACCGTCTCTTTCAATTGGGCAACTCATACAGCGAGCGCCACCACGGCCTCGGCCCAGCTCATTACCCGGAATGGTTAGAACCTCAATGCCTGCTTTGTCGTATTTCTCGTTGGTGTATACATTTCGTTCGTAACCAATGACGACTCCTGGCTTCACAGTCAGAACGTTGTTGGCATCATTCCACTGTTCACGTTCGGCTTCGTAGCTATCGCCGCCGGTTGTGATGATTTTCAAGTAATCCAGTTCCAGTGCATTCTCGATAGCGTGAATGTAACTTGGAACCTTTTCAACCTTCATGTCGCCATCGCTTTTAGGCGTTAGGCTCCAAGTATCGAGGTCTTTACGCATGATTTCTGGATACACAGAGAAGGTATCAATATCCATGTGCGTCATCACCGTATCTAAATGCATACACGAGCGATGCTTAGGCAAATCAACCGCAATCACTTCTTTTGCTTGACCATGCTTGAACAGATTAGCAGCCAAGTTCTCGACTCCCTGCGGTGTGGTACGTTCTGAAATCCCAATCAGAACTGCACCTTTACCGATGACTAACACATCGCCACCTTCGATGTTGGCGTTATCATAATGAAGGTCTTCGTCGCCAAAGTATTTAATGAAGTCCTGACCTGCAAAAACCGGATGCCAGCGATAGATAGCGCGTAAGTGGTTAGTTTCTCTTTGACGAGCCGGTTTCATCATCGGGTTAAGTGAAACGCCGCCGTATACCCAACACGAAGTATCACGTGTGAACAGGTGGTTAGGTAGAGGCTCAATCACGAAATCTAGAGGTCGATGCATCTTAGGAAGCATTGAGGAGGACTTGATTGGCAACTCGGAATAGGCAAGGCCACCAAGAAGTACCGTCGCTAGGTGTTCATTGTCCATTTCTGCAAGATAGGTACGAAGGTCTTTGGCAAAGGTTGGTCCGTAACGGAAGTCAGAGATTTGGTTGTTAAGAAGCCAAGCTCGCGCTTCAGCGACTTCCAATGTCTCTACCAATAAATCATGAAGAAGCAGTACTTCGACCCCTTGCTCGGTTAGCGTTTTCGCAAATGCATCGTGCTCTTCCCCTGCTGCTTCAACAGCCAGTACGTCATCAAACAGTAGCTCATGGCAGTTTGATGGCGTGAGGTGGGTGAGCGCTCGCTCAGGTCGATTTAATAATACTCGTCTTAGTTGGCCTACTTCAGACCCGACGTACAGCTTATTCATTTTGTATCCTTACATCTTTTCCAGCCGTTATTTATGACAAGCTTGTTATAAACTTGCAAGTTAATATTTTAGCAACTTAATCTGTCATATGTCATTTCTATGGTTTTAACGTTTGTGTATTGATGTAATTGTTCATTTAAATTCCAAAGTGGCGTCTGGGAATAACAAGATATGAAGTGCTTGAATATGCGAAAAGCCTAATGATCAAAATCGATTCTAGTTCTGATAAGCAGGCATAGCTATGCACAATGAAATTGAAAATGGCGCTTCTTCTTCATGTTTATTCAATTGTGGTAAGAATAAGCTATGCAGCATGGGTCAATGATGATTCATATTGCTAATGTTGACTCTGCTTGGGCCCACCGAGCTTTGTTCTGATTCGCATAGAGTTTGATTTAATGTTAAATTTTTGTTTCTGTGATCTAAGCAAAGTGGCGGGATCTAGGGTGGTGTAAGAAAGATCACCGAGTGGAGCGATTCTTTGTGGCATTTCATTAAGATCCGTGCCATATTCCGAGCCAACATAAATGATCATTTCTAGCCACTCTGGAGAAACACTATGTCTCACGAAGATGAATATCTATCAGTAGAAGAATTAATTGAGATTCAAAAGGAAGAGACTCGCGATATCATTCAAGCATTACTTGAAGACGGCAGTGATCCAGATGCCTTATATGAGATCGAACACCACCTATTTGCCGAAGATTTTGCAACTCTAGAGAAGGCGGTTGTTGAAGCCTTCAAGATGGGCTTCGAAGTTCTAGAAGCAGAAGAAACTGAAGATGAAGATGGCAATAAGCTACTTTGCTGTGACGCGACCATGGAGTCAGCGTTAAACCCAGAAGCGATCGATGAGCAAGTTGAAAAGCTTGTTCATTTAGCAGAGAAGTACGACATCATCTACGATGGTTGGGGCACATATTACGAAGGTGAAGATGCCATCTACGACGAAGAAGATGACGAAGAGTAAGATGACTTTGTTCTAACCTTTATATTGAAAGCCAGCTTTGAAGCTGGCTTTTTTGATCGTGAAACGTTGCCAACCGTTATGATTTTGTTTCTCGCATACTATACCAAAGTGACTTCAAGATGCAGGATTCAGAGCGTTGTCACGGGTTCAAGTTCAAGGCAAATGACGCAGCGGAATAATGGA
>NZ_JYJP01000098.1 GCF_001012815.1 Vibrio mexicanus
CTTAAGGAAATAGCTCACAGAGTTACGTGTTGCGGGCATCGTATAATGGCTATTACCTCAGCCTTCCAAGCTGATGATGCGGGTTCGATTCCGCTGCCCGCTCCAACTTCTTTCGTGTGCTGATATAGCTCAGTCGGTAGAGCGCACCCTTGGTAAGGGTGAGGTCGGCGGTTCAAATCCGCCTATCAGCACCAGCTCTGCGCACATATTTCCTTTTGATACTTTCACCTAACTAAACTACGTTTAGTGATTGAGAGTAAATTAATTACCAATAATTTTTTTGGTTGCGTGGTCATCAAAGCCACCTAAATCCGTACCTAGAGGGACAACTCA
>NZ_JYJP01000099.1 GCF_001012815.1 Vibrio mexicanus
TTGCCTACATGATAATGCGAGAGGCTTAGCGCCAAGGTGCTGAATTGGTTACAAAACTACTGGCTTTGAACGCAGATGTAAAATTGAAAACTACAGAACTCAAGCCCAACCAACAAAACGCACTTGGCTTAGAAGCGACATGCGCTGAGCAACCACGGTTTAAAACACTTCAACTGGCAAAGGATTCAAGCGATGAGCCTGACGGCAAAGTGCGCTTGCACCTAAGATTTGCAAATTCGCCACAAAAACAAAGAAGCCGCGCAAAAGAACCATAGCGAAAAAGTTAGAACCAGTAAGTGACTAACCTGCCACATACACTTCCCATATAGTGCCACCGGAAAGATCGTGAGATTAGGAAACAAGCAGGTGTAAAGAACGAAAACCGCACTAGGCTCTTTGACCATAAACGCTTTTCTACTATTGCAAACTAACGCCGCGTTAAGTAGTGAGCAACGCTACCACCTAACCCAAACCATTGTGCTGTAAACACAAGAACTCAATTTGAACTGGGAATGCCAAGCGTTGCGAATCTGTCTTAAACGCTTTGTTATGGCGATGCTAACGTTTGGCCACTATTCTCATTTCAACAAGTGCGTTCTCTGGGATAAACTCTGAAACTCCAATAGCTGACCAAGCAGGATAAGGCTTTTTAACATATTCATCTTTTACTTTTGAAAACACATCTATGTGCTTCTTTAAGTCAATGTGGAATGTCGTCATTTCGAGGATATCGTCGTAAGTTAACCCTGCCGCATTAAGGTAAATCCCGAGCTTATAGAAAGCGTCATGGAACTGTTCTTCTGGGTTCGTACTTATTTGCTTATCCTTTCTAGCAGCAGTAACACCTGACAAATATACAGTGCCATCAGCTTCAATTACTGGCGAGAAATGCCAATCATCAAAGTAATGCCTAAATTCATCTGGTACTATCGATTTTTTCATATTTCCCTCTAAGCCA
>NZ_JYJP01000100.1 GCF_001012815.1 Vibrio mexicanus
TGCCCGACTTTTTTAATGCCTACCTTGTTCTAGGCTTGTTCATTACCACTATCGCCGCATTAATCCGCTTTCAATCTAAGCCTGAACGCGTATTTGGCGTGCTATTGTTGACCTTGTATGTGTTGAATTTGGTTTCTACAGAACAAGTGGTAACGAGTTTTGCCAATCAAGGGGTGCTTACTCTTATCTTGCTCATGGTCTGCTCGTTGGCATTGGAAAAAACGCGATTGTTACGTCTTGTTGCTAATTATGTCATCAAGGCAAACTATCGACGTTCTTGGTTGAACCTGTTTACATTTAGTGCGCTCTCTTCTTCTGTGTTGAATAACACGGCCGTAGTTTCCACCATGCTGGCGCCGATTCGTAATAACCCACATCACCCGGCAAGTCGCTTATTAATACCACTCTCTTACGCTGCGATTCTCGGCGGCACATTGACGTTAGTGGGTACCTCCACTAACTTGATTGTGAACTCCATGGTGGTGGAAGCAGGTTACCCAGCTCTCGGCTTTTTTGATTTCACATTGATTGGCAGTGCGCTGGTTGTGACTTGTGGTATCACGCTGTTTTTTGCAAGCCGCTGGTTGCCGAATCGAGTCGATAGGCAGAAAGTGATTTCCGATTACTTTATTGATACTAAAGTGATGCAAGGCTCTGGTTTAGTCGGCCGAACGGTTGAAGCAAATGGGCTACGTAATCTTGAGTCTTTGTTTTTGGTTGAGATTCAACGAGCCGGGCAGCTGATATCTCCAGTTACTCCGAGTGAAGTGATTCAAGAGGGCGACCGTCTTCTTTTTAGTGGTGATATCAAAAAGGTAACCTTGCTCGAGCAGTTTTCTGGTTTAGCCTCATTTGCCAATAAAAATGGCTTGCCTTTAGATAACTTATCCGAGGTGATTGTTAGGCCGGAAAGTGTGCTGGTGGGAAAAACGCTGAAGCGAACGGGTTTTCGTGCGTTGTTTGATGCAGCAGTGGTCGCGATTAAGCGCGATGGTGAACATATTTCTGGCAAGCTGGGTGATGTGGTGCTTAAACCCGGTGATTTCCTAGTACTCGCGGTAGGTGAAGACTTTAAACATCGACACAATATCAGTAAAAACTTTTATCTTCTGAGCGGTGTTGAAACCGAGCAAACGCTGTCTACGAATAAAGAGTGGTTTGCAGTAGGGGGCTTTGGGCTCGCGATTGCAATGTCGGCGCTAGGATTCGTACCTTTATTTCAAAGCATGCTTTTACTGCTCAGTGCGCTGCTTTTTACTCGCTCACTCACAGCGAATGAAATCTTACAACGTTTACCAACCTCTATTTGGCTGATTATCTCTTCGGCTCTGTTACTTTCTCATGCTTTGACTAACGCTGGTGTGCCCGTTTTATTGGATGAATGGGTCATGTCCAATCAAGATTATCTCACTCCATTTATTGCCTTGTGCGTGATCTATCTAGCCACTTGGTGGCTAACCGAACTGGTCACAAACAATGCGGCGGCGGCGCTAATGTTTCCAATTGCTATGGGGTTAGCGTCTTCTCTAGGTGTAGAGCCTTCTGCCTACATTATGGCAGTGGCGTTTGGCGCCAGTGCGAGCTTTATTAGCCCTTACGGTTACCAGACAAATTTAATGGTCTTTAATGCTGGCCAATATCAACTGATTGATTTTATTAAGGTAGGGTTGCCAGTTAGCTTAGTCTACAGTGCTGTGACGCTAGTCGGTTTATCTTATCTATATTCGTTATAACTATTTGTGTCTAAACGAGGGTATCCTTATTCTCGTAAATGGATAATGAACTACTAATTGGTGAAGCTTTATAGCTATGTATTTTTCAACGTTATTGAGTTGAGAAATAAGGGATTTAGCTGCCAAATAAACATGGAACAATTGAGATGAAGATTTCTCCAGAACGTATGACTCACTTGAAGCAACTTGAAGCAGAGTCCATTCATATCATGCGCGAAGTCGCGGCAGAGTTTGATAACCCAGTAATGCTTTACTCGGTAGGCAAGGACTCTTCAGTTATGCTTCACCTTGCTCGCAAAGCATTTGCGCCAGGTGTGCCTCCTTTCCCACTTATGCACGTAGATACAACATGGAAATTCAAAGAGATGATCCAGTTCCGTGACTACATGGCAGATAAACTGGGTATGAAGCTCCTTGTTCATCAAAACCCTGAAGGTTTGGCAATGAACATCAGCCCTTTCACTCATGGTAGTTCGTACCATACAGACGTAATGAAAACTCAGGGCCTAAAGCAAGCTCTAGATAAGTATGGCTTTGATGCGGCATTTGGTGGCGCGCGTCGTGATGAAGAGAAATCTCGTGCGAAAGAGCGTGTTTACTCTTTCCGTGATGAGCACCACCGTTGGGATCCAAAGAACCAACGCCCTGAACTGTGGAACACATACAACGGTAAAGTAAATAAAGGCGAAAGCATTCGTGTATTCCCGCTTTCAAACTGGACCGAGTTGGATATTTGGCAGTACATCTACCTAGAAGATATTGAAATCCCAGGCCTATACCTTTCTGAAAAGCGTCCAGTTGTTGAGCGTGATGGTATGTTAATCATGGTCGATGATGAGCGTATGGAACTTAAAGAAGGTGAGGTCGTCGAAGAGAAAATGGTGCGTTTCCGTACTCTTGGCTGTTACCCACTGACAGGCGCTGTTGAGTCTGAAGCGACAACATTAACGGAAGTTATCCAAGAGATGTTGTTAACGACGACTTCAGAGCGCCAAGGCCGTGCCATTGACCACGACAGTGCTGGTTCAATGGAGAAGAAAAAGCGCGAAGGTTACTTCTAATGGGCACTCCTTACGAGCGTAAACAGAATGAGTCAGTGAGCGACGATGTCGTATGGCATAACACGACTGTTACGCATCAAGATCGAGTTCAGCTAAAGCAGCAGAAGCCAGTGGTGCTGTGGTTTACTGGGCTTAGCGGTTCGGGTAAGTCGACGGTTGCTAATGCCGTTGAAAGTAAGCTATTGAGTCTTGGTAAACATAGCTACTTACTCGATGGCGACAATGTGCGCCATGGCTTGAACAAAGATCTTGGCTTTAGTGATTCAGACAGAGTTGAAAACATCCGACGTATTGGCGAAGTTGCTAAGCTCTTTGTCGATTCGGGCACGATTGTTCTGACTGCCTTTATTTCGCCATTTATTACTGATAGAGAGCAAGCAAGAGCTTTGTTTGAAGATGGACAGTTCTTAGAAGTGTTTGTTGATACGCCACTTGAAGTGTGTGAAGCCAGAGATCCAAAAGGCCTTTACAAGAAAGCAAGAGCGGGTGAAATCAAACACTTTACTGGAATCGATTCTGCCTACGAGGCTCCAATATCTCCGGAGGTTCACGTACTGACCGCAGGTAAAAGCATTGAAGAATGCGCGCTGGATGTTGTCAGTCAGCTCTCCGAGCTAGGTTACTTGAGCTTAGGAGGAGATGATGGTGCATTATGATGTGTTTAACGGAGATGCAGACGGCATCATTGCACTGCTGCAACTTCGTAAAGCAGAGCCTAAAACCTCTACGCTGGTGACGGGTGTTAAACGAGACATTAAGTTACTGCAACAAGTCGAAGCTCGAAATGATGTTAGTGGCGTCACTGTACTAGACATCTCGATGGAAAAGAACATCGATGCGCTTTACTCACTGATTGATAGAGACGTACCGATTTTCTATTGTGATCACCATCGCTCTGGTGATGTGCCTCAATCAAGCAATCTCACCGCTTTGATCAACCTTGATGCCAACACGTGTACAAGCTTACTTATCAATGACTATCTGGGTGGCCAATTTGCTACCTGGGCAATTGTTGGGGCATACGGTGACAACATGTTTGTTGCAGCAGAAGCCTAGCAGATAAGCAAGGCCTGTCAGCGGAGCAAAGGGAATACCTTAAAGAGTTAGGTACGCTGATCAATTACAACGGTTATGGTGCAACCTTGGAAGATCTTCATATTGAGCCAGAGTCGCTGTTTGTAAAGCTATTCCGTTACAACTCTCCATTTGATTTACTCGACGATCCTATCTCGCCATATTTTGTGCTTAAAGCGGGCTATGAAGAAGATAATGCCCACGTTAGCGCATTAGCACCAAGTTTTAGTACCAGTGCAGCGGAAGTCTATGAACTGCCTTGTGAAGCTTGGGCAAGGCGAATCAGTGGTGTGTTTGGCAATGCGTTGGCAAACCAATCACCAGATAAAGCACATGCAGTGATTACGCTAAATGGTAATCAAAGTGACTATACCGTCAGCGTGCGAGCACCACTCAGCAACCGAACCGGTGCAGACGAGGTTTGTACTCAGTTTGCGACGGGTGGCGCCGCAAAGCGGCGGCAGGGATTAACCAATTACCAGTCAACGAGAAACAACGCTTTTTCGAGACTCTTGATAATTTTTACAACTAATTTTTTGGCTTAAACACAGTTCAGCATTCACAAAGGTGAATAGCGTGTTTGACCAGCAATAGGGAAGAAAGAAATGTCACATTCATCAGAATTGATTGCAGAAGATATCGAAGCATATCTGAAAGTACATGAAAACAAAGATTTGTTGCGTTTCCTAACGTGCGGCAACGTAGATGACGGTAAGTCGACTCTGATTGGTCGTCTACTGTTTGATAGTAAGCTGATTTACGAAGATCAAATGGCAGCGATTGAAAAAGACTCGCAAAAGTTCAATACCACAGACGAAGCGTTTGACTTAGCGCTGCTGGTGGATGGTCTTCAATCTGAACGTGAGCAAGGCATTACTATCGATGTTGCTTACCGTTACTTCTCAACCGATAAGCGTAAGTTCATTATTGCCGATACTCCAGGGCACGAGCAGTACACGCGCAACATGGTAACAGGTGCGTCGACTTGTGAACTTGCGATTGTGATGGTTGATGCCCGTCATGGCATTCAAACTCAAACTCGTCGTCATAGCTACATCTGTAGTTTGCTGGGCATTAAGCACATCATTGTTGCTATCAACAAGATGGACCTAATGGAGTACAGCCAAGAAGTTTATCAGAAGATTAAAGCGGATTACCGTGAGATGGCGAAGAACTTCAACATTGACGATATCCGCTTTGTACCAATCTCTGCACTGAAAGGCGACAACGTGGTAACGCCAAGTGAGCACATGGATTGGTACCCAGGTGCAACACTGATGAAGCTGCTTGAAACCGTTAAGATCGATCAAGATAAAGATCTTGAGCATATGCGCTTCCCGATTCAATACGTGAACCGTCCTAACCTAGATTTTCGTGGTTTCTGCGGCACGCTAGCATCGGGTGTTGTTCAAGTTGGTGATGAAGTGACAGCCCTTCCATCGGGTAAATCATCTCGTGTGAAGAGTATTTATACCTATGATGCTGAGCTAAAAACGGCTCAACCGGGTCAAGCTATTACACTTACGTTAGAAGATGAAATTGATGTGTCTCGTGGGGATATGCTAGTTCACACTGGTCATGAGCCATCTGTAGCGAATAAACTTCAGGCGCACGTGGTATGGATGGATGAGAACCCGCTTCGCACACATAAAGAGTATATCTTCAAGTTTGCGACTAAATCTTGTACGGGTAAAATTTCTACGATTGCGCATAAAGTTGATGTAAATACCTTAGATAAGCATGCAGAAGGTAGTGAAACATTAAGTTTGAATGAAATTGCACTTACAAACCTTTCATTAACTGACAAGGTGGCAATTGACGAGTATAGCAAACTTCCTGCAACAGGTTCATTTATTGTCATTGATCGTCACACAAATGTGACAGTCGGCGCAGGGATGGTAAACGCTGTTGATAATGATGCGAGTCAGGCTAATACTCGGATATACTCTGACGCAGAAAAAGAACTGAATGCTACGTGCGTAAGCACTTCCCGGAATGGGGCTGTAGCGAAATTTAATTGATTCTTCTGTTAATTAAATAGTTTCGATATACAGTAAGGGCAGCGTAAGCTGCCCTTTTTATAATACGAATACTTTTCAAAGTACAAATGGCTAGGAAGCTTAATGCAAACATTTTTTTTGGCGCTATTGGCAATGGTGGTGTCGACAATGTCTCTGCTATGGCTGAGAAAATGGGCTGTAGATTTTAAATTTGTCGATGTACCGTGTGAAAGGAAGTCACACAATGGCCATATTCCTTTAGTGGGAGGGCTCGCTACGTTTCTCGGACTGTGTGTCGTGATTTTGTTTTCTTCTGGCCCTCTTCTATACAAACTTGAATATCTTTGTTTCAGTGCAATTCTAGTGGTTGTTGGCCTTGTCGATGACAAACTGGATATCCGCGCCAGCTACCGCCTTCTTATTTTAAGCTTCCTTTCTATCTGGCTAGTTAAGATTGAAGGGATATCTCTTTCTTATTTAGGTAATTTACTCGGAAATGGCTCCATTGCTCTAGGTGGAGAAGCACTCATCTTTACTACTGCGGCCATTATTGGTTGTGTGACTGCCTTTAACATGGTGGATGGTATTGATGGTCTGCTCGGAGTGCTGGCTGCTTGTACGATAGGCAGCCTTGGTATCCTGTTCTATTCTTCGGGTTGTATTGAACTGGCTCGATTCTGTTTGTTTTTTATCGCCGCAATGCTGCCCTATGTGGTAGTAAACCTCGGTTTAAAAGTGAAATCTAAGTACAAAGTCTTTATGGGTGACTCTGGGAGCTTCTTAGTTGGTTTTACCATTGTTTGGCTTCTTGTATTTGCAACACAGCAGTTTGATGGGCTTCCAAATGGCCAAGTGGCAATGAGACCAGTGACGGCTTTGTGGATTATTGCGATTCCTCTAATGGACATGGCAACCGTTATGATTAAACGCGCAATGAAAAAGCGTTCACCTTTGAAAGCAGACCGAACTCATATTCACCACGTACTCATCGCATCTGGGTTAACGGCTAAACAAGCTCTAGCGTCAATTAGTGTATTGGCGATGACTTTAGCAGGCGTTGGTATTGTCGGTGAGTTCACGCAAGAAGATGAATCGTTTATGTTCGCCGCCTTTATGCAGATGTTCGTGGTTTACTTGCTCGTGAATATTGCCATTGAGCGCAAAGCAAGAAAACGAGCTCCGGAACTTATTTAGGATTTCGCTCATTGATTTCAAATCTACTGTTGTATTGGCACCTTAGCTTCTGATTCGGTGCCTTTTTCTAAAGTTGTTTTAAATGATTATTAAACCGTTTTATCTGGCTTTTTATCTGGCTATAGGCGCTTTGTCTTTTCGTGCTGAAGCCCATCCTCAAGTCTCCCCGCTTTTTGAAACTCCAGCTGATATGCAGCCCACCTGGGTGGATAATGTTCTCGATTACTTTGGCGCTGATGGTGATTATGATGATCAAAAAAGTATCGATATGAGCTATTTACCTACCGCCTATTACACACCAGAGAAAAAATTTGGTGTCGGTCTGCTAATGGTCGGTTTATATGATTTGGATGAGGAAAACGACAGTCAGCCATCTTCATTGGTTGTGAACTCATTTGTTTCAATGAATGGCTCTTACGGCGTGTCATTTGAGAACATGAGTTACTTTAATGGCGATCAGAATCGCTTATTGTTTGAAGTTGAACTGCATAATGAAGCAGCCGTGTATTACGGGCAAGGTGTGAGCGATGGTAACAACGAGGCTAACAAGCATGAGTTTGATGAAGTTCTCTACTCTTTTAAGCCGATGTGGCTCACTCAGTTAAGGCCTAACTATTTTGTCGGCATTGGCGCCGAAGCGACGTACGCAAAAGCTAACGACCTTGAACGAATTGAAGGCGATACGGCTTACCCTGCATTTTATGACCTGCCGAGTAATCTAAGTTCTGGTGTCGTCGTGAGCAGCAGTTATGATTCGCGAGATTACCGATTAAATGCCAGTCAAGGCTGGTTATTTCAAGTTGATGCGGGGCTTTATTACAACGACCAAAGTGAGTCGAGTTTCTCACGCTATGATGTTGAACTCGCCAATTACATTAATTTAACCCCAGTACCTGGCTTGATTGCCTGGCAAGTGCAGGGGCAATTTTCTCAAGGTGATACCCCATGGAATATGCTGCCGGATTTGGGGGCTCTAGTGCCCTGCGTGGTATTCATAAAGGCCAGTATCGTGCCGAGAACATGGCCATGGCACAAGTAGAATACCGACTGCCTGTTTTTCAGCGCTATGGCATGGTTTTTGGGGGGAGCGGGCAGTGTGGCCGATGATGTCAGTGCTCTTACTAATGATTTACTGACAAGTGTTGGCACTGGCTTTCGCTTTCGAGTAAAAGATCGCATTAACTTACGCTTTGATGTGGGCTATGCAGAAGGCGACACTAACTTTTACCTCAATGTGAATGAGGTATTTTAGTGAATAAATCGCCCTTAGTACTCTCCAGTCTACTATCGCTAATTGCACTTGTTCCAGTTGCTCAGGCACAAGTTACACCACAGCAAGAACTTAGCTGCGAAAAGAGCTACCACTATCGCCTCTCTTTAAGTGGTATTCCAACGGGTTTCATGACTCGCAGTGAATTATGGCAAGGCAATACAGTAGAAATTAGTAGCCGTAGCCGCGCGAGTATTTTAGGAATCGGCACTACCTACGAGCAAAAATCAGAGATGGTTTTTCAAAGTGAATCAAATCAGTGGTTAACTCAGCATTTTCATCAGCAGGTGTCTGGGTTTAAAAACCGAGATATGCAGGTACAACTGGTATTCAATCTAATGGCGCGTATATGTCGCAAGTGAATTTAGATGGCGATATTAAGTTCTATCAGCATGATGAGTTGCCACTAAGAGACATCGATACAATTGGTGCTCAAATCCGTCAATATACGTTTCAAGGGTTGAAGGAGTTTGAACTTGCCCGTCAGGCGACGGATAAAGTTGAAGAGTATCAGTACCGTCAGTTAGATAAAAAAACCATTGAGACCAAAAAGTGGGGAACTTTAAATGTTTTGCCTATTCGTCAGTCCGGTGCCGATGAGATTACCTACTACTTAGCGCCTGAGTTAGATTACCAAATGGTTCAAGCAACATATCATGGGGTGCTGCTTAATGGCACTGCCCAGTTAACGGATTATACATCGAGTTGTGGCTAGGCTGCGATTAAACCATTAAGCGTGATGACGTTGGCATTCTAAGGCGTAAGTAAGTAACCCCTTATTATGAACTTCCTATCCGATCTAGCTTAGCCTGACTATCCTCGCTATACTCACCGACTGATTTATCGTCTACGTTTTTTAACGTCACTTATTGCAAGAGCACTGATATGCAAGAATACATCGAGTTTTTTCAACACAATATGATTTTGTCTTTGGTATGGGTTGGTCTATTGGCTGCTCTTATCATGAATATTGTTAAGTCTTCGACTATGGCTTACAAAGAAATCACTGCAGCGCAAACGACTACACTAATGAACCGCGAAAGTGGTTTAGTGGTCGATATCCGCTCGAAAGATGAGTACAAAAAGGGTCACATTACGGACTCAGTTCACATTTTGCCATCAGACATTAAAGCGGGTAACTTCGGCAGCCTTGAAAACCGTAAATCAGACCCAATCATCGTAGTATGCAAAACGGGTCAAACGGCGCAAGAGAGTGCTAACCTACTAGCTAAAGCAGGCTTCGAAAACGTGAACTTACTGAAAAATGGATTGACTGCTTGGAGTGAAGCAAATCTTCCATTAGTTCGTGGTAAGAAGTAAGCCTGAGATTGATTTTTACGCTGCCTGTCGAAAAAGGCAGCGGTTGACGCCGAGAGTTGTGATGTTTTCCACGTAATCGTGGTTAAACCTAGTCAATACAAAGTCTCTCGGTTAGTCTCAAAACAGACATATCGAACCGAATTTAAGGATTTAAACCATGGCTGAAGCAGCACCACAACAAGAAGCGCAAAACTTCGTTATCCAACGTATCTTCCTAAAAGATATCTCTTTTGAAGCACCAAACTCGCCAAGCATGTTCCAAAAAGAGTGGAACCCAGATGTGAAGCTTGATCTAGATACTCAAAGCCGTGAGCTAGGCGAAGGTGTATACGAAGTTGTTCTACGTTTAACAGTGACTGTTAAGAACGCAGACGAGACGGCTTTCCTATGTGAAGTTCAGCAAGGTGGTATTTTCACTGCTGAGAAAATGGAAGCAGGTCAGCTTGCACACTGTCTAGGTGCATTCTGCCCGAACATCCTATTCCCATATGCACGTGAAACAATCTCTAGCCTAGTAATCAAAGGTACATTCCCACAACTGAACCTAGCTCCAGTGAACTTCGATGCTCTGTTCATGAACTACCTACAGCAGCAAGCTGGTCAAGGCGAAGGTCAAGCAGAAGCTTAATTTTTCGGCTAAGGTTTACTGAGCTTAGGCTAATGACCTAGGCTTAGCATAGAGATAGAATGCACAAAGCGTCATGAGATGCATTGTGCATTTTTTATTTGAGCGCCTCCTTGTTTTAAAGGAGAGCTCATTTCTTTATTTAGCCACTTATGCAGTGGCAACAGTATTCAAGCGACAGGCGGATTAATGGAAAAAACTATCGATAATGCCTATGGGAAAGAGATTGCAATGACCGTGATTGGTGCAGGCTCTTACGGAACGTCACTGGCGATTTCATTGGCTCGAAACGGTGCTAATGTGGTGATCTGGGGGCATGAAGCTGAGCACATGCAGCGTCTTGAAGCCGATCGCGCTAACCATGAATTTCTACCTGGCATCGATTTCCCTGAGTCTTTGATTGTTGAATCGGACCTAGAGAAGGCGGTTCAAGCAAGTAAAGACTTACTGGTTGTTGTTCCAAGCCATGTATTTGGTATTGTTCTAAACAGCATCAAACCATACTTAAACGCAGAGCATCGTGTGTGTTGGGCGACGAAAGGGCTTGAGCCAGAGACTGGCCGTCTATTGAAAGAAGTGGCTTACGATGTGATTGGTAAAGATTATCCGCTTGCCGTGCTATCGGGACCTACCTTTGCCAAAGAACTTGCGATGGGTATGCCAACGGCTATTTCGGTGGCTTCTTCCGATACTGAGTTTGTTACCGACCTTCAAGATAAAATCCACTGTAGCAAAACCTTCCGTGTGTATGCCAATGATGACTTTACTGGCATGCAGTTAGGTGGTGCGGTTAAGAACGTGATAGCGATCGGTGCAGGTATGTCCGATGGTATGGGCTTTGGTGCTAATGCGCGTACTGCTTTGATTACGCGTGGTTTGGCTGAGATGACTCGTTTAGGTGTGGCTCTAGGTGCAAAACCTGATACGTTTATGGGCATGTCTGGACTGGGCGATTTAGTACTGACTTGTACCGATAACCAATCACGTAACCGTCGATTCGGTTTAGCGTTAGGCCAAGGTAAAAACGCAGACCAAGCTCAAGAGGAGATTGGTCAGGTTGTTGAAGGCTACCGAAATACCAAAGAGGTTTGGTTATTGGCGAATCGTCTGGGTGTCGAGATGCCAATTGTTGACCAAATTTATCAAGTATTGTATCAAGGGAAGGATGCACGCTTGGCAGGACAAGATCTGTTAGGTCGAGAGAAGAAAGCAGAGCAATAGAAAAGAGTAAGGAAACCGCTCACTAGCGTTATGTTTGATTAGCGAAGATAACTGGCCAGTGAGCTTCAAAGGATACGTATGAAGCATTGTGAAAAACAAAACGTATGGAAAGCAATAGTGCGAGAAGCGCGCGAGCAATCGGAACAAGAGCCGATGCTAGCCAGCTTCTACCATGCCACCATTATCAAGCATGAAAGCCTTGCAGCTGCATTGAGCTTTATCTTAGCGAATAAACTCAATACCGCCTCAATGCCAGCGATGGCGGTGCGCGAAGTCGTTGAAGAAGCCTTCAGTTCAGATCCTTCGATAACGTCCGCGGCGGCTTGTGATATTTGTGCAGTGGTGCATCGCGATCCCGCGGTTTCTATGTATTCCATGCCGCTTCTTTACTTGAAAGGCTACCATGCGCTGCAAGGCTATCGTGTTGCTAACTGGCTTTGGAAACAAGGTCGAATCGCTCTGGCTACCTATCTTCAAAACCAAATTTCGGTGGCTTGTCAGGTGGATATTCACCCTGCAGCGAAAGTCGGTCACGGCATCATGCTCGATCACGCAACAGGTATCGTTATTGGTGAAACTGCTGTAGTAGAAAATGACGTCTCAATTCTTCAGGATGTCACTTTAGGTGGTACAGGTAAAGAGGGCGGTGATCGCCATCCGAAAATCCGTGAGGGTGTGATGATTGGTGCGGGTGCTAAGATTCTGGGTAACATTGAAGTCGGTGAAGGCGCTAAAATTGGTTCTTGTTCTGTGGTCCTTCAAGCCGTGCCTCCGCACACCACAGTGGCAGGTGTACCAGCGAAGGTGGTTGGAAGGCCTAAAACCGATAAGCCATCACTGGATATGGATCAGCAGTTTAATGGTCGCTCTCAAAGTTTTATCGGCGGTGACGGAATCTAGTCGATGGGTTAGACCCATACATCGATTAGCACCATAATGTTCAGCTCGGTGTTCAACAGTTCCTAAAAATAGATCCTAAAAAAGAAGCTTGCTAGTGAGTACTAGCAAGCTTCTTTTGTTTTTACAGCTATGTGAGGTCTTGGTAGGGGCGATTAGCTTCTAGCGCATCTAGCTCAAGTAGAACTTCTTCTGCCCAATCAATCCATGCGTTGCGAACAAGCATGTTGCGGCGAAGAGTCAGGCGCTCCAAACGTTGCTGTTTGTCTAGCGTCGCAGGTGTTGAGTAGTACGCAGATTCGATTTCTTGATAGTGTTGAACAAGCTTGCGAGATTCTTCAACCAACTCTGATAATTGAATGCGGAAAGGGGCAGATGGCTGAACGGCACAAGCCATTAACTTCGCAGAAAACTCGTCACGAACGGTTGGGTGAGCAGTCGGTTGATCGAACCATTCGCCCAAAGCGCTGCGGCCTGCATCGGTGATTGAGTAAACTTTACGGTCTGGTTTGCCTTCTTGAGGCTCTAGCACACAAGTAACCAGCTCGTTTTGAGCCATTTTGTTGAGTTCGCGGTAAACTTGCTGGTGGCTCGCCTTCCAGAAGTAACCAATGCTCGCTGAAAATTCTTTTGTAATATCATAGCCCGTTGCATCGCGAGTGCTAAGAACGGTAAGGATAACGTGTGGTAATGACATGTCTTCAATCCAAATGGTCAATAAACTTCAAAATTGCTTAAACATCTGTTGTGCTTCTTGAGGCACTTAATCATCAGTTCGTTTAAGCTGGACCAACTTATTACTACGTTGGCAATGTCTCCATATGTAAGCCGTTTATCACCTAGGATCGATTACTCTGAGGGAATCGAAGATGCGAGAATAATAGTTGTTGTGGCTCTCGCTTGGTCGGTTATTATATCTAAATAATAAGCATAAAGTAGAATAGTTGGAAATTTTTTGTCAAAAAACTAACAAAAAACTCAATAGCGTAACTCTTGGGAGGGAAATTCTATTGTGGTGCGCCATTTTGGGTTTACTTTAGATAGATCTATTGCAATGAGGATGCAATTCGAGTTTTGTTACATAGTTGAATGCATTTTCAGCATCGTGATTCACAGGCAATAAAAAGGCCGCTTTAGTCATGCTAAAGCGGCCTTTCAACAGTTTTCACTACCTTAATGCAGAGGTTAGCCCGTGTTACGCATACCTGCTGCGATACCGGCAATCGTCACCATCAGCGCTTCTTCAAGTTCAACTGGCGGTGTTTCTGATTGGCGAGTACGGTAAAGAAGCTCAGCTTGGAGCATGTTCAATGGCTCAACGTAGATATTACGCAGACGAATTGACTCTAGGCCCCAAGGGTCGCTTTGCATAAGGTTTTCATTGTTCTCGACGTTAAGCACCGCTTTGATGTCAGACTGAAGCTGCTCGCGTAGACGATCGCCAAGAGGCAGTAGCGCTGGATCGGCTAAGCGCTCATCGTAGTATCGAGAGATTTCGATATTACACTTCGAGTAAACCATCTCTAGCATACCTAGCGAGTTGAGAAGAACGGCCATTCACGACACATCTCTTCTAGCAGCGATTGATGACCTTTATCTACTGAGTATTGAATCGCTTCACCCGCACCCAACCATGCTGGTAGAACAAGGCGGTTTTGGCTCCATGAGAAAATCCATGGAATCGCACGCAAGCTTTCTACTCCACCATTAGGATTACGCTTGGCAGGTCTTGAGCCTAGCGGCAGTTTGCCTAGCTCAAGTTCAGGCGTTGCTTGGCGGAAGTATGGAACGAAATCAGGTTCACCACGAACAACCTTACGGTATGCTTCGCACGATACTTCTGAAAGTACATCCATTAGGTCACGCCACTCTTGCTGAGGTGCTGGTGGCGGTAGAAGGTTGGCTTCTAGAATCGCACTCGCGTACATGTTGAAGCTGTTTACGGCGACGTCTGGTAGCCCAAGTTTAAAGCGAATCATTTCGCCTTGTTCAGTTACACGTAGACCGCCTTTCAGGCTTTGTGGTGGCTGAGAAAGAAGCGCTGCGTGTGCAGGAGCACCACCACGTCCTACTGTACCGCCACGGCCGTGGAATAGAGTCAGTTCAACACCTTCGTCTTCGCTTACTTTCACAAGCGCTTCCATTGCACGGTATTGCGCCCAACCAGCCGCCATTACGCCAGCATCTTTTGCTGAGTCTGAGTAACCGATCATGACCATCTGGTGGTTTTGGATGAAACCACGGTAAAGGTCAATGCCCATTAGCTGCTTGATCACGTCTTCTGCGTTGTTCAAATCGTCTAGTGTTTCGAACAACGGGCAAACATCCATGCGGTAAGGACAGCCTGCTTCTTGAAGAAGTAGGTGTACGGCGAGAACGTCAGATGCCGTGCGAGCCATAGAAATCACGTAAGCACCAAAAGCTTCACGTGGCTGAGCTGCAACAATCTTACACGTATCGAGAACTTCTTTAACGGCTTCCGATGGCTCCCAGTCTCGTGGAAGAAGAGGGCGCTTTGAAGCCAGTTCGTTGGTCAGGAAAGCAACTTTGTCTTGCTCGCTCCACTGATCGTAGTCACCGATGCCGAGGTAGCGTGTCAGCTCAGATAGGACATCTGAGTGACGGGTGCTTTCTTGGCGGATATCAAGACGAACAAGGTGAACACCAAATGCTTTGATTCGGCGCAGCGTATCCAGTAATGAGCCATCAGCGATGATGCCCATGCCACATTCATGCAGAGACTGGTAACAAGCGTATAGCGGATCCCAAAGTTGTTCTACACGTTGTAGAGGCGCTTTAACTGCAAGCTTCTCACCGTGAACTTTTGCATCGAGAATATCTTTCGTTTCGTTTAATAGGCTACGTAGCCCTTTCAATACAGCACGGTAAGGTTCGTGCTCACCTTCACCCGCAAGTGCACGAACTTCATCGTTACATTGCGTCATCGACAGTTCGCTGACTAGCTCGTTAATGTCGTTTAGGTAAAGATCTGCCGCTTTCCAGCGAGACAGAAGCAGTACTTCACGAGTGATTTTATGCGTAACAAACGGGTTACCATCGCGGTCACCACCCATCCAAGATGAGAAGTGTACTGGTCGCGCATCGATTGGTAGACCTTCGCCTAGGTAGCCTTCTAAACGCTCGTCAAGCTCGCGCAGGAAATCTGGAACCGCTTCCCAAAGCGAGTTTTCAACAACCGCAAAACCCCATTTCGCTTCATCAAGAGGCGTAGGACGCTGCTGACGAATCACATCTGAGTGCCAGCCTTGAGCAATCAACTGCTCTAAACGGCGCTCGGTTTTGTGACGCTCTTTGTAAGAAAGATCGCTCAGCTCCAATTTAGACAGACATTCATTAGTCTTAACAAGCTTGTTGATCATGGTGCGACGAGTGATTTCTGTTGGGTGTGCAGTCAGTACCAGTTCAATGTTTAGGTCGCGAACCGCTTGTGCAGCGTCAAGCTTGCTAATGTTGTTCTGGCTTAGCTTTGAGAAAAGAGAATTAATGGCATCAGGTTCGCAGACATGCTCTTCACAGTGGCGTGAAATCGTATGGTACTGCTCTGCCATGTTGGTCAGATTTAGAAATTGGTTAAATGCTCGTGCTACTGGGGTTAGCTGCTCGTTTGGCAGGTTTTTTATTTCTTCTATTAGGCTCTCGCGATCAGCTTGATTACCCGCACGGGCAGATTTGGAAAGTTTACGGATCGTCTCCACTTTTTCTAAAATAACGTCACCGTGGGCATCTTGAATGGTGTTGCCCAGCAAGCGTCCTAGCATGCTAACGTTACTTTTCAGTGCAGCGTATTTCTCGTTCATTGTCATCCTGCCTTGTAAAAAAATTACATCCAATGTTCCTTGCGAAGTAGACAATCTACCAAAAATGTCGCCCTGAGTCAAATAAAGCACACTAAGTTTGCATTTAGTTTGCAAGTGAATGTTTCAATTCAAATGCAATCAAATTACTAATAAATGATGAAATTAAATTACAAAACGAGTGGTAAGTAGCACTCAATAAACAAGTTTGTAAATTGAGTGCTATGTGGGCGTTGGTAATTAGCTAAAACAATATTGATAAATGGATTTAGATAAAATGTTTATTGTCGGATCGATAAATTCAAATGCTAAAAACTCATCGGGTTGATGGGCCTGATCAATCGAGCCTGGCCCTAAGACTAGGGTTGGGCATAACTGTTGTAGGAACGGCGCTTCGGTACAGTAATTTACTGTTTCAGAAGAAGTTTGACAAATATGCTCCATGCCCTCGATGAAAGGATGATCGTGTTGACATTCATATCCGGGGATCGGTTCATGCAGTGGTGTGATTTCAATTCTTCCCGGCCATTTGGCTTCTACTTCGGCAAGCGCGCCTCTTAACATATTATCGAGACCATCCAAACTAATGCCTGGGAGTGGCCTAACGTCGTAGTGCAACTCACAACAGCCGCAGATTCTATTTGCGCTGTCGCCGCCGTGAATATGGCCTAAGTTGAGCGTGGGGCTTGGAATGGCGAAACCAGGGTGATGGTACTCTTTAATCAACTTATCTCTGAGCTGCATGATCGCGAACAGGACTTCATGCATGATCTCGATAGCATTCACACCCAAAGCAGGATCGGATGAGTGCCCAGATTTGCCCGTCACCCGCACGGCATTTGCAACATGGCCCTTATGGCCGCGAACAGGCACAAGACTCGTCGGTTCTCCAATAATGCAGTAGTCCGGCTTGATTGGGGCATCTTCAGTAAAATGGCGAGCACCAAGCATCGTCGTCTCTTCATCGCAGGTCGCTAATATATAGAGAGGTTTAGTTTGCTTCGACCAATCGACTTTTTTTACTGCTTCGATAATAAACGCAAAGAAGCCTTTCATATCGGCGGTGCCTAAACCATAAAAACGATTGTTATCTTCAGTAAGGGCGTGTGGGTTGTAGTTCCAGCGACCTTCATCAAATGGCACGGTATCACTGTGGCCTGCTAGGAGAAGTCCTCCGGTTCCACTGCCTTTCTTCGCAATCAGGTTATGCTTTCCCTCTTCCACTTCTACAACATCTACCTCAAAGCCTAGGTCTTTAAGCCATGTCGCGAGCTTCTCTATCACTTTTACGTTGCCTTCGTCCCAATTAGGGTCGGTTGAGCTGATTGAAGAGGTGGAAATGAGGCCTTGGTAAACCTCAGTAAAACTTGGTAAATGCATATTATCTTTCTCTCCACTATTGACAGAGGTCCATTAAGAGGGTAAAACACATATTAAATCATTTTTATTGAATAAAAAATCACAATATAGTTAAAAAATAAAATTAATAGTCATTATCGGCTTTGTGATTTTTACCTTTAGAACCGAGTTATTGGATGGATTCGATGTCAAACGTTGAGATGCTAAAAACAACAATCATTGGCGCAAGCGGCTACACAGGCGCAGAGCTTGCTCTTATGGTGCAGAAACACCCTAAATTAACACTGTCAGGCTTATACGTTTCTGCGAACAGTGTTGATGCAGGCAAGAGCATTGGCCAGCTACATGGTAAGTTGGCAGGCGTCATTGATATGCCAGTTCAGCCTCTAACGGATGTGGCTAAAGTTGCGCAAGAGAGCGACGTGATTTTCCTCGCGACTGCCCATGAAGTGAGCCATGATTTAGCCCCAATCTTTCTAGAAAATGATTGCCAGGTGTTTGATTTATCGGGTGCTTTCCGTGTAAAAGGTGAAGGCTTTTATCAAAAATTTTATGGGTTCGAACATCAACACTCAGGATGGCTAGACCAAGCAGCTTACGGCTTAGCAGAATGGAACGCAGAAGCTATCAAGCAAGCGCAGCTCGTAGCAGTGGCAGGTTGTTATACCACGGCCGCTCAGTTATCGATTAGACCATTGATTGAAGAGAAGCTATTAGATGGCAGTCAGTGGCCTGTCATCAACGCAACCAGCGGTGTGTCCGGTGCGGGTCGCAAGGCAAGCATGGTGAATAGCTTCTGCGAAGTCAGCCTGCAAGCTTATGGTGTGTTTAACCATCGTCATCAACCAGAAATCGTTTCACATCTTAGCCAAGACGTTATCTTCACGCCTCATCTTGGTAATTTCAAACGTGGCATCTTGGCGACGACCACAATGAAATTAGTCGAAGGTGTAACAGAAGAACAAGTCCAGGCAGCGTTTGAAAAAGCGTACTTAAGTAAGCCAGCGGTTCGTTTGACTGGTGATGACCTACCAAGAATTCAGAATGTTGAATACACACCTTTCTGTGATATTGCATGGAAGGTTCAAGGTGAACACATCATTGTTATCTCGGCGATCGATAACCTATTAAAAGGTGCATCCAGTCAAGCGATGCAATGTTTGAATATTCATTACGGGTTCGATGAGCTAGCTAGCTTGCTGTAACCAGCTACAACGGAGAAGTAATCATTATGACGGAACAAAGTAGTACTCCATTAGTGGTTAAGTTAGGCGGTGCAGCATTGTCATGCACTGATACCCTGAGCCAACTCTTTAATGCCATTGCGATCTATCAGCAGCAAGCGCAGCGTGAAATCGTAATTGTTCACGGTGGTGGTTACCTCGTTGATGAGTTGATGGCAAAGTTGCAATTAGAGACGGTTAAGAAGAACGGTTTGCGTGTTACCCCATACGACCAAATCGGTTTTATTGCGGGTGCATTGGCCGGTACGGCGAACAAATTACTACAAGGCCAAGCGATTAAAGATGGCTTGAATGCAGTTGGCCTTAGCCTAGCCGATGGCGGTCTATGTCATGTTACTGAACTCGATCCAGAGTTGGGCGCGGTAGGTAACGCGACTCCAGGTAACTCTGCTGTACTGCAAGCGATTCTAAAATCGGGTGCACTGCCAATCATCAGTTCAATTGGTTTAACCAATGAAGGCCAATTGATGAACGTCAACGCAGATCAAGCAGCGGTCGCGGTTGCAGGTGCGCTAGATGCTGAACTGGTATTGCTTTCGGATGTGAGTGGCGTTCTTGATGGCAAAGGCCACTTGATTCCTAGCTTAGATGAAGCGAAAGCAAACGAATTGATTGAAGCCAAAGTGATTACCGACGGCATGATTGTCAAAGTTCAAGCAGCTCTTGAAGCGGCAAATGATTTAGGACGCCCGATTGAAGTGGCGACTTGGCGTTACCCAGAAAAATTAACAGCACTGTTTGCTGGCCAAAGCATCGGCACACAGTTTCTACCCAAGTAAGGGTTAACACGAATTTTTTGCTTACCCGACAGGTAGGCATAGTAAGAAAAATCTTTAAGTTGTTTTAAAAGGAAGCCTTAGCACTGACCGCCAAGCGCAGCGCAAGGAATTTGGAGAAAGAAAATGAGCAAAGTTCAAGCTAAACAAGTAAGTAAAGTAGTTGTCGCATATTCTGGCGGTCTGGATACATCAGTGATCATTCCGTGGCTAAAAGAGAATTACGACTGTGAAGTTGTGGCATTTGTGGCCGATGTAGGTCAAGGCGCTGAAGAGCTAGAAGGCATCGAAGAGAAAGCGAAAGCATCAGGTGCATCTGAGTGTTACATTGCCGACCTTAAAGAAGAGATGGTTGCAGACTACATCTACCCAACACTAAAAACTGGCGCTTACTATGAAGGCAAATACCTGCTAGGTACGTCAATGGCTCGTCCTATTATTGCTAAAGCGCAAGTAGAAGTAGCACGTAAAGTGGGTGCGGACGCGCTGTGTCACGGCTGTACAGGTAAAGGTAACGACCAAGTTCGTTTCGAAGGCGCATTTGCAGCGCTTGCCCCAGATCTACACGTTATCGCACCTTGGCGTGAGTGGGATCTCGTGAGCCGTGAAGAGTGTCTCGACTACCTTGCGGAGCGTAACATCCCTTGTACTGCATCTCTGACTAAGATCTACTCTCGTGATGCAAACGCATGGCACATCTCAACAGAAGGTGGTGTTCTAGAAGACACATGGAATGCGCCAAATGACGATTGCTGGGCTTGGACTGTGGATCCAGAGCAAGCGCCAAACGAAGCAGAATACGTCACGCTTAAAGTAGAAAAAGGTGCGGTAGTGGCAGTAGATGGCGAGAGTATGACGCCATACAACGCACTCGTTTACCTAAACGAGAAAGGCGTGAAGCACGGTGTAGGTCGTATCGACATCGTTGAGAACCGTCTTGTAGGTATGAAGTCTCGTGGCTGTTACGAAACTCCGGGTGGCACAATCATGATGGAAGCGCTGCGTGCAGTAGAGCAACTCGTGCTAGATAAAACAGCGTTTGAATTCCGTGAAGAGCTGGGCGTGAAAGCATCTCACCTTGTATACGATGGCCGTTGGTTCACGCCACTTTGTAAGTCTATCTTGGCGGCATCTGAAGAGTTAGCACAAGATGTTAACGGTGAAGTGGTTGTTAAACTATACAAAGGCCACGCGATTGTGACGCAGAAGCGTTCAGACAACAGCCTATACAGCGAAGAGTTTGCAACCTTTGGTGAAGACGAAGTTTACGACCAAAGCCACGCTGAAGGCTTTATCCGCCTTTACTCACTATCAAGCCGTATCCGTGCACTGAACGAGATGAAAAAAGAGAAGTAATTTCGATTGAGACAATCGACTAGGCTATTTACTTTATCCTAGGTCGACTCGTCCAAAACTATCGCACTCTAAATAGTAAAAGCCAGAACATTCGTGTTCTGGCTTTTTTCATAAAAATCATATCAAATAACTTAACAATGAATATTTATGTAAAATAATTGAATTAATACTTTATTTTTACTTCAATTTGCCGTAAGTTTGGATCATACAAAATGAGGCAACGGATTTAATCCAATTTCATCACACCTTAAAGCATCATGTAAGTGAAAATAATCACTAAGTTACAGAGTGTGAACACTGAGCAGTTAGGAGAGACGCAATGGCATTATGGGGCGGAAGATTTACCCAAGCAGCAGACACTAGGTTCAAAGACTTCAACGATTCGCTTCGCTTTGATTACCGATTGGCTGAGCAAGACATTGTTGGTTCAATTGCTTGGTCGAAAGCACTGCAGTCGGTGGATGTGCTGACGGAAGAAGAGCAGCAAAAACTTGAGTTAGCGCTGAATGAGCTAAAGCTTGAAGTGATGGAAGACCCTCATCAAATTCTACGTTCAGATGCTGAAGACATTCACTCATGGGTAGAGCAGCAACTGATCGGCAAAGTGGGTGACTTAGGTAAGAAGCTCCATACTGGCCGTTCGAGAAACGATCAGGTGGCAACCGACCTAAAACTTTGGTGTCGTCAGCAAGGCCAGCAACTTTTGATTGCGTTAGACAGACTCCAGTCGCAAATGGTGTCTGTGGCGAAAGAACATCAAGGTACCGTGCTTCCTGGTTACACGCACTTACAACGTGCTCAGCCAGTAACGTTCGCACATTGGTGTTTGGCGTATGTTGAAATGTTTGAACGTGACTACTCACGTTTAAGCGATGCGATTAAGCGTTTAGATACTTGTCCGCTAGGTTCAGGCGCTCTGGCTGGAACGGCTTACCCAATGGATCGTGAGCAGCTTGCGCATAACCTTGGTTTCAGAAGAGCGACAAGAAACTCCCTGGATTCAGTATCGGATCGCGATCATGTGATGGAGCTGATGTCGATTGCTTCTATCTCTATGCTGCACCTTTCGCGTTTGGCTGAAGATATGATCTTCTATAACTCAGGCGAGTCTAATTTTATCGAACTTGCTGATACCGTGACATCGGGCTCTTCTCTCATGCCTCAGAAGAAGAACCCAGATGCGCTAGAGCTTATCCGTGGTAAGACTGGCCGTGTATATGGTTCGCTTGCTGGCATGATGATGACAGTGAAAGCCCTGCCACTTGCTTACAACAAAGATATGCAAGAAGACAAAGAAGGCTTGTTTGATGCGTTAGATACGTGGAACGACTGTATGGAAATGGCGGCGCTATGTTTCGACGGCATTAAAGTGAACGGTGAGCGTACACTAGAAGCGGCGAAACAAGGTTACGCAAATGCGACTGAGCTTGCTGACTACCTAGTGGCGAAAGGCATTCCATTCCGTGAAGCTCACCATATTGTTGGTGTGGCGGTTGTAGGTGCCATTGCAAAAGGCTGTGCATTAGAAGAGCTGTCGATTGCAGAGCTGAAAGAGTTCTCCGATACCATTGAAGAAGATGTTTATGACATCCTGACGATTGAATCTTGTCTTGAGAAGCGTAGCGCTTTGGGTGGCGTTTCACCTAAACAGGTTGCTTACGCCGTTGAGCAAGCAAACCAACGCCTTGCACAACGTGATACGTCAACTGTGAAAGTACGTGCCGCGCGACTAACCGATGTTGAAGCTCTGGAAGGCATGGTGACTTACTGGGCGAACATGGGTGAAAACCTGCCTCGCTCGCGTAACGAAATCGTTCGTGATATTGGCTCATTCGCAGTCGCGGAACATCACGGTGAAGTGACGGGTTGTGCATCGCTGTATGTGTACGATTCAGGCTTGGCTGAAATTCGCTCTCTTGGTATAGAAGCGGGTTGGCAAGGTCAAGGTCAAGGATCGGCAATAGTTCAGCACCTGGTCGAGAAAGCACGCCAAATGGCGATCAAGAAGGTGTTTGTATTAACGCGTACACCAGAGTTCTTTATGAAGCATGCCTTCATCCCAACATCGAAAACGCTATTGCCTGAGAAAGTATTGAAAGACTGTGACCAATGCCCTCGTCAACATGCGTGCGATGAAGTGGCTTTAGAGGTAAACTTGGCAGAGCAAGTGATTGCTAAGGTAAATGTTGCTTAATTTATTGATATAACCTTCTGATAAATAGTGGATTTATTTTTATTGAAAAAAAGATCAATAAAGATCATTAAATTTTGGAACTATTGAGAAAAAGCTCGGTCTATTAAAGTACCACTGCTTTTTCTTAGAAGAATCTAAGAAGGCCCCGAAACCGACATTGGTTCCGGGGCTTTTTTCTTTTTTGGGCTATAGGTAAAGGGAAGGCCGGATAACAGCGAGTTATCTTTTATGGCTGAAGTGGCTTTTAGCGTTTCTTAGTTCGAAGTGGCAGAACAATAAAGCGCATCCACAAATGTAGGGCCAACAAACCGTTGAACGCAAAACCTGCCATGATCAAAGCAATGGATTCAATACTCTTTGGGTTGTCTCGAAAGCCAAACCACCAAATTACCCAACATAGAACCGACAAAACGGTCAGTTGATCCATACAGCGTTGGCACCTTCCAATCTTTTTCCAAAACCAGTTGGGTTTATCGCAGGCTTTACATGTCATGAGCGAACCATTTTGGGTAAGATACGTCCGTATAGAATATCTCAAAATCGAAGGAAGAAAACACCATGATCGAACGCCAAGAAACCAAACAACGTATGAGCCGCATTGTTAAACATAACGGCACTATCTATTTGTGTGGTCAAGTGTGCGCAGATGCCACCAAAGGCATTACCGAGCAGACTCAAACGATGCTAGACAAGGTTGAGGCTCTTCTTGAACAAGCAGGCAGTGATAAGGAGCATATGTTGTCTGCAACGATCTATTTGAAAGACATGAAAGACTTTCAAGAAATGAATGCGGTTTGGGACGCGTGGGTGCCTGAAGGTTTCGCTCCCGCTCGTGCTTGTGTGACTGCGGATATGGCGCGTGAAGCTCTGTTGGTAGAAATTTCGGTTATTGCTGCTGAGAAATAGTCTCTAGGCCAACGCGCCCTAGCGACAAATAAAAAATCCCCAGCTCTGAGAAGGAAGCTGGGGGAAAACTAGATTTTGAAACCTAGGGAACTGGACTAATTATTATCGTTATTCTGGATTATCTAGGAATAGGTTGATTAACAGCCAGGGCCACAGTCGAGGCAGTGTTTAATCATCTCAGGACCAAGGTGCAGTTTCGCATTGAGGTCACGCAGTGCAGTTCGTACCCCTTCTTCAATCACAGGGTGGTAGAACGGCATATCTAACATCTCAGATACTGTCATCTTGTTCTGGTGCGCCCAAGCCAATAAGTGTGCTAAGTGCTCAGCGTTTGGACCCATCATTTCAGCACCTAGGAATCGACCAGTACCTTGCTCACCGTAAACATGCAGGATACCCTTGTTGCGTAGCATCACTCGAGAGCGACCTTGGTTTTCGAAGGACACTTCACCCGTGGCGAAACAGCCACAGTTACCTAATCGAGTTTCCAGTTGCTTGAAGGTCTCACCTACCATCGCGATTTGTGGATCTGAGAATACCGCTGAGATTGGTGAGCGGCGAAGCCCGCACGAATATCTGGGAAGCGGCCTGCGTTGTCACCTGCGATTCGGCCTTGATCTGCTGCTTCGTGCAGCAGTGGAATTTGGTTACTAGCATCACCGGCGATAAAGATGCTCTCAACCGATGTCTGCAATGTGTAGTAATCCGCTGTTGGTACGCCGCGCTCATCAAGCTCAAGGCTAGTGTTCTCAATCGCTAGCTTGTCTACATTTGGACGACGGCCAGTTGCAGCCAGTACATAGTCGACGATAAAGGTTTCTAGCTCACCATCGTGGTTAATGAACTGAATTTCAACTTTGTCTGTCTCGTTGCCTTGGTCATCCACGATTCGACGCATAGTTTCCACTTTTACATCTGCATCAAGATAGAACTCTTCTTGAAACGCTTTGTTCGCATATGCCATGACTTCAGGGTCAGTAATTGGGCCGACTTGTCCACCTAAACCAAAGACTTTTACATCCACCCCAAGGCGATGCAACGACTGACCTAACTCTAAACCAATCACGCCAGGTCCAAATACGGCAACCGATTCTGGTAAGTCATCCCAATCAAACACATCGTCATTGATGATTAAGCGATCGCCAAGCTCATTCCAGACGGCTGGGTAGGCTGGGCGAGAGCCCGTTGCGATAACAATACGCGCAGCATTGACTTGAGTGTGGTCATCAACAACGAGTGTGTTGTTATCGACGAACTTCGCGTAACCCGACACTTTGTCTTCGACAGGGATTTCATCGACACCCTCAAGCACAAAGCCAACAAAGCGGTCACGTTCACGTTTCACACGGTCCATGACTTCACGGCCGTTGATTTTGATTTCACCTTGCGGGTGAACACCGAAAGCGGGCGCCTTTTCAATTTGATGCACGCTTTCCGCAGCTGCAATTAAAAGTTTTGATGGCATACATCCGACGCGAGCACAGGTTGTTCCGTAAGGACCACCTTCAATCATTACCACACTAGCACCTTGTGCTTTCGCGGCGCGGTATGCACCAAGACCTGCGGTACCACCACCAATGACGGCTACATCAACATTTAATTGTTTCATAACGATTTCTCTTGTTCGTCCACGAGCACCAAAACAAGCGCTCAAAAAGGAATGGGTTGGGTGAGCTAGCAAGGCTGCTCAATCTCTATATTTAAGTGACCTCGTGGAAGGTGAATATCTTTCGCAATTCGTTACCTGAAGGGGAGTAGGTCACTTAGATATAGGGACGTTGCACAGCGCCCTTGGAAACACTGGGCAACGTAAGGGGAGTTAATTAAGCGTTAGCAAAGTAAGTGTCTAATTCTTCGCTACCACCGATGTGCTTACCACCGATGAACACTTGAGGCACTGTTGAGCGACCTGTTACAGCACGTAGGCTCACAGTTGTTGCATCTTTACCTAGTACGACTTCTTCGTACTGTAGGCCTTGGTCGATCAGTGTTTGCTTGGCTTTTGCACAGAATGGGCAACCAGGTTTTGTGAATACTGTGATTGACTCTTGAGTTTTGTAGTCAGGTGCAATGTAGTTCAGCATAGTGTCTGCATCAGAAACTTTGAACGGGTCGCCTGGCTCGTTTGGCTCGATGAACATTTTCTCAACTACGCCGTTCTTCACTAGCATGCTGTAGCGCCATGAACGCTTGCCAAAGCCTAGGTCGTTCTTATCAACAAGCATGCCCATGCCGTCAGTAAATTCTGTGTTGCCATCTGGAATGAAAGTGATGTTTTCCGCTTCTTGGTCGTCTTTCCATGCGTTCATTACAAACGTATCGTTTACTGATACACATAGGATTGAGTCAACGCCGTGCTCTTTGAATACTGGGAACAGTTCGTTGTAGCGCGGTAAGTGGCTAGATGAACATGTCGGTGTAAATGCACCCGGCAAGCTAAATACGATAACGGTTTTGTCTTTGAATAGTTCGTCAGTCGTCACGTTTACCCATGCATCGCCTTGGCGAGTTGGGAAAGTAACTTGTGGTACTGCTTGACCTTCTTTCGATGTAAACATTGTGATGTCCTCAGTTTTTAATTTGCTTATTCAGTCTTGAGCTTGTTTGCCCTGTTGTCCATTCTAGGTAACTAATTTTGGGCTGCTCTGTGTTGATGAAGCTATTATTGGCGATTTCCTTTGATAGGGATAATCGTTTGGTGCTATCGTTTCGATAGGTAAGTTCTATTGACTCATAGAAATTAGGATAGGCAATGAATATTCGAGACTTTGAGTATTTGGTCGCATTGGCCGAACACAATCATTTTCGTAAAGCCGCAGAGGCGTGCTTTGTAAGTCAGCCAACACTGAGTGGCCAGATCCGAAAGCTTGAAGATGAGCTGGGTACGGCGTTACTTGAGCGCAACAGCCGTAAGGTGTTGTTCACCGAATCTGGGCTGCAGCTTGTCGATCAAGCGAAAAGCATTCTGTCGGAAGTCAAAATGTTTAAGGACATGGCAAGCGGGCAAAGTGGTGAGATGGTTGGGCCAATGCATATCGGCTTTATTCCTACTGTCGGCCCGTATGTAATGCCGAAGATAATTCCACAGCTCAAAGAAGCTTACCCCGATCTTGAGCTGTTTCTACATGAAGCTCAAACTCATGAGCTGGTGCGAAGCTTACAAGATGGCAAACTAGACTGCTTGATTCTGGCTTCTGTCGCTGAAACCGCGCCATTTAAAGAAATTGACTTGTATGACGAGCCAATGAGTTTAGCCGTGCCATGTTCCCACGAATGGGCTGGGATTGAATGCCTTGAGGCCGAGCAGCTTAATGGTAAGACAGTACTCATGTTAGGCGATGGCCACTGTTTGAGAGATCAAGCGTTGGGTTACTGTTTTGCAGCAGGTGCGAAAGAGGATGAAAGGTTCAAAGCGACGAGCTTAGAGACTCTACGCAACATGGTTGCAGCTGGGGCAGGTATTACCTTATTGCCACAACTTTCCGTGCCAAACGAATCGGTCAAAGATGGTGTGTGTTATGTCCGTAGCATCGATCCACAACCATCGCGTAAGATCGTTTTGGCGTATCGACCTGGATCACCGCTGCGGGCTCGTTTTGAACAGTTAGCAGAGACAGTGCGCGAGCATTTAACGGCAAATTAGCGTACATCGAATAAAGAAAAAGGAGAGCAACGGCTCTCCTTTTTGTGGTTTGTAAAGCTGAATTTAGAACAGCTCTTCGGAACCTGAATTGCTGTAGATGTCCTCTGTAATACGGTCAGCGACAAATTCCGTAGGCTCAGTGCCTTCCAAGAAGTATTCAAACATCGAGGTGTGGTCGAACTGATTAGTCAGCAAGCCAGTGTCTCTGTCGATACGAGTGCGGACGATATTTTCAGGCACTTGTTTGGTTTGGGCGGGAACGCCAGCCAGTGCCACTTCCATAAAATCGACCCAAGCTGCTGCGCTGTACGGGCGCCAGCTTCAGCACCTGAGCTTTGATTACTGCCTAGGTTTTCATTTGGTTTAGTTCGGCCTAGCTTACGGTTGTGATCATCAAATCCAACCCAAGCGGTTGCTACGAACACCTGGGCCATAGCCGTTATACCAAGCGTCTTTGGAATCGTTGGTGGTACCAGTCTTACCTCCGATGTCACGACGTTTCAGAGTCTGAGCACGCCAACCTGTACCGTTCCAGCCAGTATCATGTCGCCAGTTACCGCCACCCCAAACATTACTGTAAAGCATCTCACGTACAAGAAACGCCGTTTGCTCACTGATCACTTGTGGAGCGTAGGTGACAGTTTCCTCTTCGAGACTAAGATCTTGTTCATTAAACTCGTTGGCTAAAGTATCCGATTGAGAAGCCAATGCCGGTTGATCACAGTCATTGCGGCAGATTTCCATTGGTGTTGCTTCAAACTCTAAATCACCAAATGGGCCTTCTACTCGGCTGATATAGAAAGGTTCCACATAGTAGCCACCGTTAGCAAATACTGAGAAGCCTTGCGCCATTTTCACTGGCGTTAAACTACCAGCACCCAGAGCGATAGTTTCTGAACGTGGAAGCTCATCAATCTCAAAACCAAAGCGAGTCAGGTAATTACGTGTGTCATCCAAACCCACAGCACGTAGCACGCGTACGGCCATTACGTTTTTTGACGTTGCCAAACCAATGCGTAGGCGAGTTGGGCCAACGTACGTAGGAGGTGAGTTCTTCGGTCGCCATGCCGTGCCCTGGCTTCGGTCCCATTGGTTGATTGGCGCATCATTGATAAGCGATGCGAGTGTCATACCTTCATCAATGGCTGCTGAGTAGATGAATGGTTTGATACTTGAACCGACCTGACGAACAGATTGCGTAGCACGGTTGAACTTATTATGAACGAAGTTAAACCCCCAACGAGTGATAGAACTTGACCATTTTCAGGGTTCATTGCCACAAAGGCCGTGTTGGCTTCTGGAACCTGACTTAAACGCCATACAGTATTGGTCTCAGTGATGCTTTCTTCATTTTCAGTCACTTCTGCTACTTCGACTTCAGGAGTGTCGTCAATCGCACGTACCCAAACAAGTTGTCCAAGCTTCATGATGTCCGCTGCCTTCTTAGGCGCAGCACCTTGACGGTCATCATTGATAAATGGACGAGCCCATTTCATTTGATCCCAGACTATTTTGTTCTCGCCGCGACCTTTGATGTGAACCGTCGCAGATTGCCCTTCGATTCCAGTGACAACAGCAGGACGCAACTTGCCATAAATTGGATGAGGGCGTAGGAAGCGATTGATTTCATCGCTTTCAAGAGGCGTTTCCCCCGCTTCCCACGCAGACAAACGTGGTGTGCGGTAACCATGACGTTCGTCATAGTCATAAAGATTATTGATTGCGGCTTTGTTGGCTGCATCTTGCAGCTTTGAATCAACAGTCGTGTAGACGCGCATCCCTGACGTGTAGGCATCTTCGCCATAGCGCTCTAGCATCCAAGCGCGAGCAATTTCTGCCACATAAGGCGCGCTGAGCTCGATCTCTGCGCCATGATATTTGGATTTGATCTCTTCTGCACGAGCATCGTCAAATTCCTGCTGAGAGATGTACCCTTCTTCAAGCATACGTCTCAAAACAATGTTACGTCGGCCAGTTGCTCGGTTTAGCGAGTAGATTGGGTTCATGGTTGAAGGCGCTTTTGGCATGCCTGCTAATGTAGCCAACTCACTGAGCGTTAAATCTTCTAAGTTGTTGCCAAAGTAGGTTTGCGCTGCAGCACCAAAACCGTATGAGCGATAGCCCAAGAAGATCTTGTTGACGTAAAGCTCAAGGATCTCTTCTTTAGACAACATACGCTCAATTTCGATCGCTAAGAAGATCTCGCGAATCTTACGCATGATTTTCTTTTCGTTTGATAGGAAGAAGTTTCTTGCGAGCTGCTGGGTGATGGTACTTGCACCTTGTTTGGCGCTACCAGACATGGCGACAACAAGCGCAGCACGTGTAATACCGATTGGGTCGACACCATAATGCTGTAGAAGCGGCTATCTTCCGTTGCGATCAATGCGTCGATAAGGTCTTGAGGAATATCCTCATACTTGACCGGAATACGCTTCTTTTCGCCAAACTGGGCAATGAGTTTTCCATCGCTACTAAACACCTGCATTGGCGTTTCCAGTTCCACATGTCGCAACTCATCAACATTCGGTAAGTCTTTCTTTACATACAAATACATACCAAAAATCGCACTGACTCCAAGAATCATGCAAATTAATGAGAAAATGAACAATCGCTTTATGAACTTCACTGGATAATTCCTGATTAGTTAGGTCGCCCTTATGCAACTCTTTGTACTATAAGCTAAAAATATAGCTCAAATATTAACAGTGTTTGAATAACCATCAATGTTAAATATGTCGAGCGAGCAAAAAACGGAGTTAGCTCTATGGGTAATCCACTGATTACTGGCATTGATATTGGTCACCATAGCATCAAAGCGGTGGTTTTGAAGGCAGTTGGTGGCACTTTTGTTCTCGCTGGCTACAAAGAGCTGTTAGTTGAGACGGAGATATTCTCTGACAATCATACGTTCAATTATCAAGAAATTGTAAAGAAACTCAAAGAACTAAGAAAGGGACTGCCTTTATTTAGTCGGAAAGTTGCTATCTGCGTACCGGATGGTGCGGTGATTAGTAAGATTTTACAAATAGATGCGGCGCTAGAAAGCCGCGAACAAGAGTTCGCGATTCTTCAAGCCTTCTCTCAGCAATCTCCGTTTCCGATCGAAGAGCTCAATATTGACTACCAGAAAGTAGAGACTAAAGGTGCGAACACGGGTGCTACTTCTACTTACCAAGTCTACGCCACAAAAAAAGAGGTCGTAGAGAGCCGTTTGAACGCGGTGAAGAAGGCAGGGTTCACTCCGATAGTGATGGATGTCCAAGTACATAGCTTGGTTAATCTGTGGCAACTGGCAGCCAGTACTCAGTCTCGTCGAAACTGGTTGTTGGTGGATGTGGGGTACACTCAATCGGCAATGTGCATGGATTTTGCCAATGCTGCGCCTTTCTCTAAAGAGCTTCCCATTGGCACTCGCATGTGTGAATCAGAGGATGTTGAGCTGCTACCTCAAAAGACCGACCAATTCATTTCTCTATTTATCGACCGTCTGCAGCGTCAAATGCAGTTGTACTCTTCTGTTCATAGTGACTTCCCAATTAAGGGTATCTGGTTAACGGGTGGAGGTGCTCACACTCCGATATTGGTGGATGAAATCCAACGTCGCCTCCAGATTGATTGTGAAACGCTCAACCCATTTTCTTTATTAGAACACAAGCGGTTCCGAAAACAGCCTCGCCGCATGGAAAACGAGCACTATACAACGGCTGTTGGCCTAGCGTTGAGAGGTATTAACTGGATGGAGCGTGAACATGTTGCATGATGTCAACCTACTGCCGTGGCGAGAGGAGAAAAGAGCTCAATATCGCCAACGCTTTGTACAACTGGTCATTTTAGGTGTTTTGATCGCCGTTGGTATTCAATGGGGGCTGGTTGGTATCTACAGCAAGAGCAAAACCATCAAAGTTCTCGGTTGACCTACCTAAAACAGTACATAGCTCAGCTCGATAAGCGCATTAGTGCGCTGAAAATGACGGAGCGAGAGCATGAGGCTCTACTAACACGTCTAAAAGTCGTTGAAGATTTGCAACAAGACCGCAATAAGACAACTGAGTTGATGAACCTAATCCCCAATGGGTCCCAGAGGGCGTTTATGTCGATAAGATCAGCCTCAGTGGTGATCACGTCGAGTTAACTGGAATCAGTGATAGCACGGCGCGTTTGGCGACTATGTTAGACAATCTGGAGTCTTCACCAAACCTTGTTGAGGTCGAGATGCACTCGATTGTTCATGGTAAAGCCCGCTTTGGTGAGAAGTTTCAGATATTCAATGTTTCCTTCTACTTCAGTCATACACCTTGGGATGATTTAACGGAGGCGCAAGATGGCTGATTCTAATGATCTCAACTTTGGCGATCTCGATTTTGAAGACGTCGCGGAGTGGCCGCTGTTTGCGCAGCTGATTGTCGTTCTACTGGTTATCTTATTGATTCAGGCTGGAGGTGCTTGGTTCTACCTCACCCCAAAAGTTGAGAAGCTGGAACAGTTAAAGAACCAAGAGCAAACTCTTAAGTCAACTCTACAAATAAAAGCCAGTAAAGCGGCGACCTTACCTAAGCTGCAAGCTCAACTGGATGAGCTTCAGGAGCGTTACGACTATTTGCTTCGCCAATTACCAGCACAAAAAGAGCTGGCAAGCATGCTTGCCTCAGTGAATGACTTAGGGCTGACAAGCTCGCTGACTTTTACTCGAATCGACTGGGGAGAGAAGCAGAATCAAGAATTTCTCTATCGTTTACCCCTCAACATTGAGTTAACCGGGCGCTACGACAATATCGGTGAGTTTTCAGAGGCTATCGCCAAGTTGCCACGCATCATCAATTTTGAAGACGTGGATTGGCAGCGAGTGAGTCTTGAAAGTAGCACCTTACACTTTCGTGTGAGGGCTTACACTTACCAGTTTAAACCGGAGGTGCTCAATGAAGATAAGTAACGTTTTTTGCTTGTCGTTGTGTGTGCTCACCATGTTGGGGTGCAGAGCCAATCAAGAGTCTCTGTCTGATTTTGTTAAATCTGCCGAACAAAGAGCGAGACGTGAAATCGCAGATTTGCAGCCGGTTTCCGATTTTGAACCCATCACTTATGCCATGCACGAAGCCAGAGGGCCATTCTCTTTGCCACAAGCCGCTGTAGAGCAGGTGAAACCTGTTGCGAAGAAGAACTGTTGGCAACCCGCACCAAGACGAAAATCCGGCAAGCTAGAGCGTTTTTCTCTCAGCCAATTGAGGTTGAAAGGTGTGATGGGTAGCGGTGGTTCGGTTAGCGCCCTTGTTCAAACGCCGAAAGGCACCGTAGTGAATGTGAAACCGGGACAGTATATGGGTGTGAACAATGGTCGAGTGGTCAAAGTCACCAACCAGTACCTTTTGATTAATGAAACGTTGCCTGACGGATTGGGGTGTTGGAATAAACGTAACGTCAAATTGGCCCTGAAATAATTTAGATAAATTGGAAGATAAAAATGAGTAGTAACGGAGTTCTGACAAGCTTACTAAAATGGGTTGTGGCGCAAATGATGCTCGTTTGCCTGATCACTTCATCAGCTTTTGCTGAGGAAGATACGACGGCAGCGAATCGTCTCGAGTCGATCGACTTTCGCGTCAATAAGGAGAAAAGCGCAGTGATAGTGGTGGAGTTAGCGTCTCCATCGACGGTTGTTGACATTAAAAAAGCGCAAGAGGGCCTGAGTATTGAATTACTGGAAACGCAGGTTGGCGACGACAAACTGCAACTGTTGGATGTGGCAGACTTTGCCACTTTGGTCGACAGTATCGAGGTATTCAGGCAATCGAGTTCAGTCTTGTTGTTGGCCGAAGCAAATGCAGACTATGAATTTGATTACACCTTAAAAGGTCAGCGTTTAGAGGTAACGGTAAGCGCACCAAAAATTGAGCCTAAGGCACAGGAAAAGAGCCTACTAGATAAAGAAGGCAAACTCATATCGATTAATTTTCAAGATATCTCGGTGCGAAATGTGCTGCAGTTAATTGCAGATTATAATGGCTTCAACCTTGTGGTGTCTGATTCGGTCTCAGGCAATCTAACGTTGCGATTAGATGGAGTACCTTGGCAGCAAGTGCTGGATATAATTCTTAAGGTAAAAGGCCTCGATAAGCGCGTAGATGGCAATGTCATCCTTATTGCTCCTAAAGAAGAGCTGGATCTTAGAGAGCAGCAGCAACTTGAGAAAGCGCGATTAGAAGAGGAACTCGGTGATCTTCACTCCGATATTCTTAAAGTGAAGTTCGCTAAAGCCTCCGATATTGCGGAAATGATTGGCGGTGAGGGCGCGGTAAACATGTTATCTGATCGCGGTTCAATCACAGTAGACGAACGCACTAACTCATTGTTGATTCGCGAGTTGCCGGACAATATTGAGGTGATTCGAGAAATTATTGCTTCACTGGATATTCCGGTTAAACAAGTACAAATTGAAGCTCGAATCGTCACAGTTAATGAAGGCAATTTGGATGAACTAGGGGTTCGTTGGGGTTTAATAAAGTCAATGGTGACGTCAGCGTTGGTGGGTCAATAGAGAGTAATCAAATCGGCCTAATTGATGGCCTTGCACCAACCGACGGAATGCCTATACCTCTAGATAATTTATTGAATGTTAACTTAGGGCTACCAATGCCGCAGCTTCTTCCATCGCTTTTCAGGTTTTCAAAGTTGGCGACTTATTACTTGATTTGGAACTCTCGGCGCTACAGCGCGAATCGAAAGCTGAAATCATTTCCAGCCCAAGGTTGATTACGACCAACAAAAAGCCTGCTTACATTGAGCAGGGTACTGAAATCCCTTACTTGGAATCGTCTTCAAGCGGTGCAACTTCCGTTTCGTTTAAAAAGGCGGTATTAAGTTTAAAAGTAACACCGCAAATCACGCCTGATAATCGATTAGTGCTCGACTTGAGCGTGACCCAAGATAGGCCGGGCGAAGTGGTTAAAACAGGCGTAGGGGAAGCGGTTGCTATCAATACCCAACGCATCGGCACTCAAGTATTGGTCAATAATGGTGAAACTGTGGTTCTTGGGGCATTTATCAACACAGTTTGACTAACTCCGTAGATAAGGTACCAGTACTTGGTGATTTACCCTTGCTTGGGGCTCTGTTCCGTCGAACCTATGAGCAGGTTGGAAAAAGTGAGTTACTCATTTTTGTCACGCCTAAGGTCGTTATTCAATAAATGGATAATATTATTTAGCAAGTTATTGACTAAATTCGCGTAACCAAGCAGTAAGCTGCTGCAAAAATCAGCACAAATACTAAAAAGGCTCTAGTTTTCAGAGCCTTTTCTATGCTCAAAAATAAATAGCAAAAAATAAAGTTGCATTACAGGCACCTTATCTAGATAATTTCGGGTCTTATCACGAATTATCTGTGAGGAATCGGTGCCACAAGCATCTCTAAAGCCAGTCTGTAACTGGTCTCTCTTGTGGCGATGTCATTGAATTAACGTTGTAAATTACTGCTTAACATGGCTGAAAAACGCAATATTTTCCTTGTTGGCCCTATGGGTGCCGGCAAAAGCACAATTGGTAGACACCTTGCTCAATCACTTCACATGGAGTTTGTTGACTCAGACACTGTGATCGAAGAGCGTACTGGCGCAGATATCGCTTGGGTATTTGACGTAGAAGGTGAAGAAGGCTTCCGCAAACGCGAAGAGTCAGTTATTAACGACCTAACCGAAGAGCAAGGTATCGTACTTGCAACGGGTGGTGGCTCTATTCTAAGTAAAGAGAACCGCAATCGCCTGTCTGCGCGTGGTGTGGTTGTTTACCTAGAAACGACAATTGAAAAGCAGCTTGCTCGCACTAATCGCGACAAGAAGCGTCCACTGCTACAAACAGACAACCCACGTGATGTGTTGGAGTCTTTAGCAGGTGAACGCAATGGTCTGTATGAAGAAGTTGCGGATTACACCGTACGTACAGACGATCAAAGTGCAAAAGTGGTAGCCAACCAGATCGTAAAAATGCTAGAAGAACGTTAATCGTTTCTTTAATCGGAGAGCAAACCATGGAACGGATTACGGTCAGTCTCGGTGAGCGTAGCTACCCAATCTCTATCGGTGCCGGATTATTCAATGATCCGGCCCACCTTTTTACTTTATCTCAAAGACAAAAGCTATCTGGCAAACAAAAAGTTGTCGTAATCAGTAACGTTACGGTCGCGCCACTTTATGCCGATAAAATTTTAAGTCTGATTGAACAATTAGGTTGTCAGGCCTCTCTTCTTACTCTGCCAGATGGCGAACAGTACAAGTCACTAGAAACTTTTAACCAAGTGATGAACTTCCTATTGGAAGGGAATTACAGCCGCGATGTGGTTGTGGTTGCGTTAGGTGGTGGTGTTATCGGTGATCTCGTTGGTTTCTCTGCTGCGTGTTATCAGCGCGGTGTAGACTTTATTCAAATTCCAACCACTTTGCTTTCACAAGTCGATTCTTCAGTGGGCGGTAAAACCGCAGTGAACCATCCGCTTGGCAAGAACATGATCGGTGCTTTCTACCAGCCGAAAGCGGTGGTGATTGATACTGATTGTTTATCTACTTTGCCTGAAAGAGAGTTTGCTGCAGGTGTGGCAGAGGTGATCAAGTACGGCATCATCTACGATCAAGATTTCTTCGTTTGGCTAGAAGAGAACATGGATAAACTCTATGCTCTTGATCAGCAAGCATTAACTTACGCGATTGCACGTTGTTGTGAAATTAAAGCAGAAGTGGTTGCTCAAGACGAAAAAGAGTCTGGAATTCGTGCATTGCTGAATCTAGGTCATACTTTTGGCCATGCTATTGAAGCTGAACTCGGTTATGGTAAATGGCTACACGGTGAAGCAGTTTCTTCGGGTACGGTAATGGCAGCCAAAACGGCTCAGCTGCAAGGTTTGATTTCTGAGCAGCAGGTTGAACGAATCATTTCTATACTCAAGAAGGCGAAATTGCCAATTCACACCCCTGAGAGTATGTCTTTCGACGACTTTATGAAGCACATGATGCGCGACAAAAAAGTACTTTCTGGTGAGCTTCGCTTAGTTCTGCCAACCAGTATCGGTAGTGCAGAAGTAGTCAAAGGTGTGCCAGAGTCGGTGATCGAACAAGCTATCGATTTTTGTCGCACACTGTAGTTTAGGTATAGTTTCGATAAAGGTAGACAGAAATCTGTCTCTAGGACGGCTGAATGAGTTTGTCGCATGAGTTGGAGTTGGAGTCCCAGTTAGAGCTTTTGGAGCGCTTACAACTTCTCACCAATTTTGGTTCTAATCTGATCACTGTAGGTGGAGCTCAAGGCTCAGGTAAGTCTTGGCTCGCCCAGCATTATTTGGAATCTTGGGCTGAAGATAAAAACCAATCTCTACTCATGTGTCATCCTAACCAGGATGACAACCAGCGCCGTTCTACCATTCTCAATCAAATCGTTTCTGACCCTTATTACAATCCCCAAGACAGCTTAGTTGACAGCCTCGCGACAATTCTTGATGGCGAGTCTTGCGATGTTGTGATCGTTATTGACGATGCCCACCTACTTAACGAGTCATTGATCTCCGAGCTTTGGATGCTCGTGCTTGAGTCTCAAGCAAACCCCAAATGGACAGTCAATGTTGTGCTGTTCGCACAATCGAATAGCTTGGAGTCTTTATTAACTCGTTTGAGTTATGGTCAAGAACATAAACCGATCGATTTAGAAATAGAGCCATTAAATCAAGAAGAAGCGGACAGATTCTTTGAACATTTGGTGATGCGCTATGTCGAAGATGATATGGAACGTCGAGCACGCAGTGCGTATCGAAAAGTAAAACTTTTACCGGGTGAAATTATGGCGATTGGCGAACAGAAAGTGGAAAAACGGATCATTATCCGCTCAATAGTGGGCTCTCCAATAAATATTGCTTTGATTGTTGTGGTGCTACTTCTGTTGTTGGGAGGTGGATACTGGTGGATGATGTCACAGCCTTCGCCAGATGAGCGAGCCGAGCAGATTGCAAGTAACCTTGAACAAACCGTTATTCCAACACTGCCTGAATTGAACTCAGGTGAACAGAGCCAAATGGCTGACCAAAACATGGAAAATGTCGATGGCACGCCAGATGATATGCAAAATCCAAGTTTTGATGGTGCTGTTGATGATTCCCTATCTTTACCGCCAGATTTAGTGGGTGATGCCGCGAGTGTAGGCAGCGCAGAAGATGAAAACCAACGTGTGGTGATCACCTCTGATGTTGTTGATGCGATCATGGAAGGCAAAGCGGATGAAGCCGATACTCAAGTGATTGATGATGTTGTTGAACAAGCAACAGTAACAACGGAAGTGAGCGATCCTTCCCAAGTGAATTCGACAACGTCAAACGAGCCAGAAAGTGCGTTAGCGGTTGAGCCTATCGTAGAAGAGGCCCCTGAAACCATCATCCGATTCTCGTTTGCCCGTGAAGAGCTCAAAGCTTACTCGCCGCGCAGTTACACTTTGCAGCTAGCGGCGATGAACACTTTAGAAGAAGTGCAGCGATTTATCGATGAGCATGACCTTGATGGTCAAGTCTATGTTTATCCTACCGTGCGTGGCGACTTGGATTGGTACATCGTGACGTTCAGCAATTACCCAACCATTCAAGTGGCAAGAGATGCAGTTGCAACGCTGTCTCAAGAGCTGCAGCAATTGGACCCTTGGGCGAAGTCTTTGAGTCAAGTTCACCGAGAAATCGACCGAACGAATTAACGAGCTAAAGATAAATTGGTCGTTTGGGTAAAGCTTGAAAATATGATACATTCCGCAGCCTTATTTGTGGTTGATAGACAGAGCAGTAGATGAAAAAGCAGCGCGCCTTTCTTAAATGGGCTGGCGGAAAATATGGCCTAGTCGAAGATATTCAGCGTCACCTGCCTGCTGCTCGTAAGTTGGTGGAACCCTTCGTGGGAGCCGGGTCTATTTTCTTAAATACCGACTACGACCAATACCTTCTTGCTGATATCAACCCTGATCTCATCAACCTCTACAATCTTCTCAAAGAGAGCCCTGAAAACTACATTGCAGAGTCAAAGCGTTGGTTTACGCCTGAGTACAATCGCAAAGAGGTTTACCTTGATGTGCGCGCTCAGTTCAATAAAACCGACGATGTGATGTATCGCTCTCAAGCCTTCTTGTACATGAACCGCTTTGGCTTTAATGGCCTGTGTCGTTATAACAAGAAAGGCGGCTTCAATGTGCCGTTTGGCTCATACAAAAAACCTTACTTCCCAGAAGCTGAGTTGGAGTTCTTTGCCGAAAAAGCCAAGAAAGCGACGTTTATTTGTGAAGGCTACACAGAGACGTTCAAGCGCGCTCGCAAAGGCTGTGTGGTGTATTGTGACCCTCCGTATGCGCCGCTTTCTACCACTGCCAATTTCACCTCTTATGCGGGGAATGGTTTCTCGCTCGATGACCAAGCAGCGCTTGCCGATGTGGCTGAGAAAACAGCGCAAGAGCGCGGTATTCCTGTACTCATCTCCAATCACGACACCACACTGACTCGCCGTTTGTACCATGGCGCTGACCTTAACGTGGTCAAAGTGAAGCGAACCATCAGCCGAAATGGCGCTGGCCGCAACAAAGTCGATGAGCTGTTGGCGCTTTTCAACGCCAAAGAATCCTAATAACTGTTCATTAATCACTACTCACTTATGGCGAAAGGCTAGGACTTTTCTCGACCATTAGGTAGAATTGCGGGCGAAATCTGCTCACTTCGAGTCAAATTCTCGAGCAGAAACCCCAATTCAAATACTTAGAGGTCAGGCATGAAAGATTTCCTAATCGCACCATCCATTTTATCTGCAGATTTTGCGCGTCTTGGTGAAGACGTAGAGAAAGTACTCGCAGCGGGCGCGGATGTGGTTCACTTCGATGTAATGGACAACCATTACGTTCCAAACCTGACTTTTGGTGCGCCTGTGTGTAAAGCACTGCGTGATTACGGCATTACGGCGCCTATCGATGTTCACCTTATGGTGAAGCCAGTTGATCGCATCATCCCTGACTTTGCTAAAGCGGGTGCATCGATGATTACCTTCCACGTTGAAGCGTCTGAGCACGTGGATCGTACCCTGCAACTGATCAAAGAGCACGGCTGTCAGGCGGGTGTGGTACTAAACCCAGCGACGCCGCTTTCTTGCCTTGAATTTATCATGGATAAAGTGGACTTGATTCTACTGATGTCGGTAAACCCTGGTTTTGGTGGCCAGTCCTTCATCCCTCACACTTTAGATAAGCTGCGTGCAGTTCGTAAGCTTATCGATGAGTCTGGCCGTGATATTCGCCTAGAGATTGACGGCGGCGTGAAGGTGGAAAATATTCGCGAAATCGCAGAAGCGGGCGCGGATATGTTCGTTGCAGGTTCGGCAATCTTCAACCAACCTGATTACAAACAGGTGATTGACGAAATGCGTGCAGAGCTAGCGAAAACCAAGTAGTTTTACTTTATTGATTTAAATGACGAGCCTCATTGTAGGCTCGTCATCTTTTTTGGGAATGGATGTAACCATGATTAAACTGATTGCCTTTGATTTGGATGGAACCTTGCTTGATAGCGTGCCAGATTTGGCATTGGCGGCAGACAGAACCGTTCAAGCGCTTGGCTTTCCACCGGTATCGGAAGAGCAAGTCCGTGACTATGTGGGCAATGGTGCCGATGTGCTAATTGGTCGCTCACTGAGTCAAAGCCTAACTATCGATAGCAACCTAAGCGAAGAGCTACGTGCTAAAGCGCGAGTGATGTTCGATGAGAACTACGAGCTAACGGGCCATAAGCTAAGTCACCTGTATGACAATGTATACTCGACCTTAAAAGAGTTACATGCGGCGGGCTTTACCTTGCATTGGTTACCAATAAGCCTTCTAAGTTTGTACCCGATGTTCTAGCAAAACATGGTATTGATGGCTTTTTCTCAGACGTGATTGGTGGTGACACCTTTGCTGAAAAGAAACCTAACCCAATGGCTCTAAACTGGCTGCTGGAAAAGCATCAGTGTGACCCCCGTGAAATGATGATGGTGGGTGACTCAAAGAACGATATCTTGGCGGCGAAGAATGCAGGTTGCCAGTCGTTTGGCCTCACCTATGGTTACAACCATGGTGAGCCGATTTCAGCGTCTAACCCTGATCATGTCGCCGATAATGTCTCAGCACTGCTTGATATTGTGCAGGTCGGCGCAGAAACCGAGTAAAAGTTCACTTTCGCTACTAGCAATATACTTGCTAATGAGTACACTGAGTAAACCGTGTTATTTCGCCAGTTGGCGCAAATGCACGGTTTTTTCATTTATCTATTTCATAAAGAAGTCAAAGGAATTATTCCCATGAGCAAACCCATTGTATTGAGTGGTGTTCAACCATCTGGTGAACTAAGTATCGGTAACTACCTGGGTGCTCTACGTCAATGGCAACAGATGCAAGACGACTACGATTGCCAATACTGTGTTGTAGACCTTCATGCGATTACGGTTCGTCAAGATCCTAAAGCCCTGCACGAAGCGACTCTAGACGCATTAGCAATCTGTTTGGCGGTTGGCGTTGATCCAAAGAAGAGCACGCTATTTGTTCAGTCACATGTACCAGAGCATGCTCAACTTGGTTGGCTTCTTAACTGTTACACCCAGATGGGTGAGTTGAGCCGCATGACTCAGTTTAAAGATAAGTCTGCGCGTTACTCAAAAGATTCATCGAGCCAGTTTGGTGATGTAAACGTTGGTTTGTTTGACTACCCAGTGCTTATGGCGGCTGATATTTTGCTTTATGGTGCGCATCAAGTGCCAGTAGGCAGCGATCAGAAGCAGCACCTTGAGCTAGCGCGTGATATCGCGAACCGTTTCAATAACATTTACTCGCCAGAGCAGCCGATCTTCCAAGTACCAGAGCCTTACATTCCAACCGTGAATGCGCGTGTAATGAGCCTGCAAGATGCAACGAAGAAGATGTCTAAGTCTGATGACAACCGTAAGAACGTTATTACGCTACTTGAAGAGCCTAAGTCGATCATCAAGAAGATCAACAAAGCTCAAACCGATGCTGAAACGCCACCACGTATTGCGCACGACTGGGAAAACAAAGCGGGTATTTCTAACCTAATGGGTCTTTACTCTGCCGCGACAGGCAAGAGCTTTGAAGAGATTGAAGCGCAATACCAAGACGTTGAAATGTATGGTCCGTTTAAGAAAGATGTCGGTCAAGCAATCGTGGCCATGCTAGAACCAATTCAAGCGGAATATCATCGCATCCGCGCAGATCGCGCGTATATGGATGAAGTGATGAAGCAGGGCGCAGAGAAAGCATCAGCGCGCGCAGCAGAAACACTGAAGAAAGCGTACGCAGCGGTCGGTTTTGTGGCTCGCCCATAAATTGATTTAAGCCTTTTCTTAAAAGGTTAGCTTTAGAAAGGTCAGCGAAAGCTGGCCTTTTTATTTATGGCCTTTAACTACTCGTTTGAGCTTTTGTCGCTGCTGGTGGTTGTTGTTGAGTAATTTATCCTTGCCTTTCTCTCGCGCTGCTGCACAATACCGCTGTCTTTTGAATTTAGCCCTTATGCAAGCATGTTACTCATCATCGATAACTACGATTCTTTCACCTATAACCTCTATCAGTATTTCTGTGAGCTAGGGGCCGAGGTGCAAGTTGCGCGCAATGATGAGATTACATTGGCCGAAATTGAGGCGCTCAATCCCACTCATTTAGTCATTTCACCCGGGCCATGTACGCCAAATGAAGCGGGCATATCCTTGGATGCAATTCGTCATTTTGCGGGTAAGTTGCCAATTCTGGGTGTGTGTTTGGGCCATCAAGCAATAGCCCAAGTTTTTGGTGGAGAAGTGGTACGCGCGCGACAAGTGATGCATGGCAAAACTTCACCAATCACGCACAATGGCAAGAGCATCTTCCTCGGCCTGAATAACCCTCTTACCGTGACTCGCTACCACTCTTTAGTAGTTAAAAATGGCACCTTGCCTGATCAGTTCGAGCTGACCGCGTGGACTGAGCTGGACAACGGTGAAATGGATGAAATCATGGGTTACCAACACCGAACCTTGCCCATTGACGCTGTTCAGTTCCATCCAGAGTCAATCAAAACTGAGCAAGGCCATGAGCTATTGGCCAACTTTTTGAAACGCTGATCATTACTCGCTATTGATTGATCGTTACTCTTTATATTCTCACTCTCGATACCAATCGATAACAGCTCTCTATTTTGACTTCGAGTTAAATCCTCCTACGCTTTTAATATAACTCTAAAGTGTAAGGGCTCCCTGTGTCTGGTTGGCTAGCTAAGATTCTTGGTTCCGTTGGTTTAATCTGTTTCTACTCGCTCTCTTATGCGAGTACTTTTCACGTCTATCTAGATGCGGACCGTACTGTTCATTTTGAGTCTGCTGACTCGATAGAAAAAGGCGTTAAGGTTGCTTTTGAAGAGGTCGGCAATCGCCTTCAAGGTCGCGATGTCGAGTTTATTGTTCTCGACCATCGAGGCAATTCTGCACGCGCCAAGCGTCACATGATGCAGTTTTTAGAAGACCCTAATGCTCTGGTTTATATCGCCGGCCTACACTCACCACCTTTGATTAAATATCGTGAATACATCAACGAAAACCAGTTATTAACGCTCGTACCTTGGGCGGCTGGTGGGCCAATCACCCGTTATCCATCCACAGAGAATTACGTCTTTCGTTTATCAATTGACGATACGCAAGCGGGTGAGTTTTTGATCTCGCAAGCGGTATCAGAGGGGTGCAAACGACCTCACTTGTTGCTCGAACGCACACCTTGGGGCGAATCTAATAAAGCAATATGCTTGCGGCATTGACCTCTCGAAATTTAACTCCTAGTGGCATTAGCGTTTTGACTGGGGGCTGAGTGAAGAGGGAGCCCGTTTGTTGGTTAACCAGCTAGAACTGTCTTCTTTGGACTGTTTCTTATTAGTTTCCAATGCGGTCGAGGGAGAGCAGTTGATTAATGCGGTCGCACAGCTTTCCGGCGAAAACAAGAAGTCGGTATACAGCCACTGGGGTGTCACCGGTGGTGGTTTTCATAATCGTGTTGATTTTGCGACGAGAGCGCGTGTAGACCTTAAAATACTGCAAACGTGTTTCTCGTTTGTATCAGGTTCCGAAACCGAGTTAAGCCGACAAGTATTTGCCACCGCCAGTACGCTCTTTTCTGAAGACATAAAGTTGCCAAGTGATATCAAAGCGCCGACAGGGTTTGTGCATGGCTATGACGTGTCGCGTTTGTTTTTGGCTGCGGCAGAGTCAGTTAGGTTGACCGATAGCTCCATCGACAACCGAAGGAACCTGAAGTTAGCACTTGAGAGTCTCGAGCCATCAGTAGAAGGATTGATCAAGACATACTCATCACCGTTTAGTGAATTTACCTCAGACAACATGCGAGCTCATGAAGCACTCGAGATTGATGACTATTGCATTGGTCAGTATGACCAAAGCAATGTGATGCGAATTGTGCAGCAAGGAGAGTAGCCGCAGTGACAAGCATTCGAAACTGGTCTTCCGTTCAACTGTTTTCCTTATTCCTGCTTCTGACAGGTGGAATTCTTGCGGCGGTATTAGGCAGTATGGTCTGGGTGCAAAGTGAGCGGTCGGTGATGGAAGTCAGCGATAACTCTGCTAGAGAAGAGCTGATCACTGCAGAAAAGTTGGTGTTTGAGTATTTCAACAGTCGTACCAGAAGTTTCGAACAGTTAGCGGAGCTCCTTTGTTCGTTGGGGCTGCTTTAGGTAACGAAGTGTCTAGGCAAACCGCGATAGATCAACTTACCGAACTGAATATGCTTGAGTTCGTTAATCAACTTCAAGTGTTAGATGTCTTCATGGATCCGGTCATTCATGTTGATAGACGAGGGGTGGTTCCTGCGAATACGAGATATATCGAGTCAGCCTTTGAGTCGCCTAAAGCACCTATGTACGAGGTAGTTGAGTACGAGAACATCAAACAGGTGAATGTCTATCTTCCAATTGTGTATGCAGGTTCTGTCGAAGGTGTGCTAGTCGCTGCATTTGAAATTGATGAGAACGATCTTTTCTCGCTTTATCGTCGTAATGATCTGAGTACTTTTCAGTTCTTCCCGTATCAGTCAGCTGAGGATCAAGCTCAAACATTAACAGATACAAAAATCATCTATACCGCTCAGTTTCCTCAATACGGGTTAGGCCTTCGATATATTGTCGATAGAAGCCTAATTGACGATGCGCGCAATAAACTCTTAGTCTCTATGCTGATCGCATTGCTCATAGGTTTGTTGGTGAGCTTAGTGGCTGTTTTTATCATTGGTCAGTATGTGATTGTCCGTCCTCACCAAATGCTGTTGGAGTCGCGTAAGCAGCTTGAAGAGAAAACCCAAGAATCTCGATTGCTCGCAACCGTTGCTAAGTATGCTCATGACATCGTAGTGATCACCAATGTAGAAGGAAAGATCACTTGGGTTAATCAGCCTTTTACTGAAATGACCGAATATGAGTTCGATGAAGTGTTGGGTAAAACCCCGGGCAGTTTTCTGCAGGGCCCAAAAACAGACAAGGAAACAATTGCCCGTATACGAGAGAACGTGAAGCAAGGACGAACGGCTCGAGAGCAACTTTACAACTATTCAAAATCAGGGCGAGAGTACTGGATCGATATCAATATCTCGCCAGTGAAAAATAAGCAGGGTGAAGTGGCGGGTTTTATCGCTATTGAGCGTGATATCTCAGAAGAACGCAAGATGGAAGAGTCACTGAGAGTGGCCTTGCAACAAGCAGAATACGCCAGTGAGGCTAAAACGGCTTTTCTTGCCACAATGAGTCATGAAATACGTACTCCAATGAACGGCGTATTAGGGATAGCTCAAGTGCTTCATCATAAGCTAGAAAATGATGACAAAGAGATGGTGAAGATGATCATCGACTCAGGGCAGCACTTGCTCACCATTATCAATGAAATTCTCGATTACTCTAAGTATGAATCTGGCAAGCTTGAGCTTGAACGGGTCATCTTGAGTCTTGATGAAATCAAGCTTGTAATTCTACAAACCTACTCGTCGGTGGCTGATGAAAAAGGAATTGTGTTAGAGGTTGATACGTCAGAAGTTGAAGGGCTGCATTTCTATGGTGACCCAGCCAAATTAAAGCAGGTGATGCTCAACCTTGTCAGTAATGCGCTTAAGTTTACGCATGAAGGTTGGGTAAAGGTGACTATCTGCCCGCACGTCGAATCTGAGGTTGTTGTTGGCGTTGAAATTCATGTTATGGATTCTGGAGTCGGAATTAAACCAGAGCGAATTGACTACATCTTTAACGCTTTTGAGCAGGAGGATATCTCCACAACGCGTAACTTTGGTGGTAGTGGATTGGGGCTTGCGATTGTACGGCAAATCATGGAAGCAATGGGGGAGAAATCACAGTTGAGTCCACAGTGGATATAGGGACAACATTTAAGCTTATCATCCCACTTGAAAGTGAGGCTGTAGAAGCCGAACCGGAAGTGCTACATGAGCCATTGCCGAACTTATCAAAGAATGAGCACGACTCACCGATGCACTTTCAAGTTCTCATCGTTGATGATAACCGACTCAATGCAATTGTGGCTCAGTCGATGTGTAAACAGCTAGGCTATCAGTCAACCTATGTCAATGATGGTTTTAAAGCGATAAAAGATCTTCAGAATCATAGTTACGATTTGATCTTAATGGACAAGCACATGCCGGGAATGGATGGCATTGAAACATGTCAGAAGATCCGCCAAGAGCTGAAGATTAGTACCCCGATTCTTGGCTATACCGCAGATATGAGCAAAGACACGCGTCAGGAGTATTTGTCGGTAGGCGCACAAGATGTGGTATACAAACCTATTGATAAAGATGAGTTTGCGATGAAGGTGAATCACATTCGAACTTCGGAAGAAGCGTCTTAGATAAACCGATACTGATCACTATTTTTAACATTTGTTTCATTAGTTTTAGTTATTAGTCCCACTGCAAAACTATTCCCACAACAATTCACTTTCTTTTACTAAAGCCTTGTCACCAAATGGTTAACCTAGGCTTATCCAAGCTATAAGCATAAATTGCTTCATAAATGGTGAGACTTAGTGCATAAATAGTCATCCAGTGCGATTAATAGCACTTGGGTTTTAATGTGAAAAGAATATTTCACTATTGAATTGGTTAATTAAATGTAAATACAATGCTGCATCAACTGAAATGCAAAACAATATATGCCAGTCATTTTTCTGGTTTCTCTGCTTGCATGCAGCGTTGTATATAGGGTCTGTTTATCTTTCGAGATGATTTTTGCAGCCCTTTGTGGAAAATTTATACAAGGCAGAGGCTTTGAAGTGTAGTCAGCTACATAAAAAGCCGATAACGCAGTAGAAATGAACCACAAAGGCTGCCCGAAGGGGTCGTCTAGAATCGTTTTATGCTTTGTTAAGAAGTACTTGCTTAGAATTACTAAGCTACATACTTCTTGCCGCGCCTAAAACGATTCTATCTCGAACAAAAATTAACCGCGAAAGATTATCAGACCCTAGGATGTAGGAAAGGGAGTGAGCTATGGCGATGGATAATAAAGTAGAACGTGAACTGTTTAATGAGGTGATGGTACCTTGTTATAACCCAATGGAAATGATCCCAGTAAGAGGGGAAGGTTCGCGCGTTTGGGATCAAGATAATAACGAATACATCGACTTTGCTGGTGGTATTGCGGTTAGCTGTTTGGGGCATTGTCACCCAGCAATGGTTAACGCGCTTAACGAGCAAGGCAATAAAATTTGGCACCTTAGTAACGTGATGACCAATGAGCCAGCACTGCGTTTGGCGAAAAAGCTAACGGAAGTAAGCTTTGGTGAGAAAGTGTTTTTCGCCAACTCGGGCGCAGAAGCGAACGAAGCTGCACTGAAATTGGCACGCCGCTGGGCTGCCGATGTACATGGCCCTGAAAAGTCAGAAATTATCGCGTTCAAACAAGGCTTCCATGGTCGTACTTTCTTTACGGTGACAGTGGGCGGCCAAGCGGCTTACTCCGACGGTTTTGGTCCAAAACCGGGCGATGTCACTCACCTACCGTACAATGATATCGAAGCGCTAAAAGCGCACATCTCAGATCGCACTTGCGCCATCATGATGGAGCCTCTGCAAGGCGAAGGCGGCATTGTTTCTCCAACGGATGAGTTTGCACAAACGGTACGTGAACTGTGTGACAAACACAACGCTCTATTGATTTTTGATGAAGTACAAACGGGTAACGGCCGTACTGGTGATTTCTACGCTTATCAAGGTCTTGGTGTGACGCCAGACATTCTAAGTACAGCAAAATCACTCGGTGGCGGTTTCCCAATTGGTGCGATTCTAACGACGACTGAATTAGCTCAACACCTGAAAGTGGGTACTCACGGCTCTACATACGGTGGTAACCCACTCGCATGTGCGGTTGCTGAAGCGGTCATTGATGTGGTGAGCAGTCAAGAAACCTTGGAAGGCGTTAAACACCGTGAAACGCTATTTCGTCAGGCATTGACTAAACTTAATGATAAGTACCAAATCTTCAGTGAGATCCGTGGTAAAGGGCTACTGCTCGGTGCTGCGCTTAACGATGAGTGGCAAGGTCGTGCTCGCGACGTACTCGTTGCGGCAGGTGAGCAAGGATTAATGATCCTTGTCGCGGGTGCAAGCGTGGTTCGCTTTACGCCTTCACTCGTAATAACTGAAGAAGAAATTGAGCAAGGGTTTGCTCGTTTAGATAAAGCGCTAGAGGGCCTTGTCTCTAAGGATTAGGGTCTGTTGAGCTTTCGAGCTGATTTTTGCAGCGCTTTGTGGGAAATTTCTACAAGGCAAAGGCTTTGATGTGTAGTTATTCTACATGAGAAGCCGATAACGCAGTAGAAATGAATC
>NZ_JYJP01000101.1 GCF_001012815.1 Vibrio mexicanus
AAAAATTGACCGCGAAAGTTCAACAAACCCTTTTAGTCAGCGCTAATGACTTAAACGCTTCTAGTCGAAAGTGCCCATATTTTTACCTCTAAAAGTGGGCACGATATCTAGTGGCAATAACGACATCTGGAGGGAGCAGTGATGTTAGTTGTCCGCCCTATTGCCATGTCAGATTACGAGTCTTTGCACACGTGTGCCGTAGAGTCTGGTCATGGATTTACCTCTCTTCCTGTAAATGAAGAGCTTCTTACCAACCGCATTCAACATTCTGAATACAGCTTTTCCAAGCCGGAAGTCACCGAGCCTGGTGATGAAGGCTATCTGATGGTTGGCTTCGACAGTGAAACAGGCGAAGTAGCTGGTTGTACTGGTATTGAAGCCTCGATTGGCTGGGATGTACCTTTTTACTCTTACCACATCAGTACCGTGGTTCACTCTTCACCTAAGTTAGGTGTGAACAATGTGGTGAAACTGCTGACGTTTGGTAACAACTACACCGGTTGCAGCGAAATCTGCACCTTGTTCTTGAGGCCAAGTTTTCGTGGTGGCTTAAACGGCCGCTTGATGTCGAAATGTCGTTTCCTAATGATGGCTGAGCACCCGCATCGTTTTTCTGACACGATCTTTGCTGAGATGCGTGGCGTTTCAGACGATGAAGGTAACTCACCATTCTGGCAGTGGCTGCAAGAGCACTTTTTCTCTATCGACTTCACGATGGCGGATTACCTAACGGGTATTGGTAAGAAAGGCTTCATTGCTGATTTAATGCCGAAGCTACCGATTTATATCAACTTGCTGAGCAAAGAAGCGCAAGCGGTCATCGGTAAGGTACACGACAACACCAAGCCTGCTCTTAAACTGCTTGAACGAGAAGGCTTCACTTGCCGCAACTACGTCGACATTTTCGATGCAGGCCCAACCGTTGAGTGTGACCGCAGAAACATCGAATCGGTGCGTCACTCGATTCGAGCTAAAGTGCGAGTGTCAGAGCATGCCAGTTCGCAAGACTACCTGATTGCTAATACGTCATTTGAGCATTTTAGAGCGACCGCGGCAAAAGGCGCATATGACCAAGCGAGCGAAAGCGTCATTTTGGCGCCGGACGTGGCGAAAGCACTCGAAGTCAGCGAAGGCGACTTTGTTCGCATGTTGCCTCAGTAAATACTTCCTTATTAAAGAAAACTTATAACGGAAGTATTCCCAACAATGGAAGGAAAGTAGTATGACCCAGTGGATTGCAGGAGAGTGGCTTGCAGGTCAGGGCGATGCGATGACATCGGTCAGTCCATACAACGATGAAGTGATTTGGCGCGGAGATAGCGCAACACCATCGCAAGTCGATGCTGCGGTGAAAGCAGCCCGCGAAGCGTTTGTGAGCTGGAAGAAGCGTTCATTTGAAGAGCGCGAAGCTATCGTGTTGGCGTTTGCGGAAAAAGTAAAAGAGAACAGCGAACAGATTGCAGAAATCATTGCGAAAGAGACGGGTAAACCGATTTGGGAAACGCGCACAGAAGCGGCTGCAATGGCAGGCAAAATTGCTATCTCGATTCGAGCCTACCACGACAGAACTGGCAGCGCAGAACGTGAAGCAGCAGGTAATAAGATTGTACTGCGCCATCGCCCATTGGGTGTGATGGCGGTATTTGGCCCGTACAATTTCCCTGGTCACTTACCCAATGGCCATATTGTTCCCGCTCTACTTGCAGGTAACACTGTGGTATTTAAGCCTTCTGAACAAACACCATGGACGGGTGAATTCGCCATGAAACTTTGGCAAGAAGTGGGTTTGCCAAAAGGCGTGATTAACCTTGTTCAGGGCGCTAAAGAGACAGGTGTTGCTTTAGCGCAATCGAAAGGTATTGATGGCGTGCTGTTTACGGGGAGCGCAAATACCGGCCATGTTCTTCACAAGCAGTTTGCGGGTCAGCCGGATAAGATGCTAGCACTCGAGATGGGCGGTAATAACCCAATGGTGATCTCGGAGCAATTCGGTGACATTGACGCTACGGTTTATACGATTATCCAATCGGCATTCATTAGTGCAGGGCAGCGCTGTACCTGTGCTCGTCGACTGTATGTGCCAAGCGGCGAACGCGGCGATGAACTAATCGTTAAGCTAGTTGAAGCGACCAAAAACATTCGCGTTGATGAACCGTTTGCCGAACCGGCACCTTTCATGGGGCCGCAAATTTCGAAAGCCGCTGCAGAATTTATCCTATCGGCTCAAGCTAACCTGCAAAACTTAGGTGGAGAGAGTCTAGTCGAAGCGCAAGCGAAGAGTGCTGCGTTTGTGACTCCGGGTATTATCGATGTGACTAACATCGCTGAGTTACCAGACGAAGAATACTTTGGCCCACTACTTCAGGTGGTTCGCTACCAAGGTATTGAGCAAGCGGTTGAGTTGGCCAATGACACGCGATTTGGTTTGTCAGCAGGGCTAGTGTCTACCGATGATACCGAGTGGGAGTACTTTGTTGACCACATTCGAGCCGGTATTGTGAACCGCAATCGCCAGCTTACCGGTGCCAGTGGTGATGCGCCATTTGGTGGCCCTGGTGCGTCAGGTAACTTGCGTCCTAGCGCTTACTACGCTGCTGATTATTGTGCTTACCCTATGGCTTCAATGGAAGGGGAGGAGACTTTCCTACCCGAGACACTAAGCCCGGGTGTCACTTTATAAAAAACGATAAGAGCCGTTAAAAGGTTTAATACTAAAGTCACGTCACGGTTGAGGGCCATCTGATTACTGCAATTAGATGGCCTTTTTTCCACAGCCCTAGAGACGTGCCGCTTAATCCAATAATCTAACAAGGAGGCGTTATGACGCCAGATGTTCTCTTTCAATCGCTTTGGAATGACTATATTCAACGCTTGTGTCCTTCTGCTAATCATATCCACGAACTGCTCCGTGAGGATGCAGAACTGATTAATGACCACATTGCGTTGCGCACTTTCAATGTTTCACCTTTGGGTATCGAAACTTTGGCGAAGCCTTTTCTGGATGTGGGCTATAAGGAGTGCGGAGACTACCTGTTTGAGAAGAAGAAATTGGTGGCGAAGCACTATGAACATCCAGATCCAAATCAGCCAAAAGTATTCATCAGTGAGCTCAAGATCGAAGAGTGTTCTCCTGAGTTACAAGCGGTAGTTGCGCAGCTAGTAGAGCAATTGGATCATAGTAAGCTAAAAGGTCATGAGTTTCTCTACGGCGGTCGCCTTTGGGACTTAAGCTACTCCGATTTCCAGACACTATCAGAAGAGAGTGAATACGCGGCATGGTTGGCAGCCCACGGTTATGGCGCGAATCATTTCACGGTAAGTGTTAATCAACTGAATCGCTTTGAAGAAGTAAAAGAGGTGAATGCGCATTTGAGAACGGCGGATTACACCATTAATGAGTCAGGCGGTGAAGTGAAAGGAAGCCCTGATGTGTTGCTAGAACAGTCTTCCACCATGGCAGATAAAGTGAAAGTAGAGTTTAGCGATGGTGAGTACACTGTACCTGGTGGCTTTTATGAGTTCGCCAAGCGTTACCCGACGGCAAGCGGTGATTTATATACCGGCTTCGTAGCTGCGTCAGCCGATAAGATTTTTGAGAGTACAAATACGTAATCGTATCTCGATAAAGAAAAAAGCCACCCAGTTTTCACAGGGTGGCTTTCAAATTTTATAGACTCGAGTCTTCGGTTTCGTTAATTAACGAGTACCGTAAACAACAATTGTCTTACCGTGTGCAGAAATTAGGTTCTGCTCTTCTAGCATCTTCAAGATACGGCCAACAGTTTCACGTGAACAGCCAACAATCTGACCGATCTCTTGACGAGTGATCTTGATTTGCATGCCGTCTGGGTGAGTCATCGCATCTGGTTGCTTAGCTAGGTTTAGTAGCGTTTGAGCGATACGACCTGTTACATCCAAGAACGCTAGGTCACCTACTTTTTGGCTAGTCACTTGTAGGCGGCTTGCCATTTGCGCAGAAAGGCGCATTAGAATATCTGGGTTTACTTGGATAAGTTGACGGAATTTCTTGAAAGAAATTTCAGCGACTTCGCAAGGAGACTTAGCACGAACCCATGCTGTACGCTCTTGGTCTTCTTCGAAAAGACCCAGCTCGCCAATAAAGTCACCTTGGTTTAGGTAAGAGAGAATCATCTCTTTACCTTCTTCATCCTTGATTAGTACTGCAACTGAGCCTTTAACGATGTAGTACAACGTTTCTGCTTTTTCACCAGCGTGAATTAGCGTGCTCTTTGAAGGGTACTTATGAATATGACAGTGTGAAAGAAACCACTCTAATGTTGGATCGGTTTGAGGTTTACCTAGAACCATAATATCTCACTTCCTCTGCAGGGTACGCTTGTCGCTTTCCATTTTAAGTCGCGTCAGAAAAGGCGCGATGCCTAGTAATAAATTACTCAGGATAAGAGCACTTTAAAAATGCTGCAAGCTATCTTGTGTTTCGGTAAGAAATAGTATCCTTTTTCGAATACGATTTCTTGATTTTAATCGGGTACATGCTCGAAATTTGTACGCAAAAGTGTGCACATGATCACGGTATGAAAAGTAATCGTGACCGAGGTACGAGTTTTAGCCGATTTTTCCTGTTTCGATTAATTGTTGCATGATTGGACGTACTATCAGCTCCATCGCAAAGCTCATTTTACCACCAGGTACAACAAGCGTGTTATGGCGTGACATGAACGAACCATCAATCATGGCCAACAGATACGGGAAGTCGACATTCTTAATTCCACGCAGCCTAATAACCACAAAACTCTCATCCAAACTGGGAATGCCCTTCGCGTTAAGCGGGTTGGAAGTGTCCACGGTGGGAACACGTTGAAAGTTGATATGAGTACGTGAAAACTGTGGCGTGATGTAATTAAGATAGTCGTCCATAGAACGAACAATGGAGTCCATTACGGCCTCTCGAGAGTGCCCACGATCACGGGTATCTCGAACAAACTTTTGAATCCATTCAAGGTTCACAATCGGCACCATGCCAATCAGTAGATCGACGTGTTGCGCGACGTTGACATCGCCATCAACGACACCACCATGCAGGCCTTCATAGAACAGGATATCGGTATCTTCTGGCAGATCTTGCCAAGGAGTAAACGTACCTGGCATTTGATTGTAAGGCACCGCCTCATCAAATGTATGTAGGTAGCGTCGAACCTGACCAATGCCATCTTGGCCGTACTTACGGAAGAACTCTGCAAGTGCCGGGAAATCATTGGCTTGCGGACCAAAGTAACTGATGTGCTTACCTTGCTCTCGAGCTTTACGAATTTCTACGTCCATCTCAGGGCGAGTAAATCGGTGAAAGCTGTCCCCTTCAACCCAAGCGGGTTTAATGTCCATCATATTGAACATCTTGCGGAATGCTTCGGATGTGGTGGATGTCCCTGCGCCTGAAGAACCCGTTACGGCAATGATGGGATGTTTTGCTGACATGACAAACCTTGTCTCGTTAAAATTTCAGCGATTGCTGTTCAATGATGACATTGAATGAACAAAGGCTGATTCCATTTTCTGTTGAAAAGCCACTATAACACTTACGGCCGAAAGGTCTACTTTGTGAGACAGCGTCAATGGCGGCTTGGCTCACAATCCTAAAGGTGACGTTTGAGCTGGATGTCGACCGTTTCGTGCAGCTCCGAGAACACAATCACGGCTTCGCCGTTGGCAAGTTGTGTCTTCACTTGATCGATTTTTTGGTCAAGTGACACCTCGTGGTCACCGTAATCGGTGCCTTCGCGCAGAACGAACTCTTTAATCAAGTTGTCGAGCGTATCCGCTTCCAACTGTTGCCAAGGAATGATCATAAATACCTCTTGATTTTATGATGTCGATGAAAAGGGAAAGGTTAAGCCGATGCAATCAGGCTTTCATAATACGCGGGTAAGGCGTGCTCTAGCCAAAAGCGCGGCTTAAGGGCGCTGCCTGTCACAAAGCCAACGTGCCCACCTTGTTCGAATAGGCGATAGTCAATGTTATCGGGTAAAACAAATTTGGGAATGACTTCATCCGTCATGAATGGGTCATCTTTTGCGTGGATGATTTGTGTCGGCAGCTTAATTTCTTTTAAGCGGTGGATGCCCGAGCACTGCTGGTAGTAATCTTCAGCGTCTTTAAATCCATGCAAAGGCGCAGTAATTAAATCATCAAACTCATATAGCTTAGTCACACGCTTGATGCTTTGATAGGACAGCCCTAGCTCACCTTTGATCAAGTGATGCTTTTGCAATGCACTCGACTTTAATGATGAAAGTAAGTAGTTCTTGTACAGCTTGGAGAACCCCTGTTCGATTCGAGCTGAGCATGCACCTAAGTCGAGTGGAGCAGAAACTATAGTCGCCGCATCGATAAGCGGATCATCATTGTACTGAGCTAGGTAATTGACGAGCATATTGCCGCCAAGCGAGATACCGACCGAGACTTTTTTCTGCTGTGGAAACTGTTGATGAATGTGCTCTAGAAAATAGCGCGCATCCTCAACTTCCCCCGAATGATAGGCGCGAGCAAGTTATTAGGCGTGCCACTGCAGCCGCGAAAATGCATCATGACCGCAAGCCAGCCGTCTTTAGCAAAGGCGTCCATCAGGCCGTTAGCATACGGGCTGTAAAAGCAGCCTTCCAAGCCATGGAAAAGAATGAATAGTGGTTTTTTCTTTGCTTCATCGGTTTGCCAATCTTCACTCCAAGCTAGGTCTAAGAAGTCGCTATCAGGGGTATCCAAACGTTGCCAAATTGGTTCAAAAAGGGCCTTCTTGCGAATGATCCTAGGCATTAGCGTCTGAAGATGGGGATTTTTTAGCCCCGTAGCGGCAACGAAATGAGTCATAGTGTTGAAGGCTCCAAATCTAGGTCAACAGGATCTAGCAAGCTTGGTTAGGGGCTGGGTCGGCAAAGGATTGATAGGCGTCTTCGGCCCCTAGCTGTCGGCAGTAGCGTAACGTAAGAGGCTCATCGGTATTGTGGTGAAGTGCCATAGAGTTTATGCAGTCGACCAAATCCGCTTGCTGCTGCTTTTCAAGCTGTAGCTCAAATTGTAGCGCTTCTCGGTAAAGTGTGTCGGCCAGATGGCTTTTAAGTTTCTTTCTTAGCTCGCGGAAGCTGTGTAGAAGAGCTTCGGATTTTCCTAAGCAAGATTCTAAGTGGTGCCACTCTTGGTCGGCAAAGCTGACTTGTTGCTCATCGAGCCACTTTAAAAGCAGTAGTAGATTGACGTTACCGTGATACTGATTCTGGATGTATAAGCACGCGTCCTTCACTTCCCGCACAGAGTAGTATTGCAGGCTAAATTGCCACAATCGTTCAAGTGTCAGTGAAATCTCTACGTGCTTATTACTCATCTATCCTAGTCACTCATCCATTTAAAAACTCATTTGTATAAACATCATTCTTATAAACAAAGAGTTAGCTGCTATTGGGTCTGCTGCAGAGGTGTTAGGCGTTGAACTCTTGCTCCATTTGCTCAAGAACTTCTTGCTGTTCCATCCACTCCATTTCAACTTCTTCTAAAGCGGATTTACTGCTAGCTTGAAGCGCGAGTACTTGGTTAAGTTTAGCTTTATTTTCAGCTTCATAAAGGGAAGTGTCTGATAATTCTTGTTCAGCTTGTTCCAAATCGGCACCGAGCTTGTCCATTTTTGCTTCCAGCTTGGCTAGCTGTTTACGGATCGGTGCGGTCTGTTTGCGAAACTCTGCTTCACGGCGCTTCTGATCTTTCTTAGCCGCCGCGCTATTGGTGCTCGATTTCTCTGGCTGCAGAGAAAGTGCTTCGCGTTTCTCGACTTTTTGCTGCTCGGTGAGCCACTTGTAGTAGTCGGTTAGGTCACCATCGAAAGGCGCGACTTGACGGTCATGGACAAGATACAGGTCGTCTGTGGTTGCTCTGAGTAGGTATCGGTCGTGCGAGACAATCACCATCGCGCCTTCAAATGTCTGAAGCGCCAAAGTCAGTGCCTGACGCATATCGAGATCCAAGTGGTTGGTCGGTTCATCGAGTAGCAGTAGGTTTGGTTTTTGCCAAACAATCAGCGCCAATACCAAGCGGGCTTTTTCACCACCTGAAAACGGAGCTACTTTCTCTAGCGCTTTGTCGCCTTGAAAGCCAAAACTGCCTAAGTAGTTACGCAGCTCCAGTTCGTTCTTTTCAGGCGCTATCTGCATCATGTGTTGCAGTGGCGTCTCTTCTGGATGCAGGGTTTCGAGCTGATGCTGAGCGAAGTAACCAATCTTAACGCCTTGAGAGTATGTAAGATCGCCACCTTGCGGTTTTAGCTCACCAGACAGAAGTTTAATCAGCGTTGATTTACCCGCACCATTGCGTCCGAGCAGACCAATGCGACTGCCGGGTACCAGATTTAGACGAATCTTCTCTAAGATAAGGTTGTCATCGTAGCCTGCGGAAACTTCATCCATCATCATGATTGGATTTGGTAGAGCTGCAGGCTCGCGAAACTCAAAACTAAATGGGTTGTCGAACTGCGCAGGAAGTACTTTTTCCATCTTCTCAAGCGCTTTAATGCGGCTTTGCGCTTGGCGTGCTTTTGATGCTTTGTAACGGAAGCGGTCGATGTAGCTTTGCATATGCGACATCTGCTTTTGCTGCTTCTGGTACATGGCCTGTTGAAGAATGAGCTTTTGAGCACGTTGATCTTCAAATGAAGAGTAGTTACCCGTGTATTCATTCATACGCTGGTTTTCGATGTGCACAATGCGGTTTACGATAGGATCTAAGAAGTCACGGTCGTGCGAGATCAAGATCAATGTGCCAGGATAGTTCTGTAGCCACTTCTCAAGCCACATCACAGCATCCAAATCCAAGTGGTTGGTCGGCTCATCAAGTAGCAGTAAGTCGGAACGGCATAGCAGCGCTTGAGCGAGGTTAAGGCGCATACGCCAACCACCTGAGAATTGAGTCAGGTTCCAGCTCATCTGCTCTTGGCTAAAGCCCAAGCCATCAAGTAGCTCAGCCGCACGGGCGCGAATCGTGTATCCGCCAATGGTTTCAATTTTGCCATGTATCTCAGCCACCAAAGTGCCATTATCTGCCTGTTCTGCTTTAGCAAGTTGCTCCTCTAAGCCGCGAAACTCTCTGTCACCATCGATCACATAATCCAATGCCGCTCTGTCTAAAGCTGGCGTCTCCTGCGCTACCCATGCGAGTTCCCAATGGCTCGGCTGACTGAATGAGCCAGCATCAATGGACAGTTCGTCTTTTAGCAGCGCAAATAGAGTGGATTTACCACAGCCATTTTTGCCGACCAAACCGACTTTGTCGCCTGGATGAATGGTGGCTGATGCTTGCTCTAGCAGAGGCTTTCCACCACGAAGGAGTTGGATATCAGAGAAGGTGATCATAATGCTTTCGTTTGTATGCGTGACTTGTGACGAAGGGAATAGTAGGGGGATTAAGGATAAATGTCGATCATTATAGAAATTGGGGTATGATGCTAAAAACAATAACAATTTGATAACGCATCAAATTTGTATCATAAGAACGACTTGTCGCTGCTAGGACTATAATTACGGAATGATTGATACAGCTGCATCAGAAACGACTTTGCCCAAGATCTTAGTGATCTATGCTCATCCTGAGTCGAGAACCTCTATTGCTAACCAAGTGATGATCAAGAAGATCGAATCGCTCTCCCATGTGACTGTCCATGATCTCTATGCCGTCTACCCAGACTTCTTTATTGATGTGAATGCCGAGCATCGACGTTTGCTTGAACATGACATCATCATCTTTCAACACCCTCTCTATATGTATTCATGCCCAGCTTTACTCAAAGAGTGGTTTGATCGAGTGGTTAACAAAAGCTTTGCTTTTGGCGAAAAGAGCCGATTGGAAGGGAAGGTGTGGCGCAGTGTGATTACCACGGGAGGTAATCAAGATGCGTTTGGTGCCTCGGGTTACAACAAATACCCACTTGAGCAGATTCTTCAGCCGTTTGAGCTTACCGCAGCACTGTGCAAGATGCAGTGGGTAGAGCCGCTCGTTCTGTATTGGTCGCGCAATGTCAGCGATATGGACAGATATCAACACGCTGAGCAATACCGCCAGTGGCTGTTAACACCCTATGTTGCCAATACGCCTCATCCTGATGCCATTGTTGCCGACAGTAGTGGGCAGTCTGTGACTTCCGAACAAGGAGGTCAAGATGGCGCTTGAGAGTGATTTTCTACAAAGCAGTGTTATTTTCTTAACCGCAGCCGTTGTTGCTGTACCGCTTGCTCAGCGCTTGGGGCTAGGCTCTGTATTAGGGTATTTGATTGCAGGTGTTGCGATAGGGCCATGGGGGCTTGGCCTGATCAGTGATGTTGAAGCGATTTTGCATTTTGCTGAGTTTGGGGTCGTATTGCTGCTGTTTTTGATTGGCTTAGAACTGAACCCCAAAAAACTATGGCAAATGCGAGGGCCGATTTTAGGGCTTGGTGGCGCTCAAGTTCTGTTAACCACGCTGGTATTGGCTGCGATAGCGATGCTACTGGGAACCAGTTGGCAAACCAGTATCGTGATCGGTATGGGTCTAGCACTCTCATCCACAGCCATTGCACTCAGAGTGATAGAGGAGCAGGGGCTTGCAGGAGGTGAAACCGGTCAGTCTGGGTTTGCGGTGCTGCTGTTTCAAGATATCGCGGTTATCCCTATGCTGGCTATGTTGCCAATACTGGCTGGTAATACAGCGGGTAACTGGTTAGATGCCGCATGGATGCTATTGGGCATTACAGGACTAGCTGTTGGCGGTCACTTCTTGTTGCGCCCTCTGTTTCGTTATGTCGTGATGAGTGGAGTACGTGAGTTATTTACCGTTACTGCGCTGCTTGTCGTCGTTGGTATTGCCTTTCTCATGAAAGAGCTTGGTCTTTCTATGGCACTCGGCACCTTCCTAGCAGGTGTACTGCTTGCCGAGAGTGAATATCGTCATGAACTAGAAATCGCCATTGAACCTTTCAAAGGGCTATTGCTTGGGCTTTTCTTTATCGCAGTCGGCATGGCGGTCAACTTAGGTTTGTTGGCGTACTCCCCGTTAGAGGTGATTACTGCCGTAGTTGCCTTAGTGGTGATTAAAGGTTGGATCCTTTATTTGTTGGCACGCTTTTCTGGTGCTCGTGCGAAATCTCGCAGCAAAATGGCCGCGATTTTGAGCCAAGGTGGTGAGTTTGCGTTTGTTATTTTTACCGCCGCGAGTGCTCAGGGTTTACTGACTGCAGAAGAGTCTGGCTTTTTGCTCGTGGTAGTGAGTTTATCTATGGTGACGACTCCGCTGCTCTTGATGGCGCAGACACGCTGGTTTGCAAAAAAACTCAATAGTGATGAACCAGTTCTCTCACCAGACGTAGTAAACAAGGAACCGCGTATTATCATCGCGGGGTTTGGGCGCTTTGGGCAAATTGTCGGACGTTTGATGTACGCTAATAAGATCAAAGTGACGGTCTTAGAGAGCGATGCCAGCCAAATAAACTTGCTAAGAAAGTTTGGCTACAAGGTGTTTTATGGTGATGCGACTCAGCTTGATCTATTACGAGCGGCTGGAGCGGAAACCGCTGAAGCTATTGTGTTGTGTACCGACTCTCCTGAAGAGATCGTCAAAACCGTCGACTTGTGTAAGCAACATTTCCCATCGCTGCGTATTTTGGCGAGGGCACGTAGCCGGGTAGAAGCGTATCAATTAATGAATCATGGTGTAGCAAACTACTCACGTGAGACCTTTTTGGGCGCTTTGGATTTGGGCCGGCAGGCTTTGGTTGAGTTGGGAATGCATCCTTATCAAGCAAAACGTGCCGAAGCGCATTTTAAGAAGCTCGATGACGCCATGCTCAAAGAGTTAATGCCGCAACACAGCGATGACAAGCAGTTGGCATTGCGAGCGAAAGAAGCGCGTAAAGAGTTGGAAGAAATTTTTGGCCGCGAGATGGATAACGATCGCCAGTCAAAAAATTACTGGGAGTAGTCGCTTAGTGAAAGAGCTACTAGGCGGACAGTAGGAGTGATAAGTGAAGATTAAGAAACGTTTTATAGCAGGCGCAAGCTGCCCTAAGTGCAACCAGCAAGATTCCCTTCGCTGGTGGGTTGAGAATTCAATTGAGATTGTTGAGTGTGTGGATTGTGGCCATACAGAGCAAAGGCAGCCACAATCTGTAGATAAAAGTGAACACTCTGGCAAGAAATGATTGGTATTTTTAAGCCTGATTGATTGAGTTTCATTATTTGATCCCCATAATATCGGGAATTGAGCTTGTCTTGTTACTGTGAACAAGCGAGCAATAGTCTTACTAAACCGCCTTGGAGCTGTTATGAAAATTGAAAAAAACGTTGTTGCTAGCCTAGCTTATCAAGTAATAACTGAAGATGGCGTTGTGGTTGACCAATCAACAACGGATGCACCGCTTGACTACCTTCACGGTCACAACAACCTGATCACGGGTCTAGAAAAAGAACTTGAAGGCAAAGTAGCAGGTGATAAGTTCACTGTAACTGTGGCTCCTGAAGATGCATACGGCGAGCACAACGATGCGCTAGTTCAGCGTGTTCCTGCGAACGTATTCCAAGGCGTTGAAACGATCGAAGTTGGCATGCGTTTCATGGCTGACACAGACCAAGGCCCAATCCCGGTTGAAGTAACAGAAGTAGACGGTGACGACGTAGTCGTTGACGGTAACCACATGCTTGCTGGCCAAACACTGACGTTCGAAGTAGAAGTTGTTGCAACTCGTGAAGCAACAGCTGATGAAATCGAGCACGGTCACATCCACCAAGGTGGCGGCTGCTGTGGCGGCGGTGACAAAGAAGAAGGTTGCTGCGGTGGTGAAGAGAAAGCGGATGACCACGAATGTTGTGGTGGCGGCGGTTGCGGCTCTCACTAATTTCAGTTAGCTCTCACGAGCACGATTGAATAATCCCATTTGAAAGCGTAAGTTGAGGATTCAACTTACGCTTTTTTATTATCTGCCTTCTTGTTTATTTAAGTGAAGTCGCCTCACCTAGGAGTTTCTATGAGCCAACCTTTCTCAATCGCCATCCACGGCGGCGCTGGTACTATCTTACGTTCGCAAATGGACGACACGTTGAGACAAGAAATTCTGGACGCTTTAGAGAAATCGGTCCGAGCAGGACATCAAGTCCTGTCCAAAGGTGGGGATGCGCTGGATGCCGTAGTAGAAGCAGTCAAAGTGATGGAAGACTGTCCACACTTTAATGCCGGTAGAGGTTCAGTGTTAACTCATAGAGAGATCGTTGAAATGGATGCGTCTGTGATGCATGGCAAGCAGTGTGATGCCGGGGCGATTGCGGGAGTCAGGCATATCAAAAACCCCATTGCATTAGCGAGAGATGTAATGACCAAGAGCGATCACGTTTTATTGATTGGGGAAGGGGCTGAAGAGTTTGCCTTTGAAAACGGTCACGCATACACAGAGCAAGACTACTTCGTGACAGATAGACGTTATGACCAGCTTCAATCAATGAAAGATAAAGGCTTGTTTGCGTTGTCGGAAGCAAGCTACGAGGAAGAGTCTCCTCAATATCCAGATGATAAGAAGTTTGGCACTGTGGGGGCGGTGGCGTTAGATCAGCAAGGTAACCTAGCGGCGGCGACGAGCACAGGTGGTATCACCAACAAGAAGTACGGTCGTGTCGGAGATTCTGCGTTGATTGGCTGCGGCACCTACGCCGAAAATGGCAATGTTGCAGTGTCGGCCACCGGGATGGGGGAGTACTTTATTCGTAAAACCGTGGCGGGCGATGTGGCGGCTCGAATGCGCTATTTAGGCGAGAGCGTTTCGCAAGCAAGTGAGCAGGTAATACAAGGCGATCTTAAAGCGATGGGAGGCGAGGGAGGCTTGATCGCGATGGATCAAAATGGTGCTGTGCATTTTGCCATGAATAGTTCAGGAATGTATCGAGCTTGTATCGATCCTGATGGGATCATGTCGATCAAAATCTACGTAGATGACTAAATCTCGAATTAAATGCTGCTATTTCACGACTCATCAATGAGTTAATACTTGATTGCATTATTATGATTAAAAAATGACTGCACGAAATGTGATTCAGTGCTAGAATCCATTTTTAACTAGCAACAGATACTGGAAAGATGGGAAATAACGTAGTCGTTCTGGGCACCCAATGGGGTGACGAAGGTAAAGGTAAAATTGTTGACCTTTTAACTGAAGATGCAAAGTACGTGGTACGCTACCAAGGCGGTCACAACGCAGGTCACACTCTTGTAATTGACGGTGAAAAAACCGTTCTTCACTTAATTCCATCAGGCATCCTACGCGATAACGTAAAATGTGTTATCGGTAACGGCGTTGTACTCTCGCCTGAAGCACTTCTTAAAGAAATGAAGCCTCTAGAAGAGCGCGGTATCCCAGTACGCGAGCGTCTTTTCGTTTCTGAAGCTTGTCCTCTAATTCTTCCTTACCACATCGCTATCGACAACGCGCGTGAAATCGCTCGTGGCGCGAAAGCTATCGGTACAACGGGTCGTGGTATCGGTCCAGCTTACGAAGATAAAGTGGCTCGTCGCGGTCTTCGTGTTGGCGATCTTTTTGATAAAGAGATGTTCGCTGAGAAGCTAAAAGAAGTCATGGAATTCCATAACTTCCAACTAGAGCACTTCTACAAAGCTGAAACAGTAAGCTTTGATGAAGTACTTGAGCAATGCATGGGTTACGCAGATCTACTAACTTCAATGGTTATGGACGTAACTGACGAACTAGACGCAGCACGTAAGCGCGGCGACAAAATCATGTTCGAAGGTGCTCAAGGTACACTACTAGATATCGACCACGGTACTTACCCATACGTAACGTCATCTAACACGACTGCTGGTGGTGTTGCTGCAGGTTCTGGTTTCGGTCCTCGTCACATCGGTTACATCCTTGGTATTACTAAGGCGTACTGTACTCGTGTTGGTTCTGGTCCATTCCCGACTGAACTATACGACGGTCAAGACAAGCAAGACCCAGTTGGTAAGCACCTTGGTGATGTTGGCCACGAGTTTGGCGCAACAACAGGTCGTCTACGCCGTACTGGTTGGTTCGATGCAGTGGCAATGCGCCGCGCAATCCAAATCAACTCTCTAACCGGTATCTGTCTGACTAAACTAGACGTTCTTGATGGTCTTAAAGAGATCAAGATCTGTACTGGTTACAAGATGGCTGACGGTACTGTTCTTGAAGTTTCTCCAATGCTGCTGAATCTTTCGAAGAAGCGACGCCAATTTACGAAACAATGCCAGGTTGGTCTGAGACAACATTTGGTGCTAAGTCAATCGACGCGCTTCCACAAGCTGCTCTTGACTACATCAAACGTATCGAAGAGCTAACAGGTGTGCCAATTGATATCATTTCAACTGGCCCAGATCGTAACGAAACGATCATCAAGGTTCATCCATACAGCGCTTAATTGCTATTTACTTAGCAAGAGTGTATTGAACATAGAAAAAGCCGACCTTAGGGTCGGCTTTTTTATTATTAAACAATGTATTAGAACTAGGTTCCGTATTAACTCATGCATCTGGATCGCCTGTTTTCTCGCCAACTTAGGGGGCTGTGGCAAACTATTGCCTAATTGCGGCAAATATTGCCTAAAGAGTTTTCATTTATTGCCGATATAAAATTCAAACCGAGCTTTCTGGCCTAAGATTAATCTATAGGTAAAAGAGAGTGAGCGATCGGAATAGATACAGAGTGCGTTTATGAAGCTACGAATGGTAGCAGCTTCGTTAGTCGTTGCCCTGAGCTCGTCTTTGAGTCACGCAAATGTGGCAGATATTGGTGAGCCAGTGCCGATATACACTGAAGCTGAACTGATAAAACTGATTGAACAGAATAAACATCTCGAACGAGTCAAGGCAGACAAGTGTCAGCTCGTTGAGGATATTGTCGCGCGTGCAACTCGCATTAGCCTGCCATCTTATGAGTTTCTTTACGGAGACATGCTGGCGTGGGGCGTTTGCGTAGACCAAGATGTCGAACTTGGCCTCTATTACATGGAGAACGCGGCGCATCAAGGCTTGCCAACGGCCCTGGAACAGTTAGGGCGTTACTACTCGCGTGGAACCTTTGTTCAAGAAGACAAAGAAAGGGCGATCCCATATTTACGGGAAGCGGCAGCAATGGGTAACATAAACGCACGTATCCATTTGGCCGAACTCTTACTGCGCGATTATGGCAGCCCACTGGATTATGAAGATGCTTATCGCTGGCTCTACAATTCAGTCACCGCAGATCAACGCACTCATAAACGCATTTCGATACTCAGGCAGGGCTTGGAAATGCGAATGCCAGAAAATGTTATTGCAAGAGCTAAGCGACGCGACACTTTCTGGTAACCAGTTCATTACTGGGCAACTAATGTAAAAAAACGCAGCCAATTGGCTGCGTTTTTTAATGCCCCTCAAAATTCACGAACACTACGTGTCAACCTAAAGCACTTTGTGCGGGCCGAAGCACTCGTAATGGATCTGTTCTTCTGCAAAACCCAGTTCTATGAGCTGTTTTGCGGCAAGTTGCATGAAGCCTACTGGTCCACAGATATAGGCTTGAGTTAGATTTGAATCGATTTGATGAGCGATCTTGCTTAAATCAAGTAAACCACTGAACTGATAATCTTCAGCCGGTTGGTCATCATCTAATGGTGATTTATACCAAGTATTGATACTGATGTTTGAGTTGCTTTCAGCTAATGCTTTCACATTAGATTGAAACGCATGTTGCTGACCATTGTCAGTGGCATGTATCCAATGAATACCCGCTTCATGATGAGTGAGTGTCTCTAGCATCGAAAGTGTCGGAGTCAGTCCAACGCCTGCAGAAATCAAAGCAACAGGCGTTTTCTTATCAACGTCCATGAAAAAGTCACCCGCTGGTGGTGCTAGCTTCACTTTATCGCCAACAGTCAGTTGATTGTGTAAGTAGTTAGAGACTGTACCGCCTTCTTCGCGTTTAACCGAAATGCGATAAGTATCAGTTTTAGGCGCTGACGATAGACTGTACTGACGTATCTCTTGATTCTCGAAGCTATCGTCGTTGATGTAGATACCGATGTATTGGCCGGGTTTAAAACTCGCTACGCTTTGTGCGTCTGTTGGTTTAAACACAAAGCTAGTAATCGACGCGCTCTCTTTTGTTTTTTCAATCAGTTCAAACTCTCTTAAACCACGCCAACCACCGTCTAGCGCCTCACTATTTTGATAAATGCTCTCTTCACGTTGAATGAAAATATTAGCTAGAAGGCCATAAGCCTCTCCCCAAGCATCGAGAACTTCTTGCCCCGGAGAAAAGAGTTCATCTATGGTCGCAAGCAGGTGCTCTCCAACAACGGCATATTGTTCCGCTGTTATTAAAAAGCTTGAGTGCTTTTGTGCAATCTTTTCTACCGCAGGAAGCAAAGCCTCTAAATTATCTATGTTTCCCGCATAAGCGCAGATTGCATTAAATAATGCTTCACGTTGAGCGCCTGAAGATTGCTGGCTTTCTCTTTGATGGCTCATGTTGAACACGTCTTTGAGCTCGGGGTGATGAGTAAACAAGCGGGTATAAAAATGCTCGGTTAGCTTAGGGCCAGTTTGCGCAAGTAAAGGCGCGGTTGCTTTCACCGTATCAATTGTTTTTGAGCTGAGCATAATTGTTTCCTATTTAAAGTTGTATTTATAATGCATGTTTTAAGTTGTATCTCAAATGTATCTTTAGAGCAAGAAAAGATTTAAACTTTTTACCAGTGCGTCCCTGAGAAGAATCCCGATATGCAGTTAACCAGTTTTACCGATTACGCGTTAAGAACACTTATCTTTCTCGCTTCTTTGCCAGAAGATGAGTTAACCAACATTACAGAAGTGACTGAACTGTTTGGGGTTTCCCGCAACCATATGGTTAAAGTGATCAACCGTTTGGGGCAGCTTGGTTACGTACAGACAATTCGTGGCAAGAATGGTGGGATTCGACTACTCAAACCGGCCGCGACGATTACAGTGGGCTCAGTGGTAAGAGACATTGAGCCTCTCGACTTGGTTAACTGCTCTGTAGAGTTTTGCCACATTACGCCTGCCTGCCGTTTGAAAGACAAACTTGCCAAAGCCAAACTCGCTTTCTTGGCAGAACTTGATACTTGCACGATTCAAGAGTTGTTGGCGGATAACTCCGATTTATTGATCCTTCTAACCCGCCCGTAACTGCCCAATCTAAAAGCATTTCTGTAGCTTAGCGAGAGAGTCGGATATACTAGCTATATACCCTCCTTGCAAAACAGGCTGCTTATGTCAGATAACCGTCCAAATGATCTTTCTAGCGATCCCTTCGCTGAACGTGAATCCCAAAATTATGAGAATCCGGTGCCTAGCCGTGAGTTCATTCTCGACTTTTTAGAACAAGCGGCGGTGCCGATGAATCGTAACGATTTGTTTGATGCGCTTGAGCTGAAAGGGGAAGATCAATATGAAGGTTTACGCCGCCGTCTTCGTGCTATGGAGCGCGATGGGCAACTCGTGTTTACGCGTCGTCAATGCTACGCGTTGCCAGAAAAGCTCGAATTGATAAAAGGTACCGTTATTGGCCACAAAGATGGGCATGGTTGGGTTCGTCCTGATGGCAGCACGGGTAAAGATAACGATGTAGTTTTGCCTCATCACCAAATGCGTAACCTAATCCATGGCGACTACGTATTGGTTCAACCGACTGAGAACAGCAAACGTGGCCGACGTGAATGCCGCCTAGTTCGCGTACTGGAAGAGCGAAATACGCAAATTGTTGGCCGCTTCTTCATGGAGTACGGGTATTCCTATGTGGTGCCAGACGATTCTCGAATCAGTCACGATATCTTGATCCCGAATGAGCATCGTGCCGGTGCGAGAATGGGTAACGTGGTGGTGATTGAAATTACCGATCGTGGAGCTCGTTCGAAAGGCATGGCGGGTCAAGTGGTTGAGGTACTGGGTGAGAACATGGCGCCAGGCATGGAAACGCAGATCGCTATTCGTACCCATCAAATTCCTCATGAGTGGCCAAAAGCAGTTGAAAAGCAAGTTGAAGGCTTGACCGAAGAAGTACCTGAAGAGGCGAAAGTAGGGCGCGTTGATTTGCGTGATTTACCATTGGTGACCATCGATGGTGAAGACGCTCGTGACTTTGACGATGCGGTTTACTGTGAAGCGAAGAAAAGTGGTGGCTGGCGTCTATGGGTAGCGATTGCCGATGTTAGCTATTACGTGCGCCCAGATTCCGCACTTGATAAAGAAGCGGTAGAGCGGGGTAACTCGGTTTACTTCCCATCTCAAGTTGTACCTATGCTACCTGAAGTTTTATCTAACGGCTTGTGTTCATTGAATCCACAAGTCGACCGCTTGTGTATGGTGTGTGAGATGACCATCTCTGCAACCGGCAAGCTTTCTGGATACAAGCATTATGAAGCGGTAATGAACTCCCATGCACGCTTAACCTATAGCAAAGTGGGTTCAATTCTCGATGGTGATGAGGAACTGCGTTCACGTTACGACGCGCTCGTACCTCACTTAGAAGAATTGCATAAGATGTACAAAGTCCTCAAACAAGCTCGTGATAACCGCGGCGCGATTGAGTTTGAGACCATTGAAACTAAGTTCATCTTTAATGCTGAACGTAAAATTGATCGTATCGAGCCTGTCATTCGCAACGATGCTCATAAGATCATTGAAGAGTGTATGATTCTGGCGAACATCGCTTCGGCCTCTTTGGTAGAAAAAGCAAAAGAGCCGTCGTTGTATCGTGTGCATGAATCACCGGGTGAACTCAAGCTTCAAGGTTTCCGCGATTTTCTCGGTGAACTAGGACTCGAGCTAAAAGGCGGGCTTGAACCATCGCCGACAGACTATGCTGAGCTCGTTCATAAAATTTCAGAGCGTCAGGATAAAGAACTTATTCAGACCATGCTGCTTCGCTCATTGAAACAGGCGGTTTATAACGCTGACAACGCGGGCCACTTTGGCCTTGCATTAAAACGTTATGCGCACTTTACCTCGCCGATTCGACGTTACCCAGACCTACTGCTTCATCGTGCGATCAAATACTTGATAGCTAAAGAAGCTGGCACCAATAAAGATCGTTGGACACCAACAGGCGGCTATCATTATTCGTTCGATGATATGGATGTGTTCGGCGAACAATGTTCTATGACCGAACGCCGCGCCGATGATGCTACCCGTGAAGTAGCCGACTGGTTGAAGTGTGAATACATGCAAGATCATGTGGGTGAAGAACTGGAAGGTGTGATTGCCAATGTGACAAGTTTCGGTTTCTTTGTTCGTTTAACCGATTTACATATTGATGGTTTAGTTCATATCTCAAATCTCGCTAATGATTACTATCAGTATGACCCAATTGGTCAGCGCCTAATTGGCGAAAGCTTTGGCAATATCTACCGTTTGGGCGACGCTGTAAAAGTGAAGGTACTATCGGTTAATTTAAATGATAAGCAAATTGACTTTGAATTAGTCGAAACAAGTCGTAAGCTACGCGGCCAAGGAAAAACTGCCAAAAAACGCGCGGCAGAAGCTAAGCGAAAAGCGAAAGATAAAAAACGCGCTGCGACAAAAGGCAAGGGGCGAAAAGCTAGCCCAGAAGTCGAACCAACTAAGCGACCTGAAATTTCAGGTGCAAAAGGTCCGGCTAAGAAGCCGAAAGTGACGAAGGCTAGAAAGAAAAAGCCGGGAGCTAAGCCCAAGAAAGCGAGGCGTAAAACTCAGCCCTAACCACTAACGCAGTGCGAGAGTAGGGCAACAACTTGCCCGCTTTATAGCCACAACTAAGAATTTGACCCAATAGGTTTATTGATGAGTAACGAGTTTATTTACGGCATACACGCAATCAAAGCCGTGCTAGCAAAAAGAACCAGAGCGTTTTGTCGAAGCGTTTGTACTAAAAGGCCGTCAAGATGACCGACTAATGCCAATCCTAAATGAACTGCAAGCGTTTGGTATTTCTATCCAGCAGATGGGACGTAAAGCATTAGATGACAAGGCCAAAGGGGCCAATCATCAAGGGGTGATTGCTCGCGTTAAACCGGCAAAGCCACTGAATGAAAACGACCTAGATACAATATTGGCAAAGCACGAACAACCACTATTGCTTGTACTTGATGGTGTAACGGATCCGCATAACTTGGGCGCTTGCTTACGTAATGCCGATGCCGCTGGTGTTGCAGCCGTGATTGTACCCAAAGATAAGTCTGCCCCTATGACGGCTACAGTAAGCAAAGTTGCTTGTGGCGCTGCCGAGACAGTGCCGCTCGTGAGAGTGACGAACTTAGCGCGTACGATGCGTGCCCTTCAGGAACAAGGCGTTTGGTTTGTAGGTACAGCAGGTGAAGCCAAGCATGATATTTATCAAGCGAAGTTAACTGGCCCATTGGCTATCGTGATGGGTGCGGAGGGAGATGGCATGCGTCGCCTAACGCGTGAGACTTGCGATGACTTAATTAAAATTCCAATGGCAGGTTCGGTTTCAAGCTTAAACGTATCCGTTGCTTCAGGTATTTGCCTGTTTGAAGCAGTGAGACAGCGCCTCGCTTAACTACGCCTCTTTAGAATATGATGAGGGTTGATGTTTGCATCAGCCTCTTATTATTCTCGCATCTCGCATCTCGCATCTCGCATCTCGCATCTCGCATCTCGCATCTCAATTTTCCTTTTCCGTTTAATTTTCAAACACCCCTTGCAAGTAAAATTGTGATCTGTATAATGCAGCGCACTGGTTAAGCCAGTTGTGAACCAATGAGCATCGAGGAGCGAGCTTTTCTTTGGGAAAGTGAGGTAATGTAAACTCAGCTTATGTTCGCGGTTAATACAATTAGCTATCTTTTCTTCGGAAAAACTATCCCCAAAGGTGACTTTGGCATGTAGGGATAGTTAATCGAAAATTAACTGACAATACGTCCTAATCTTGGATGTTACGGTTTCACATAAATCAATCGGCATTCTCTCGCTTTAGCGAGTTTGAGTGGCGATATTGTTTGTGTAATTTTTAATAATTGGAGCTCTGTCTCATGCAGAACCAACGTATTCGTATCCGCCTTAAAGCTTTCGATTACAAACTAATCGACGCTTCAACTGCGGAAATCGTTGAAACAGCTAAGCGTACTGGCGCACAGGTTCGTGGTCCTATCCCACTACCTACTCGTAAAGAGCGTTTCACTGTTCTTATCTCTCCACACGTCAACAAAGATGCACGTGACCAGTACGAAATTCGTACTCACAAGCGTTTGATCGACATCGTTGAGCCAACAGACAAAACTGTTGACGCTCTAATGCGTCTAGATCTTGCTGCTGGCGTTGATGTACAAATCAGCCTAGGTTAAGGGAGATTAGAATAATGATTGGTCTAGTCGGACGTAAAGTGGGTATGACCCGCGTATTTACTGAAGAAGGCGTTTCTATCCCAGTAACTGTTGTTGAGGTTGAAGCGAACCGTGTTTCTCAAGTGCGTACACTTGAAGCTGACGGCTACGCAGCAATCCAGGTAACTACTGGTGCTAAGAAAGCTAACCGTGTAACTAAACCAGAAGCTGGTCACTTTGCGAAAGCAGGTGTAGAAGCTGGTCGCGGTCTTTGGGAATTCCGTTTAGAAAACGGCGAAGAGTTCGAAGTTGGCGCTGAGCTAACTGTTGAACTATTCAACGAAACTAAAAAAGTAGACGTTACTGGTACATCTAAAGGTAAAGGCTTCCAAGGCGCTGTTAAGCGTTGGAACTTCTCTACTCAAGATATGACTCACGGTAACTCTTTGTCTCACCGTGCACCGGGTTCAATTGGCCAATGTCAAACTCCAGGTCGCGTGTTTAAAGGCAAGAAAATGGCAGGTCACATGGGTGCTGAGCGTGTAACGACTCAAAACCTAGAGATCGTACGTGTTGACGCTGAGCGCAATCTGCTTCTTATTAAAGGTGCAGTCCCAGGCGCAACTGGCGGTAACGTGATCGTTAAACCAGCTGTTAAAGCATAACGTCTCAGGAGTAAGTAATGGAACTAATGGTTAAAGGTGCTGATGCACTAACTGTTTCCGAAGCTACTTTCGGACGTGAGTTTAACGAAGCTCTTGTACACCAAGTAGTTGTTGCTTATGCAGCAGGTGCTCGTCAAGGTACTCGTGCTCAAAAGACACGTTCAGAAGTTTCTGGCGGTGGTGCTAAGCCATGGCGTCAAAAAGGTACTGGCCGTGCTCGTGCTGGTACAATTCGTAGCCCAATCTGGCGTACAGGTGGTGTTACTTTTGCTGCGAAACCACAAGATCACAGCCAAAAAGTAAACAAGAAAATGTACCGCGGTGCTATGAAGAGCATTCTTTCTGAGCTTGTTCGTCAAGAGCGTCTAATCGTTGTTGATAACTTCTCAGTAGAAGCACCAAAAACAAAAGAACTTGTAGCTAAGCTTAAAGAGCTTGAGCTTACAGACGCGCTAATCGTGACTAGCGAAGTAGATGAGAATCTATTCCTAGCAGCTCGTAACCTATACAAAGTTGACGCTCGTGACGTAGCTGGTATCGACCCAGTTTCACTAATCGCGTTCGACAAAGTTGTAATTACTGCAGAAGCAGTTAAGCAAGTTGAGGAGATGCTAGCATGATCACTGAAGAGCGTATCCTAAAAGTTCTACGTGCTCCGCACATCTCTGAAAAAGCAACTATGGCAGCTGAGAAAGCGAACACTATCGTTTTCAAAGTAGCTAAAGATGCAACTAAAAAAGAGATCAAAGCAGCTGTAGAAAAGCTATTTGAAGTTGAAGTTAAGTCTGTAAATACTCTTATCACTAAGGGTAAGACCAAACGTCAAGGTCTACGCCAAGGTCGCCGCAGCGACGTTAAGAAAGCGTACGTTACTTTGAAAGAAGGTCAAGATCTTGACTTTGTTGGCGGCGCGGAATAACAGGAGTAGTTAAAAATGGCTATTGTTAAATGTAAGCCGACTTCCCCTGGTCGTCGTCACGTCGTTAAAGTTGTTAACGCTGACCTACACAAGGGCAAGCCATACGCACCACTTCTAGAGAAAAACTCTAAGAACGGTGGTCGTAACAACAACGGTCGTATCACAGTACGTCACATCGGCGGTGGTCACAAGCACCACTACCGTGTAATTGACTTCAAACGTACTAAAGACGGTATCCCAGCGAAAGTTGAGCGTCTAGAATACGATCCAAACCGTAGCGCAAATATCGCACTAGTTCTGTACGCAGACGGCGAACGTCGTTACATCATCGCACCTAAAGGTGTTCAAGCAGGTGACCAGATTCAATCTGGTGTAGATGCGCCAATCAAAGCAGGTAACACTCTGCCGATGCGCAACATCCCAGTAGGTTCTACTGTACACTGTGTTGAACTTAAGCCTGGTAAAGGTGCACAGCTAGCTCGTTCGGCTGGTGCTTATGCTCAAATCGTTGCTCGCGACGGTGCATACGTAACTATCCGTCTACGTTCTGGCGAGATGCGCAAAGTATTGTCTGAAGGCCGTGCAACAATCGGTGAAGTAGGCAACGCTGAGCACATGCTACGTGAACTAGGTAAAGCTGGTGCTTCACGCTGGCGCGGCGTACGTCCAACCGTACGTGGTGTAGTAATGAACCCAGTTGACCACCCACACGGTGGTGGTGAAGGCCGTACTTCTGGTGGTCGTCACCCAGTATCTCCTTGGGGTCAGCCTACTAAAGGCTTTAAGACTCGTAAGAACAAGCGCACAGACAAGTACATCGTACGTCGTCGTAACAAGTAATCTATATAAAGAGGAATCGCCATGCCACGTTCTCTCAAGAAAGGTCCATTTATTGACCTACACTTGCTGAAGAAGGTAGAGAAAGCGGTGGAAAGCGGAGACAAAAAGCCTATTAAGACTTGGTCCCGTCGTTCAATGATCATCCCTACGATGATCGGTTTGACCATCGCTGTCCATAATGGTCGTCAGCACGTACCAGTATTTGTAACTGAAGAAATGATCGGTCACAAACTGGGCGAATTCGCACCAACTCGTACTTACCGCGGCCACGCTGCGGATAAGAAAGCTAAGAAGAAATAGGGAGTAGATAATGGAAGCTTTAGCTAAACATAACTTTGCTCGCATTTCTCCACAGAAAGCTCGCCTTGTAGCGGATCAAATCCGTGGCAAGAACGTTGATCAAGCTCTAGAAATCCTAACTTTCAGCAACAAAAAAGCTGCTGAACTAGTTAAGAAAGTTCTTGAATCAGCAATCGCGAACGCTGAGCATAACGAAGGTGCAGATATCGACGATCTATCAGTCGCTAAAATCTTCGTAGATGAAGGCCCTATCATGAAGCGTATTATGCCTCGTGCTAAAGGTCGTGCGGATCGTATCTTGAAGCGTTCATGCCACATCACTGTTGTTGTAGCAGACGCTTAAGACTAGGAGAGTAAGCAATGGGTCAAAAAGTACATCCTAATGGTATTCGTCTTGGCATCGTTAAGCTTGGAATGCTACATGGTTTGCTAACACCAAAGATTTCGCTGACAACCTAGACGGCGACTTCAAGGTACGTCAGTTCCTAACTAAGGAACTACAAAAAGCATCTCTTTCACGCATCGTTATCGAGCGTCCTGCTAAGAGCATCCGTGTGACTATTCACACTGCTCGTCCAGGCGTTGTAATCGGCAAGAAAGGTGAAGATGTTGAGAAACTACGCGCAGCTGTAGCTAAAATTGCAGGTGTTCCAGCTCAAATCAACATCGCTGAAGTACGCAAGCCTGAGCTTGATGCTCAGCTAGTTGGTGACAGCATCGCGTCTCAACTAGAGCGTCGTGTTATGTTCCGTCGTGCTATGAAGCGCGCGGTACAAAACGCAATGCGTCTAGGTGCTAAAGGCATCAAAGTAGAAGTAAGCGGTCGTCTAGGCGGCGCTGAAATTGCACGTTCTGAGTGGTACCGTGAAGGTCGTGTACCTCTACACACTCTACGTGCTGACATTGATTACGCAACTTCTTCGGCTCACACTCAATACGGTGTGATCGGCATTAAGACTTGGATCTTCAAAGGTGAGATCCTAGGCGGTATGCCAGCAGCTAACGCTGTAGAGCCAAAAGGCGACAAGCCTAAGAAGCAGCGTAAAGGCCGTAAGTAAGGAGTCGACAGATGCTACAACCTAAACGTACTAAATTCCGTAAGGTTCAAACTGGTCGTAACCGTGGTCTAGCGAAAGGTACTGACGTAAGTTTCGGTACTTTCGGTCTTAAAGCAGTTGGCCGTGGTCGCCTAACTGCTCGTCAGATCGAAGCAGCTCGTCGTGCTATGACACGTCACGTTAAGCGTCAAGGTAAAATCTGGATCCGTGTGTTCCCAGACAAACCAATCACAGAAAAACCACTAGAAGTTCGTCAAGGTAAGGGTAAAGGTAACGTTGAGTACTGGGTAGCCCAAATCCAACCTGGTAAGGTTATGTACGAAATGGACGGTGTACCTGAAGAATTGGCTCGTGAAGCGTTCCGCCTAGCGGCACGTAAACTGCCATTCAAGACTACATTTGTAACTAAGCAGGTGATGTGATGAAAGCACAAGATCTACGCGAAAAAAGCGTTGAAGAGCTTAACGCTGAGCTATTGAATTTGCTACGCGAACAGTTCAACTTGCGCATGCAAGCTGCAACTGGTCAGCTACAGCAAACTCATACTCTGAAAGCTGTACGCCGTGATATCGCACGTGTGAAAACTGTTTTGACTGAGAAGGCAGGCGCATAATGAGCGAACAAAAACGTACTCAACAAGGTCGTGTTATTAGCGACAAGATGGACAAGTCTATCGTTGTTTCTATCGAGCGCATGGTTAAACACCCAATTTACGGTAAATTCGTAAAGCGCACGACTAAAGTACACGCACATGACGAGAACAACGAATGTGGCCTAGGCGACAAAGTTGAAATCGCAGAGTGTCGTCCACTGTCTAAGACTAAGTCTTGGACTTTGGTAAAAGTTCTAGAAAAAGCGAAAGGTTAATTTCGACTTTTTCCTAGATAATCAAGCGGCTCCAAATTTTTTTTGGGGCCGCTTGTTTTTTGTCTACCCAATCACAAAAAAGGGTGGTACAATTCGCGTCCCTTTTAAAGAGGCAGCCCGACCCGAGAGGGTCTAGTTTTAATATTTAGCGGAGCACTAACAATGATCCAAATGCAAAGTACACTTGACGCTGCAGATAACTCTGGCGCGCGCAAGGTAATGTGTATTAAGGTTCTGGGTGGCTCACACCGTCGTTACGCACACATCGGCGACATCATCAAAGTTACTGTTAAAGAAGCAATTCCACGCGGTAAAGTTAAAAAAGGTGATGTACTGAAGGCGGTAGTAGTTCGCACCCGTAAAGGCGTACGTCGTCCAGACGGTTCTGTCATTCGCTTCGACCGTAATGCTTGTGTATTGTTGAACGACACTACTGAGCAACCAGTCGGCACTCGTATCTTTGGCCCAGTGACTCGTGAACTTCGTAATGCGAAATTCATGAAGATTGTATCACTGGCTCCAGAAGTACTATAAGGAGCACTAAGATGGCAGCTAAAATCCGTCGTGATGACGAAGTAATCGTTCTTGCTGGTAAAGATAAAGGCAAGAAAGGTAAAGTAACTAAGGTTCTAGCAACTGGTAAAGTTATCGTTGAAGGTATCAACCTTGTTAAGAAGCACCAAAAGCCTGTACCGGCTCTAGGTCAACAAGGTGGCATCGTTGAACAAGAAGCAGCTATTGATGCTTCTAACGTTGCAATCTACAACGCGGCTACTGGTAAAGCAGACCGTATCGGTTTCCGTTTCGAAGATGGCAAGAAAGTTCGTTTCTTCAAGTCTAACGGCGAAACCGTTTCTAACTAATTTAGAATGTAATTTGGAGTTCTACTATGGCGAAACTGCATGATTACTACAAGTCGTCTGTAGTCGCTGAGCTTACCAAAGAGTTCAGCTACTCAAGCGTCATGCAAGTCCCTAGGATTGAAAAAATCACCCTAAACATGGGCGTTGGTGAAGCAATCAACGATAAGAAACTGCTAGAAAACGCAGCAGCTGATATGGCAACGATCTCTGGTCAGAAGCCACTTATCACTAAAGCGCGTAAATCTGTTGCAGGTTTCAAAATTCGTGAAGGCTACCCAATTGGTTGTAAAGTAACCTTACGTGGCGAACGTATGTGGGATTTTCTTGAGCGTCTAATCAACATCGCTCTTCCACGTGTACGTGATTTCCGTGGTGTTAGCGCTAAGTCTTTTGACGGTCGCGGTAACTACAGCATGGGCGTTCGCGAGCAAATCATCTTTCCGGAAATCGACTACGATAAAGTCGATCGTGTACGCGGTCTTGATATTACTATCACGACGTCAGCTAGTACTGATGCGGAAGGCCGTGCTCTGCTGGCTGCCTTTAACTTCCCATTCCGTAAGTAAGGTGAAGGGTTACTGTTATGGCTAAACAATCAATGAAAGCACGTGAAGCTAAGCGTGCAAAACTAGTAGCTAAGTTCGCTGAGAAGCGTGCTGCGCTAAAAGTTATCATCAGCGATGTAAACGCATCTGAAGAAGATCGTTGGAATGCAGTTCTTAAGCTGCAATCTCTTCCACGTGATTCAAGTGCATCACGTCAGCGCAACCGTTGTAACCAAACTGGTCGTCCACACGGTTACCTACGTAAGTTCGGTCTAAGCCGTATCAAAGTTCGCGAAGCTTGCATGAAAGGCGAGATTCCTGGACTTCGTAAGGCTAGCTGGTAATTGCCACTTAATCATTTGGAGTAAATCTTATGAGCATGCAAGATCCGATTTCGGATATGCTGACCCGTATTCGTAACGGTCAGGCAGCAAACAAAGTTGCTGTTAAAATGCCTTCTTCAAAGCTTAAAGTTGCAATTGCTGCACTGCTAAAAGCTGAAGGTTACATCGTTGACTTCGCTGTTGAAGGCGAAGCGAAACCTGAGCTAGAAGTTACACTTAAGTACTTCCAAGCTAAACCTGTAATTGAGCAAATCAAACGTGTTTCACGTCCTGGTCTGCGCGTCTACAAGAACAAAGACTCGCTACCATCTGTGATGGGCGGTCTTGGTATTGCTGTAGTGTCCACTTCCAAGGGTCTAATGTCTGACCGTGCTGCACGTAAAGCAGGTCTTGGTGGTGAAATCATCGCTTACGTAGCGTAATAGGAGTAGAATATGTCTCGTGTTGCTAAGGCACCTGTCGCTATTCCAGCTGGCGTAGAGGTGAAATTAAACGGCCAAGAAGTCGCTGTAAAAGGTCCTAAGGGTGCTCTAACTCGCGTACTTAACGACGCAGTAGTTGTTGCACAGGAAGAAAACAACCTAACTTTCGGTCCGAAAGAAGGTGTTGCTAACGCATGGGCACAAGCTGGTACAGCTCGCGCTCTAGTTAACAACATGGTTGTTGGTGTTACTGAAGGCTTCACTAAGAAGCTAACCCTTAAGGGTGTTGGTTACCGTGCTGCTATGAAAGGCAACTCTGTAGCTCTAACACTTGGCTTCTCACACCCAGTAGAGCACGCTCTACCTGAAGGTGTTAAAGCAGAATGCCCAAGCCAAACTGAGATCGTTGTAACTGGTTGTGATAAGCAGCTAGTTGGTCAAGTTGCGGCTGACATTCGTTCTTACCGTGAGCCTGAGCCTTACAAAGGTAAAGGTGTTCGTTACGCCGATGAACTCGTGCGTACTAAAGAAGCTAAGAAGAAGTAAGGTAACACTATGGATAAGAAAGCATCTCGCATCCGTCGTGCTACACGTGCACGTCGTAAGATTGCAGAACTGGGTGCAACTCGCCTAGTAGTACACCGTACTCCTCGTCACGTTTACGCTCAGATTATCGCAGCAAACGGCTCTGAAGTTATCGCAGCCGCTTCTACGGTAGAAAAAGTGATCCGTGAGCAAGTTAAGAGTACTGGTAACATCGATGCAGCTAAAGCAGTAGGTAAAGCTGTTGCTGAGCGCGCTCTTGAAAAAGGCGTATCTGCTGTTGCATTCGATCGTTCTGGTTTCCAATACCATGGCCGAGTAGCGGCGCTAGCAGAATCTGCTCGCGAAGCTGGTCTGAAATTCTAAGGTAGGGTTGGAAGATGGCTAAAGAACAACAACAAGCTAATGATTTGCAAGAAAAGCTAATCGCAGTTAACCGTGTTTCTAAGACGGTTAAAGGTGGTCGAATCATGAGCTTTACTGCACTAACTGTAGTTGGTGACGGTAACGGTCGCGTAGGTTTCGGTTACGGCAAAGCTCGTGAAGTACCTGCTGCGATTCAAAAAGCAATGGAAAAAGCGCGTCGTAACATGACTACGATCGCTCTAAACGAAGGCACTCTTCACCACCCGGTGAAAGGTCGCCACTCGGGCTCTAAAGTTTACATGCAGCCTGCTGCTGAAGGTACTGGTGTTATCGCAGGTGGTGCGATGCGTGCAGTACTAGAAGTTGCTGGTGTACACAACGTACTATCTAAAGCATACGGTTCTACGAACCCTATCAACATCGTTCGTGCAACGATCGATGCACTAGGTAGCATGAAGTCACCAGAAATGGTTGCTGCTAAACGTGGTCTAACTGTTGAATCTATTTCGGAGTAAGAACACAATGGCAACTATTAAAGTAACTCAAACTAAAAGCTCAATTGGTCGCCTACCTAAGCACAAACTGTGTCTTAAAGGTCTTGGCCTTCGTAAAATCAACCACACAGTAGAACTTGAAGACACGCCTGCAGTACGCGGCATGATCAACAAGGTTTACTACATGGTTAAAGTTGAGGAGTAATCATAATGCGTTTGAATACTCTATCACCGGCTGCTGGCTCTAAGCGTCCTAAAAAACGTCTTGGTCGTGGTATCGGTTCAGGCCTAGGTAAAACTGGTGGCCGTGGTCACAAAGGTCAAAAATCACGTTCTGGCGGCTCTGTTCGTCCAGGTTTCGAAGGCGGTCAAATGCCTCTGAAACAACGTCTACCTAAGTTCGGTTTCACTTCTCGTAAGAGCCTAGTGTCTGCTGAAGTTCGTCTAGCTGAGCTAGCGAAAGTAACAGGTGACGTAGTTGATCTAAACAGCCTAAAAGCTGCTAACGTTATCACTAAGAACATCGAATTCGTTAAAGTTGTTCTTTCTGGTGAACTAAGCAAAGCTGTGACTGTTAAAGGTCTACGCGTGACTAAAGGCGCTAAAGCTGCAATCGAAGCTGCAGGCGGTAAAATCGAAGAATAATCTTCGTAGGAAAGGTACAGATGGCTAAAAAACCAGGACAAGATTTTAGTAGTGCGAAAAATGGATTGGCGGAGTTGAAGTCGCGTCTTCTATTCGTATTAGGGGCTCTTCTCGTATTCCGTGCGGGTTCTTTCGTACCGCTGCCTGGTATTGACGCGGCTGTACTTGCCGATTTGTTCGAACAGCAAAAAGGCACCATCGTTGAAATGTTTAACATGTTCTCCGGTGGTGCACTTGAGCGTGCATCTATATTAGCGTTGGGCATCATGCCGTATATTTCGGCTTCGATTGTTGTCCAACTGCTAACTGTAGTTCATCCAGCGTTAGCTGAACTCAAGAAAGAGGGTGAAGCAGGCCGTCGTAAGATCAGCCAATATACACGCTACGGCACGCTTGTACTTGCAACATTCCAAGCAATTGGTATCGCAACTGGCCTACCAAACATGGTCGACAATCTGGTTGTTATCAACCAAACCATGTTTACGCTACTTGCTACCGTAAGTTTAGTAACCGGCACCATGTTCCTAATGTGGTTAGGTGAACAAATTACAGAGCGTGGAATTGGTAATGGTATTTCATTACTTATTTTTGCAGGTATTGTTGCTGGATTGCCATCGGCAATCGGTCAAACAATCGAGCAAGCGCGTCAAGGTGAATTGCACGTACTTCTTCTGCTGTTGATTGGTGTATTAGCTTTTGCAGTTATCTACTTTGTTGTTTTCATGGAGCGTGGTCAACGTCGTATCGTTGTCAACTACGCGAAGCGTCAACAAGGTCGAAAAGTATTTGCTGCGCAAAGCACTCACTTGCCACTTAAAATTAATATGGCAGGTGTTATTCCAGCAATCTTTGCATCAAGCATTATTTTGTTCCCAGGAACATTAGCTCAGTGGTTCGGTCAGAACGGTGAGAGCAGCACATTCGGTTGGCTAACTGATGTGTCTTTGGCTCTTAGCCCAGGTCAGCCATTGTACGTTATGCTTTATGCAGCAGCGATTATCTTCTTCTGTTTCTTCTATACTGCGTTGGTGTTTAACCCTCGCGAAACAGCAGATAACCTGAAGAAGTCTGGTGCATTCGTACCCGGTATCCGCCCAGGTGAGCAGACAGCGAAATATATCGATAAAGTAATGACACGTTTAACCTTAGCTGGTGCGTTATACATTACCTTTATCTGTCTGATTCCCGAGTTCATGATGGTCGCGTGGAACGTACGTTTCTACTTCGGCGGTACATCACTACTTATCGTAGTAGTTGTAATCATGGACTTTATGGCACAGGTACAGACTCATCTGATGTCCCAACAGTATGATTCTGTGTTGAAAAAAGCAAATCTGAAAGGGTACGGCCGTTAATCCGGCGGTAGTCTGAAGATTTCATTTACGGAGTTTAGCAATGAAAGTTCGTGCTTCCGTTAAAAAAATCTGCCGTAACTGTAAAGTTATCAAGCGTAACGGTGTCGTTCGCGTGATTTGCAGTGAGCCAAAGCATAAACAACGCCAAGGCTAATTAGCAGAAATTTTTACTTGAAATATAAGGTAGTGTCGCGTATATTCCTCGGCCTACCTTTTGCGTGCAAAAGAAGTAGTATGCCGCAGCGTATCCTCGACGGGCTTTGCTGCGGATAATTCTTTTATGAAACACTAGGAGTGAATAATGGCCCGTATTGCAGGCATTAACATTCCTGATCAAAAACATGCTGTAATCGCCCTAACGGCAATCTACGGCATCGGTAAAACTCGCTCTCAAGCTATCCTAGCTGAAGTGGGTATTGCTGAAGATGTTAAGATCAGTGAACTAACTGAAGAGCAGATCGATCAACTGCGTGATGGTGTAGCTAAATACACTGTAGAAGGTGATCTACGTCGTGAAGTATCAATGAACATCAAGCGTCTTATGGACCTTGGTTGTTACCGTGGTCTTCGTCATCGTCGCAGTCTACCACTACGTGGACAGCGTACTAAAACCAATGCTCGCACCCGTAAGGGTCCGCGTAAGCCGATCAAGAAATAATCGGGAAGGTAGAGTACAATGGCTAAACAACCAACTCGCGCTCGTAAGCGCGTACGCAAGCAAGTTGCAGATGGCGTTGCGCACATCCATGCTTCTTTCAATAACACAATCGTAACCATCACTGACCGTCAAGGTAATGCTCTAGCTTGGGCTACTGCAGGTGGTTCAGGTTTCCGTGGTTCTCGTAAGTCTACTCCGTTCGCTGCACAGGTTGCTGCTGAGCGTTGTGCTGAAATGGCTAAAGAATACGGTCTAAAGAACTTGGAAGTTATGGTTAAGGGTCCAGGTCCAGGTCGTGAATCTACTGTTCGCGCACTGAACGCTGCTGGTTTCCGCATCACAAACATCGTTGATGCTACACCAATCCCTCATAACGGTTGTCGTCCACCTAAGAAACGTCGCGTATAACGTTTTTTAGATTACTGGAGAAAGATCATGGCAAGATATTTGGGTCCTAAGCTGAAGCTTAGCCGTCGCGAAGGTACTGACTTATTCCTTAAGTCTGGTGTACGCGCGATCGATACCAAGTGTAAAATTGATAACGCACCAGGTGTACACGGCGCTCGTCGCGGTCGTCTATCTGAGTATGGCGTTCAGCTTCGTGAGAAGCAAAAAGTTCGTCGTATCTACGGCGTTCTAGAAAAACAATTCCGTAACTACTACAAAGAAGCTGCACGTCTTAAAGGCAACACAGGTGAGAACCTGCTTCAGCTTCTTGAAGGTCGTCTTGATAACGTAGTTTACCGCATGGGCTTTGGCGCAACTCGCGCAGAAGCACGTCAGCTAGTTAGCCATAAAGCTATCGTAGTTAACGGTAAAGTTGTAAACGTTCCTTCTTTCAAAGTTGCGGCTAACGACGTTGTTGCAATCCGTGAGAAAGCTAAAAAGCAATCTCGCATCAAGGCAGCTCTAGAAGTTGCTGAACAACGCGAAAAACCAACTTGGATTGAAGTAGATGGTGGCAAAATGGAAGGTACATTCAAGCGTATGCCTGAGCGTTCTGACCTGTCTGCTGACATCAACGAACAATTGATCGTCGAGCTTTACTCTAAGTAAGGTTTAAACTAAAGAGAGGACACAATGCAGGGTTCTGTAACAGAATTTCTTAAGCCACGTCTTGTTGATATCGAACAAATCAATACGACACACGCAAAAGTAACTCTTGAGCCGTTAGAGCGTGGCTTTGGCCATACTCTTGGTAATGCACTTCGCCGTATTCTACTATCTTCAATGCCGGGTTGTGCCGTAACTGAAGTAGAGATTGAAGGCGTATTACACGAATACAGCACGAAAGAAGGCGTTCAAGAAGATATTCTTGAAATCCTACTTAACCTTAAAGGTCTTGCTGTTCGCGTTGCCGAAGGCAAAGATGAAGTGTTTATTACGTTGAACAAATCAGGCTCAGGCCCTGTTGTTGCAGGTGACATCACCCATGATGGTGATGTAGAGATCGCTAACCCAGAACACGTTATTTGTCACCTAACGGATGACAACGCTGAGATCGCAATGCGCATCAAAGTAGAACGTGGTCGTGGTTATGTTCCAGCTTCAGCTCGTATCCATACTGAAGAAGATGAGCGTCCAATCGGTCGTCTACTAGTAGATGCTACATACAGCCCAGTAGACAAAATTGCCTACTCTGTAGAAGCAGCTCGTGTAGAACAGCGTACTGACTTAGACAAGCTTGTTATCGATATGGAAACGAACGGTACTCTTGAACCTGAGGAAGCAATCCGTCGTGCAGCAACAATTCTTGCTGAGCAACTGGATGCGTTCGTAGATCTTCGTGATGTACGTGTACCTGAGGAGAAGGAAGAGAAGCCAGAATTCGATCCGATCCTACTGCGTCCTGTAGACGATCTTGAACTAACAGTTCGCTCTGCTAACTGTCTGAAAGCAGAAGCGATTCACTACATCGGTGATCTTGTACAGCGTACTGAGGTTGAGCTACTTAAAACGCCAAACCTTGGTAAAAAATCTCTTACTGAGATTAAAGACGTACTTGCATCACGTGGTCTTTCTCTGGCATGCGCCTAGAAAACTGGCCACCAGCGTCTATCGCTGAAGATTAATCGATACTAGTTAGAAGGATTAGGTCATGCGCCATCGTAAGAGTGGTCGTCAACTCAACCGCAACAGCAGTCATCGCAAAGCGATGTTCAGCAACATGGCTAGCTCTCTAGTACGTCATGAAGTTATCAAGACTACTTTGCCTAAGGCAAAAGAGCTACGTCGCGTCGTTGAGCCGTTGATTACACTAGCTAAGACTGACAGTGTTGCTAACCGTCGTCTAGCATTTGCACGTACTCGTGACAACGAAGTAGTTGCAAAACTATTTAACGAACTAGGTCCACGTTTTGCTGCCCGTCAAGGCGGTTACACTCGTATCCTAAAAGCCGGCTTCCGTGCTGGTGATAAAGCTCCAATGGCTTACATTGAGCTTGTAGATCGCCCAGAAGTTGCTGAAGAAGCAGCTGCTGAGTAATCAGTTCGTATGAACTTAAAAGCCGAGCATTAGCTCGGCTTTTTTGTATTTGAATCTCTGTAGATTCTTAGAATAAAAAAACGGCGACATATCATGTCGCCGTTTTCTTCTTTAATTTCAGAAGAAATTAAAGAATGTCTAGAAGCTCTACTTCAAATACAAGAGCAGCAAATGGAGGGATTGCAGCACCTGCGCCACGCTCACCGTATGCTAGATCTTGAGGAATGTATAGTTTCCACTTAGAGCCAACAGGCATTAGTTGAAGTGCTTCAACCCAGCCTTTAATAACGCCAGTTACTGGGAACTCAGCAGGCTGACCGCGAGATACTGAGCTGTCAAATACAGTGCCGTCAGTTAGTTCGCCGTGGTAATGTACACGAACTTGCTTGTCAGAAGTTGGGATTTCACCAGTACCTTCAGTAAGGATTTCGTACTGTAGGCCAGACTCAAGTACTGTTACTTCTGGACGTAGAGCATTGTCTTTAAGGAATGCTTCACCGTCTGCAGCTGCTGCTTTCGCTGCTTCTTGACGTACTGATTCAGCACGAGTGTGTAGCTCTTGTAGAGCTTTGTTGATTTCATCAACTTCGATTGCTGGCATGTCGCCAGTTAGAGCTGTCGCGATACCCGCAGCAATAGCGTCAACGTTTAGACCTTCAAGACCAGAACCTGCTAGTTGCTGACCCATTTGTAGACCAATGCCGTAGCTTGCTTTTTGCTCTACAGTTTCAAATTGTACTTCAGACATGAATAGTTCTCTTTTCGAGTATAGAAAGGCCAAAGCATAACAGTTCTGAGCGGTTGATTAAATGGCTGTCTGTTTCAGCGAAGTGAAAAGCAACACGATGTGACCCTTATCTTACTCCTTGGCGAAAGTTACGGATTTTTACCTAACAATGACGGAGTTTGGCGAAAATCTCTATACTCCCTCTTCGTTCATTTTTATACTAGTTGTACTGCTTGTAGGAGACAGATATTAATGAACCGCAGGAAGAAAAAGCGCCCACAACAAACAGATTACATCGCTTTGTTTAAGCAAAAGTGGGTTAAATTGGATTGGAGCAAATTCAAAGATGCGAGTGTAGTCAGAAATCTATCAGCTAAAGTTAAATCGCTCTGGTCTCGCTTACCTAAACTGCACCAGCGGGCTCTGATGGTTTTAGTCCCGGCGCTAGTTGTTCTACTCGTCTTGCCAGCACCGAAGAAAACGGAAGTATTGGAAACTCAGCCAACTTCCGGGCAGCGTGTTGAAATCACCATAAATACCCAAAGTTTGAGTGAGCAACCAGCAGCTCAAGCAGCGGCAGTTAAATCCGAAGCTTGGAAAGAGTATACGGTTAAGCAGGGCGACACACTCGCTGCGGTTTTCCGCAACATTGGCCTACCAATGTCTGATTTGAATGCACTGGTTAAAGTTGAAGGAAATGATAAGCCACTGAGCCGAATAAAGCAGGGGCAGTTAGTGCGCTTTAAGCTAGCGGCAAACGGCGATTTAGACATTCTCCAACTTGAAAAGAGCGCCGGTTCAGTGATGTTCTTCCGATTGTCTGACGGCGGTTTTGGTCGAAGTAAGTAGTCCTTTCTTTTTATTCTTCTTTCTTACCCATTGCTGTTTCAACTGATAATACGGCAGCAATGGGCCAACAATCATCATAATTCCCAATACGGTTATCGCATCTGGTATTTCTGAAAAGAATAGCCAGCCAATGATGGCGACAAAAACCAACCCAGAATACTCAGCAATCGCTATGTCATTAGCTTGAGCCATTTTATAAGCTCTTACTGCGAGACCATTGTAGGTCAGTATAAGCACTGCACTCATTAGGATTAATGCAAGGTGATTAAGGCTCAATGTCTCCCATGTGGCTAATGCAGCGAAAGCCGACACAGGGAGCGATAAGAGTGTTGTCCAAAACAGCGTTGTTAATACTGGCTGCTCGTTGGGGATCTTTCTTGCCATTATGTTGAATATGGCCAGTGTCATTGCGGTACCTAAAGCAAATAGGGCAGCCCAATGGAAATGAGACGGTCTTAAGACCAGAAGAACACCTAAGAAGCCGATAAAGCTCAATAGCACCTTGTTTCTGGTTGGGGACTCTTTTAAAACGAGGACTGAGAGTGGAAGCATGAGCAGCGGCGCGGCATAAAAAATAGCATTCGCAGTCGCGAGCGGAATATGGGTTACCGCTATCATCATGCAACCACTTCCAACAAGAATAAGGTGTGCTCTGAGTAACGTTGTCTTAGGGTTGGTGAGCACTCGCTGCGCTCTGTTTAAACGTAACCACAGTGGCAGAAGTACACAGGCGGAAAGCAGCTGGCGCAAGAAAACATACTGGAATACTGACACATCGCCGTTTAATAATTTAACGGCAACATCGGACAGTGACGCCGCTAAATTGCCGAATACCAGTAGGCAAATAGCGGTTGTTATTGCACCTTGGTTACTCATTCGTGCCGTTTAAAAGTGTGCCGTCAAAAACCATATCGATGTGTGGGATACCATCTTCAAGGTAGCTCTCTGACGTACGCTTGAACCCATGGTTATTGTAGAAGACTTCAAGGTGTTCTTGGGCACCTATTTCTATGTTTTCTCGCGGCCAAAACGAACGGCAATACTGAAGAGACTTGTCCAACAGTTTATGCCCTAAGCCGCCACTGCGATGGTCTTTATGAGTAACGATTCTGCCAATGCTAGGGCTTGGATAGCTAAGGCCAGCGGGTAACAGACGCGAATAAGCGACCAGTTTGCCATCTTGGAAGCCCAGTAGGTGATGGACTCCCGATTGATGATCTTTATCATCGAGCTCTGGGTAGGGACAATTTTGCTCTACAACGAAAACGTCGACTCGAAGTTTCATGACATCATAAAGGTGTTGAGTGGTTAATTGCTCAAACGAGAGGAGTTGCCAGGTGATTTGCATATAAAGCCTTCGATATTATCGTTTTCTTGACTATATCAGATACGGACGAAAAAGGCCGAGCATTGCTGCTCGGCCTAACTTAGCATTTGAGTTTGTTACTTTTGTAAGTCGATCTGATAGATACCAAAGCCAACGCTGTCTGTATCGACGCGCTTCATTGGATACTGACCTTTGGCCTTAATAAACTCAGCGGCTTTCTCAGTTGGCGAAGTTTCGAAACGGATATCTAACTTTTTATCACTGCTGATTGGTGCAAATTTCCAGTTGTTATCAGCACTTGGTGTCACTTCCCCTTTTGCACTGCTTACTTGAGAAATATAGTTAGACAGAACGGTGCGGTTCTCATCTGGTGATTCAAAAGCAATGTACTCAGCCCCTGTACCTGGGAATTTGTTGCTAAACGCACGATAGTTGTTTGTCGCAATCAAAAACTCTTGGCTTGGATCGATTGGTTTGCTTGATACGTCAATCCAATGATACGTTCTGCACCTTCATTAACCAGTTTACAGTCACCATCGTACTTGGCTGGTTGAGTAACATCGATTTGATACTCAACGCCATCAATAACATCAAAGTTGTAGGTTCTGAAGTCATCCCAGTTAATGAGACTTTGAGGTGATTCTAGGTTTGGATCGATTTGATTGAACTGACCAGAGCTGCATTCAAGCCACTCTTTAACCTCGACACCTGTTACTTTTAACGCCACCAGTGTATTTGGGTAGAGGTATAAATCGGCGGCATTACGGAAAGTGAGCTGCCCTGACTCTACCTCGGTGAAGTTTGCAGGATCATTTTTGCGTCCGCCTGCTTTAAATGGGGCTGCCGCTGAAAGGACAGGTAAGCCATCGAGATCGGGATCGCCTTGAATTAAGGTCTCCACATAATCCTTTTGGGCAAGGTTAACTATTTGTACGGTTGGATCATCTTGAACCAAAGCAAGGAAGCTATACATCACATCGTTGGCTTTTCCGATCGGTTGGTTGACGAACTCTCGAGTGCCTTTGTGTTCGTCTTTCACTGCATCGACAATGCCTTGATCTGCTTCGGCTAATGAGGTCTTTTTTGTTTTGTCATAGATTGGACGAGCTTCTGCTTGGCCACTCGTAACGACCCATTTGTCACCCTCTTGTTTCAACATCAAGTCCATGATGCCGACATGGCTACCCCAACGACCCGGCATTACCGCTGTCACACCATTGATGGTACCTTTTTGGTTATCGACACCTTGAATGTTGTCAAAGCCACGCCCAGGGAACACGGAATGTGAGTGGCCAAATGCAATCGCATCAATGCCTTCGACTTCAGACAAGTAATACGTGGAGTTCTCTGCGCCAGTGCGATAAGGATCGGTAGAGATGCCGGAGTGAGGAATCGCAACAATGACATCCGCCCCCTCTTTTTTCATTTTTGGAACGAGCTGTTCTGCGCTCTCTTTGATGTCTTGTACCGTCACTTTTCCTTCAAGGTTTTTCTTATCCCAAACCATGATTTGTGGAGGAACGAAACCAATATAACCGACTTTAACCTGTTGCTCATTACCATGAATATCGGTGAAGGTGTGCGTTTTGATTAAGTAAGGCTTGAAGTAGTAATCACCCGTCTCTTTGTCGAAAACGTTGGCGCTGATATAAGGGAAGTTAGCGCCTGCAATTGAATTATCGAGAAACTCTAAGCCATAGTTAAATTCATGGTTACCAATGTTACCCACATCGTAATTCAGCTGGTTCATTGCTTTGTATACCGGGTGGATGTCACCGGGAGCGACTCCTTTAGCCGCCATGTAATCACCCATCGGGCTGCCTTGAATAAGTCTCCGTTATCAACGAGGACACTGTTCACGACTTCATTTTGAGCTTGTTTTACTAGCGTTGCGGTTCGAGCCAAACCAATCTGTTTCGTTGGGACATCTTTATAGTAGTCATAGTCCATAATGTTGGTATGGATGTCTGTCGTCTCGATAATACGCAGTTTAATCGTGTCAGCCATTGCCGGCCCAGCCATCGCTAGCATTCCGCCTAGCACGGCCAAAGAGAGTGGGGATACCGCAACTTTCATTGTTCGCTCCAGTTGTGAAGAGTAATATTCCCGTTCAATGTAACAAAAGTTTATGTAATGAAAGTGAATGTTAGGAAGTAAGTGAGAACTGTAGCGTAATTGAGTGTTATTTATGCAATAGAGTTCTCAATATTTCGCTGTGAATCGTGATTGGGGTAGATCGAGGGATACCTATTGCGGGGTTAGGAAGAGAGCCTAACCCGCTGTAGTTTTGTCTTGATTGAGAAAGGTTAAGTGAACTAGACGGTATGATGAATACTGCCTGTTGCATCTGTGTGGACAGTAAACTTCTGACTAAGAAGAGCCACAAGTTGATCGTAGTACTGCATGTTCGGTTTGTTGCCCAGCAGCTTGCACAGTTCATTCCCTGTTGGACTGAATCGGTAGTACATTAAGGTGACCCCTTTGCTCATGACTTGCAGCGAGAGGTTTTGTCCTTGGTATGAGAGGGGCAGTGGGGATTCAACTTCTATTTCGCCAGATTCCAGCTCAGTGGCATGCAACAAGCCGAGTTCAATCAGTACCAGTAAGCTTGAATAGGGCAGTTTAAAGTTGCCGATATTAAGGTTGGATGTGGTGTGCCGTTTGCCAAAACTGAAGATTCCGTTGTTTGCTCTCAGGCCAACCAGTAATTTTTTAGAACTATCACCACCATAACTGCACGCTAACGCCGAGGCTCTTTGAAGAATTTGCGCCTCTTTTGGGGTCATATCTTGCAGCACTTTCAGCGCCTTCATCGATGTTGAACCCGGGTTAGTGACTTCGCGCTTCAGCACTTGAGCCCATAGTCTTTGCATCGAAGAGTTGTGAATGTCTTGCGCCATTTCAAAGAAACGGTACAGCCAATCTTGGTCTGGGTCGCCGGCGGTTTCATCTTTGCAAGATAGGTGAGCGAGTTTAAGAATTTGCTCGAGGTTCTTCTGTCGTTGCTCTTTATGCCGCCTCTCCCTAAGCAATGCTCGTTCTATCGCAGATTTTTCTGGGGCGTCTGACTGGAGCAAGGCGTCAAGTCCGTAGGTTTGCGCAATCGTCTTGATACGGCTAGCGCTGTCTTTTATGTAACTGGATTTCTTTTCATGTGCCGTTTTTGTAGAAGATGTTTCTTGATCAATTACAACAGGCTTACCTGCTTCTGCCATACCTTAACTACCATACCAAGCTCCGATAGTTAAAATGTACCGTGATATCAATCAGGTCGCCACAGAAAGTGTGTGAGATAGTTACAAAATTTACGCTACCACAAATGATAATAAGTTGTTAAAATTGTTGCCACAAGTGGAGGTGTGAAATGAAGCAGATAAAAAATAATAAGTGGAGTAAGCACCTGTCAATCACTCTTCTGCTGCTGGTTTACGTCGCATTACTAGCATATTTATCCAGCTACATTAGCTGATCAAGAAGATTGACAGGTAACAAGGTTGTTAAATTATAGGTCGTCGTAAGCTTCGATCTTAGTACCTTGGAGCAAGTAACCTGTTTGAGCAAGATCGTGATTCAAGGTTTCCGTTTTCAGCTCACCTATCACATAAACCACATCCCACAGCTCTTGTATTGGCGCACCATCAGGGAATTTTACATAAATAATTTGGTTCGGTGGCGGCGGCGGAACGTGAATACACGCGCCAAAGTAAGGCACGAGTAAGAACTCAGTCACTTGGTTAGCATCCCCTTCTAGCGGGATAACAAAACCAGGTATCTTAACTTGGCTGCCGTTTAGCTCCGTTCTTACAGAACCGACCATTGACTGCGTCATTTGGCCGCCTGAGTGGTCTATCTCCGGCATCCCTACCGCGTCGAATAGATTGCGTTCATTTTCTGGTACCAAATCAATCCAATCGAGTTTTAACACATCATCCGCGATGCTCGGTAGTGACGCTAGTAAACCTAGCGTCAAAGTGATCAATAACTTTTTCATAGTTTCCTCAGATTCGTATCGTCATCCCATCGCTAAGCGATTGACGATAAGCCCTTAATGCCGGGATAAAGCCTATCAGAATTCCTGCGAGTTGGACAAAGCCTAATAGCATCCATTCGTGAGCAGATATTGCAGAAAGCGCGATATTGATACCGTATTGCTGGGAAATGATTGGCTGGCCAATCGCTAGCAGTCCGTACAATCCCGCAACCCCTGTGACAATACCGATAAAAGTAAGCACACTGGCTTCGCTGATTAGCAGAGCAAAGACATGTTTTGGTCTTGCTCCCATGGCTCTAAGTATAGCCATTTCACGTCTGCGTTCTTGTAGGCTAGTCAATAAACTGCTCAACATACCCAACAGCCCTGCGACAACAACAAAAACCGATACCGCCATCAGTGCTTGTTCAGCTACTGACATCATTCCCCATAGTTCATGAAGGGCAACGCCGGGCATGATGGCGCTGAGCGGCTCCTTAGGATAGGTGTTAATCTGCCTTTGCAGGGCGAAGGTTTGAATCTTCGATTTTAAGCCAATCATCATGGCGGTGATTTGCTTGGGTTGGAAGTCCATCGCGTGTAACTGTTCTGGTGTTGGGGTTGGACCCAATTGAGCGCCAGACTCCCATCCAACGTGAATCGCTTCAATGGCTTCTAAGGAAACATGGACGGTCTTATCAACAGGCGTTCCTGTTGGAGCGAGAATGCCAACAATTTTGAAAGGCAGGTTATCGTGTCGGCTGAATGCCACATCACTGATGCCGTGAGCAATGATGATTTCAGTGCCAATGTCATACCCTAATGATCTCGCGACATCAGAACCTATTACTGCCTCGAATAATCCATCAAACTCTTCTCCTTGTGAGAATGTCAGCGGCTGTCGCTGACCGTACTTAAAATGTTCGAAGTAGCTGCTGTTGGTACCCATCACGCGAAAGCCTCGATGAGAGTCACCGAGTGAAATAGGAATAGCCCAGTCAACAGAAGAGTGTTGGCTGAATTCTTGATAGCTTTTCCAGTCGATATTATTGGTCGCATTACCAATTCGGAACACAGAGTAGAGCAGAAGGTTAACTTGCCCTGATCGGCCGCCGACGATGAGGTCCGTGCCAGAAATAGTATTGGCAAAGCTGTCTTTAGCTTGAGTACGAATACGCTCCACACCCATCAGCAAAATAACCGAAATGGCTACGGTTAACACAGTAAGCAGTGCAGTGGCTTTGCGGTTTAACAGGCTTTTCCACGCCAGAGTCACGATAGCTTTCATGATGGAACTCCTGCTAGGTTAATCTCTTTGAGGTTGATGCTGCGGTCAAACTGCGCTTCAAGTGTCGGATCGTGACTCACAAATACCAATGTTGAGTTGAGCTGATTGGCTTGCTCCATGAGAAGTTCGATGAAAGCTGTGCGGTTATCATGATCTAAAGCGGAAGTCGGTTCATCGGCAATAATGAGCTTTGGTGCGCCCATCAATGCGCGAGCTGCGGCAACCCGTTGCTGCTGACCAATACTCAGTTCAGACACGGATTTAGATAAGTACTCCAAAGGCAGATGGAGGCGTTCGAGGAGCTGAACGGCTGTCTCTTGGGGTGAACTCGTCAGTTGCTGTTTTCTTAGCGCAGAAAACTGACAAGGTAATAGCACGTTTTCAACCACGCTTAAGTAAGGCAATAGGTTGAACTGCTGGAAAATATAGCCAATGTTATCAGCCCTAAACTTGTCACGTTCACTCGGCTTTAGCCCGTTAATATCGCAACCCAAGATCTCGACGCTGCCTGACTGAGCCTGATTAATGCCCGTTAGTAGCCCGAGTAGAGTTGACTTACCACATCCACTTGGCCCTTTTATAAAGATATGTTCACCTTGCTCAATCACTAAGCTTGGGATCTGTAAGATGTCTTCTTTCGCGTTTGGCCAGCGAAAAGAAAGGTCCGTAATTTTGACTACGGGAGTGCGGTCTGTGGTGTTCACGCTACTCATTATTTGGGCTCCTAGAAACAAGGAGGGTAAGCCAATTCGACTTACCCTAAATCTACGAAATGACGATTACAGCGAAATACGTGTGCTGTTTTTGTTCAGTTTCGTTGCGCTTTGTGCTTTGTCAGTTAGTAGGTTTACATCCACTGTCTCAGTGCTTGGGAAGTGCGTGAACCACTGAGTGTCAATAGTGTTTAGCTTATCAAGCTGCTCACAGTGGAAGTGGTACTCGATTGTAAACTCACCGTGCCCATCGTGGTCATGATGGTCGTGGTCGTGGTCGTGGCCTTTGTGGTCATCATGATGGTCAT
>NZ_JYJP01000102.1 GCF_001012815.1 Vibrio mexicanus
AAGAGACAGGCTAATACTGGCTTTTGTTATTTATGACGTATTGTGGCTAGATCACGGCTTTCATTCGATAGAACCACGTACACAATGGATCTTGGTAACGCTGCATCTCTTGATACAGCTCGTCAATCAAGCGCGATTTGATATCGGCATAGTCTGGATTATCAATGTGATTGACCATTTCATCGGGATCTTGGGCGATGTGGTAAAGCTCACTTTTGCCACTGGCGTTGAAGACTAGTTTATGATCTTTGGTGCGCCACATGCGCTGCGGGAATGGTGTGAAATGCCCACTTTGCTGAGCCAGAATACCGTGTCGTGGCTCAAAAGGCAGACCGCGCAAAATAGGTAATAGAGAGGCACCATCAAAACTTTCTGGGATTTGGTTTTGCCCAATATCGGCAAAGGTTGCGGTGACATCATGCAGATAGACCAGCTCGTCACTGGTTGCGCCCTTTTTAGTACTGTGTGGATCTTTGACTACTAGCGGTACTTTATAGGTTTGATCAAACATGAACTCGCCTTTTTCGATCATGCGATGCGCGCCCATCGCATCACCATGATCGGCGGAAACTACCGTAAATAGGTCGTCATAAAGGTTGTTGTCTTTTAGAAAATCGATCAGTTTGCCAAGGGCATGGTCGATCAAAGTAATGTAGCCCCAGTATTTGCAGATGATCTGCTTCCAATCTTGTTCTGGCAAAGACCAGACGCCCCACATTTTGGCAATGTTGGTGTAGTGCTCAGGTTTACCCTCTAGCGGTTGATAGAAGCTCGCATCCAGCGTGACTTGTTCAGGTTTATACATGGAGTAGTAAGGCTCGGGGATGATACAAGGCGTATGTGGCCCCCAGAAGTTCATCCATAACGTAAAGCGTTGGTTATTTTCGATGCATTGCTGAATATGGGATATGGCTTCATCGACCAAAAAATAAGGTATAGAGGCTTCTGCTGGAGCCTCGAGTAATCCATAGAACTCTTGAATCTGTAGGTTAGGGTTATTGCCAAACGTAGTATCACTCACCTTAGGCAACGCAAAGCCTTTCTCTGTCAGCCAATCTAGGTAACGGTTGCCATTGAGCGGGTTGCTATCAAAAGCCAAACCTTGGTATACGCCGCTACCTGGGTAGGCGTAACCATCGAAGTTATGGCCAATATAACCGTACTCTCTAGGTAACCTCTTGTGGCCGATGTGCCACTTGCCAATATAGAGGTGCTGATGATCGGGAAGTGACGATATTAGATTGTCATCTTCAAGCGGCACATCGCACTTGTCCCCCTCTTTGTCTGAATTACACATCACCCCATGGTTGGATGGCATCTTTCCGGTGAACAGTGATGTTCGCGATGGTGTGCAGACCGATGAGGCGCAAAAAGCATTATCAAATCGCATTCCTTCATTCGCCAATGCATCCATGTTTGGTGTCTCGACCACTTTGTGACCGTAAGTGCCCAACATGTCTGCGCGGGTTTGATCCATCAAGAAAATAGCAAGGTTCATTTACTCTCCTAGTTATTTGAAATGATGTTTCAATTATATTGGTCAAGTAATTTTAAAAATGTGATTTGTGTGCTTGTGTGCGCATAAAAATGAAACGTAGTTTTGATCTGGATATCATAAATATAAAAAACCGTTTCAATAATTTAATTGTATGGGTTCTAATTCGCTCATTGACAGAGTTAACACTAAGTGGGCATAGCAATGGCTATCGATTTGAACCAATTGATAACGGGCGGTGTAGGTTTCGAGAATAGGGAAGATGTTATCTCTATTGTTGACTCGATCGCGCTAAAGCAACTGGCTCTGATGTATGGTCAGAATAAAGCTCTGGTTAACCGATATGGTGCAGCGCATTATGACCAAGGTACTACGAAAATTGAGCACATATGTCGATTGATGTGGGGCATTGTACCAATGGGTGCGGAAGGCGAGCAACATCACCAAGCCGTCCTAGGTCACATAGTAACGGGAACAACACCGTCAAGTTCTGATTATTGGCAAATGCCTAGCAACTATGATCAGCGAGTGGTCGAAATGTCCTCTATTGCGGTGGCAGTAGTTGAACAAGCCGAATTTTACTGGCTACCACTGACGGCCGTGCAAAAGGTCAATTTGGTCAATTGGTTATCCTCGGTCGCATCCCTTGAGATCCCAGCTAACAACTGGCGCTGGTTCCGAATTCTTATCTTGAGCGCGCTAAAGCAGCTTGAACAACCCATTAATGAACAGGTTTTAGCCAAAGACTTAGCGTTTGTTGACAGCCTGTATCTGAAAGATGGTTGGTATCAAGATGGTACAAACGGTGTGGTGGATTACTACAACCCCTTTGCGTTTCAGCTTTATGCATTGATGTACTGCCGATGGAACGCTTATCAAGGCGAACTATGCGCAAAATTTGTTTCTCGCGCGATTGAGTTTTCACACAGCTATCAAGCGTGGTTTGGCGACGATGGTAAGCAACTCGCCTATGGCCGCTCTTTAAACTACCGTTTTGCCGCGGCAGGGTTTTGGGCTGAGTTGGCAAGAGCAGACGACGATCGAATTGATGTTTCTGTGTGCCGTGATATCTGGACGCATACCCTGAACTGGTGGGCAAACCAAAGCATTTGGGACTCTCACGCTCAGCTATTGCCAGGCTTTGGCTACGCGAATCTGCTTAGTAGCGAATTCTATACCAGCTCAGTGTCGCCGATGTTGGCGTTAAAAGCGTTCAACGCGTTAAGCATGCCTGCAGATCATCCGTTCTGGCAGCATAAAGTGCAGCCTTTGAGCCAAGCTCTGAAGCCAGTTTGGATTGCCGATCGTCATCTGGTTTGGCGCAATGGTGGCAGCTATCTTATTACCAATTCCCCCGCATCTGCCGAGTTAAGAAACTGCTCAGATAAATACAATAAATGCGCCTACAGCTCCGATCATGGCTTGTGTGTCGAATCGGAAAGATGGATTGAACAAAGCTGGGTTGGCGACAACATCTTTGCCGTGAAACATCCGGAAACTCAGCAGTGGTTTGGCATCAACAAGGAGAGACGTGCTCAGCGAGTTGGCGATAGCTTGATTAGCCAATGGCAGCCATTTGCTGGTTGTCGTATCCAACTCACCCAAACGCTGACCGATGGGAAGGAAACCCGCGACTTCATTATTGAGTGCGAACATCCAGTTGAGTTTGTTCTGAGCGGCTATGCCGTGAATCAATGGACCGCTTGGTTTAGTCACTGTGAGCGTGATGAAGCGAGCGTTGAATCTTCCCAGCTCTATAGCCAGCTGCGCCTAGAGAAAGGCGAAGGCATTTGCTCGGTATACCCTTGCGCGCCGAATACCAATTTACTTTACCAACATGCCAGTGTGCCTGTGATACGGGGCGATCTTACTCAAGGTAAGAATCAAATCCGTGTTTTGGTCTCGGCAGGTCGGTTAACCCCTTCTGCCCCTGCGGCAACTAACTCTAATACCTCTAATAATTCACATCAGGGAGTGACTGATGAATACTAAAAAAACTTTTCCCCTACTTGGGAAAGTGGGTGTAGCAATTGCTGCAACACTTGCCTTCTCAGCTTCTGCCAATACTTACAGTGAAGCACCACAACTGGCTGAGCTGGTTAAACAAGGTCAACTGCCTTCTGTAGACCAACGTTTGCCAGAAAATCCGCTAGTTGTGGAGCCAATCGAGTCTATTGGTCAGTATGGTGGCGAGTTGCGTCTTTTAGGTCTGAAAAACGACCGTGGTCATCGTATGCGTATGCTGAAATACGACAACCTGTTCAATTTTAATCGTCACTACACGGGAATTGAGCCAAACCTAGCGACGGGTTACACGGTAAACGACGATCTTACCCAGTACACCATTAGCTTGCGTAAGGGCGTGAAGTGGTCTGATGGTCACGAGTTTACTGCCGAAGACATCAAGTTCTACCTTGATCTGGTTAACCGCGACGATTGGTCAGGCAACCGCCCTATGTTCGCACGTGCATCTGGCGATGCAGTGGGTACAGTGATCGACGCTAATACCATCAAGATCACACTGGCTAATCCAGATGGCATGTTCATTCGTAAACTGGCGAACACCGATGGTTCGAACATTGTGCAGTTCCCGAAACACTACTGTGAGCAGTACCTACCGGAAGTGAATGCAAAAGCGGTTGAGAATGCGAAAGCGGCAGGCTTTGATAGCTGGCAGCAATACTTCCAAACTAAGTGTCGTGCGATTTACTTCCAAGAGCACTACCAGAATGTAGACCGACCAACCGTTAACGCTTGGAAAGTGAAAGTGATTCCAGGCCCTGCGACTCAGTACGCAGTATGGGAACGTAACCCTTACTACTGGATGGTGGATACCGAAGGCAATCAGCTTCCATACCTAGACCAAGTGTACTTCTCGTACTCTGAAAACAAAGAAGAGATGGTGCTTCGTGCCTCTGCAGGTAAGACGGACTTCCAAACTCGTCATGTGGGTAAAGCGCAATACCGCCCAATGTTGATTGAGAACGAAACGAAAGGTGGTTACACCTACGCGACGCGTCCAAGCACTAGCATGAACGCGGTGATTCTTGGCTTGAACCAAACGCATAAAGATCCCGTGAAGCGAGAGTTGTTTGCTAATAAAGATTTCCGCGTTGCCCTTTCTCACGCGATTGACCGTGAAGGCATCAGCGAAACCGTGTATGCAGGTGTGGTTGACGGTTACCAAGCTGCGCCATCAGAAGGCAGTGCGTTCTATGATGAAGAATTTGCCACTCAGTACACTGAGTTCAACCCAGAAAAAGCAAACCAACTGCTGGATTCGGTTGGCTTGGCTCAGCGTGATGATGAGGGTTACCGCTTAGATAAAACGGGCGAGAGACTGCGCATTCAAGCGTTGTTTGATCAGCGTAAAGTGGGTGAAGCGACCGACATTCTTGAGCTAGTGAAGAACGACTGGAAAGAAGTGGGCATCTTCCTAGATATCCGTATCGTTGAAGCGTCGTTCTTACAAACTCAGCGTCTTGCAAATGAGTACGACCTACTGCCTGCATTAGGTGACGGTGGTATCGGTGTGCTGGATGTATTCCGTAGCTACGCACCACAGAACCCTGAATCTACTTGGGGTCTGGGTTACTACTACTGGATGACAGATGCAAACCACGCTAACGCGGTTGAGCCACCTGCGCACATTAAACGTCAGATTGAGCTTTACCGTGAGATGGGTAAAACCGCTTCTCAAGAAGAGCAGACCAAGCTGATGTCTCAGATCATCGAGATTGCAAAAGAGAACTTCTATGTGATTGGTACGGTCGCGTCTCTGGATGAAGGTGTCATCATCAAAAATGGCGTAAGAAATGCGGACACAGAAGTGCCGAATGCATACAGCATTGCTTCTCCTGGCCCGATGCGCACATCTCAAATTTGGAAAGAAACAAAATAACCCATTAAGGGTAAAGGCTCGGCGCAAGTCGAGCCTGTCTTTTAGCCATAAAAGACAAATGGAGCGTTTTTTAAAGTTTGCGAGTTCGCAAATGTAGGAAGATTTATGAGCAGTTTTTTTCTGTACATCGCACGTCGCTTAGTTGCTGTAATGACAACGCTGTTTGTCGTGTCGATTTTGGTATTCGTCGTTATTGATTTACCCCCTGGGGATTTTGCTTCCGCCAAGATTGGTGAAATGGCCGCTATGGGCCAAGAGGTCGACCCTGAACAGATCCTCGTGCTTCGAGAAATGTTTGGATTAGATAAACCCCTTCATGAACGCTATATCAGTTGGATGGGCGGTCTATTAACTGGTGACCTTGGGCTTTCTCTCGTCAACAACAAGCCCGTTTGGGACAACATACAGCCGACTTTAATGCCTACGATTCTTCTCGCGATGGCTGTACTTTTATTCAAGTTTCTACTGGCGATTCCTATTGGTGTCTATTCAGCACTTCGCCCGTATTCAATTGGTGACTACATTGCGACCATCTTTGGTTTCATTGGCATGGCAACGCCTAACTTCGTGATTGCCATTGTAGCGCTGCTGGTGGGTTATCACGCGTTCGATGTGATGCTGTCTGGGCTTTATTCGCCAGAGTACATCAGTGAGCCTATGTCTTTTGACAAGTTCATGAACGGTGTGAGCCGAAGCTGGCTCTACATCTTGGTGGCGGGTACGGCAGGCATGGCGGGCATCATCCGTATCATGCGCGCTAACTTGCTTGATGAGCTGTCTAAACCTTACGTGAAAACGGCGCGAGCAAAAGGCCAACGCGAATTTACTCTGTTGGTGAAATACCCAATTCGTGTGGCTTGTCTTCCTTTGGCTGCAACGATTGGCTGGCAGCTACCACTGTTGATCAGTGCTGATGTCATTGTGAGTCAGGTGTTAAACATCCCAACCATGGGACCAACTATGCTCAATGCACTGCGTAACCAAGACATGTACTTGGCTGGCGACATCCTACTGTTCATGTCCATGTTGACCATAATTGGCACCATGATTTCCGATTTAATTATGTATTGGGTAGACCCTCGCGTACGCGCTGGTTTGTAAGGCAAGGAGCTGACAATGACTACACAAACTTCTTCCGCTCCAGCGACAGGCTTATTATCGCGCCTGTTTGGACGCAAAAAGAAAGAGATCGATCTTGCTGAAGCAACCGCTTGGCAGTTAATCGGTATTAAACTGCGCCGCCATAAGCTGGCTTGGTACAGCATTTGGTTCTTGGTATTACTTTACTTTGTGGCGGCTTTTGCGGAGTTCTTTGCCCCGTTCGATCCAAGTGATAACTGGCGTCGTTACACCTATGCGCCACCTCAAGAAGTGAATCTGTTTGAGAAAACCGAAGATGGCTGGCAATGGGCTCCTCACTTGGTGGGTTACAAGGTGAAAACCGACAAGCGCACCTTAAAGCGCCATTACACTGAAAACCCAGAGAAAAAAGTCTACTTCTCGTTCTTCGGCAAAACCGAGAGCTACACGCTCGCGGGCTTTATTCCAATGCAGTACAAACTGTTGGTGCCGCACAACAAGCGCGACCCATTCTTTATTCTTGGTTCTGACCGTATGGGCCGCGACATGCTTTCCCGCCTGATTCATGGTGCAAGGATCTCGTTGTCAGTGGGCTTGATTGGTGTGTTCTGTACCTTGGTCATCGGTATCTTCATCGGGGGTATTTCTGGCTACTTTGGCGGCCACATTGATAACGTGATTCAACGTTTGATGGAGATAGTGAAATCCATTCCTACGCTTCCTTTATGGTTGGCATTAGGCGCGTCACTACCGAGTGACTGGAGCTCGCTGCAGCGCTACATGCTGATCACCATTATCCTTGGTCTTGTTGCTTGGCCAGACATGGCGCGTGTGGTGCGAAGCCGCTTTATGTCGCTGCGTAACGAAGAGTATGTCGCCGCTGCGTGGCTTGATGGCAATACGCCTTTTGAAATCATTCGCCGCTATATGGTACCTAACTTCCTCAGCCATATTATCGCGGTCGTGACGCTAGCGATTCCGGGTATGATTTTAGGTGAAACAGCGCTGAGCTTCCTTGGCTTAGGTCTGCAGCCTCCTATGGTGAGTTGGGGCGTTCTGCTGCAAGAAGCACAAAACATTCGAGCATTGGCTGAAGCCGTGTGGCTATTGATTCCAGCAGCAAGTGTGGTAATCGCGATATTGGCAATGAACTTTGTGGGTGATGGTCTGCGTGATGCTTGTGACCCATACCATGAGCAAGGTGCGAAGTAAGGAATGACAATGGCTGATAAAATTCTAGAAGTAAAATCTCTGAACGTGAGTTTCCCAACCACGATGGAAACTTTCCATGCAGTGAAAGATGTCTCCTTCGATTTATATCGCGGTGAAACCTTGTCGGTGATTGGCGAATCAGGATCGGGTAAGTCGGTGACGACCAGTGCAGTACTGCAACTGCTAGACAGACCAGGCCGCATCGACTCTGGTGAAATCATCTTCCATCACGATGGTTCAAAAGTGGACATTACCGACCTTGAACCTCGTAGTGAGTACATGCGTAACCTGCGCCGCTTCAACTTCTCATTGGTTTCTCAAGAGCCGATGGCCGCGCTTAGCCCGGTCCACACGGTGGGCGACCAAATCAAAGAGGTATTGTGCCTCGTTGAGCCGGGTATTACCAAGCAAGCGGCGCACGCTCGCGCCGTTGAGCTGCTTGAACAAGTGCAAATGCCAGAGCCAGAGAGCCTGATCAACAAGTATTCGTTCCAGCTATCGGGCGGTCAAAGACAGCGTGTGGTGATTGCGATGGCCATTGCCAGTAAGCCAGATGTGCTGATTGCCGATGAGCCGACAACGGCATTGGATGTGACCACTCAGGCGGAAATTCTCGATCTGTTTGCCAAGCTGCAAAAAGAGATTGGCATGGCGATCTTGTTCATCACCCACGACTTAGGGGTGGTGGCGCAAATCTCAGACCGTGTTGTGGTGATGGAAAAAGGCGTTGTGGTAGAGCAAGGCGATGTGAGGCAGATCTTTGAGGTGCCTGAGCACCCGTATACGGTCAAGTTGATGAACTCGACTCGCGCATTAGAAAAGCCGTCGTTGATTAAGAAAGCCTTCACCGACGAAAGACGTGAAAACAATACGCCACTACTGAAAGTCGATCATGTGACCAAGGTGTTCGAGAAGCCGACTAAGCTGTTCCAAAAGAAAGAGTTTATGACCGCCGTTGACGATGCCAATTTGGTGCTTCATGCCGGCGAATCTCTGGGTATTGTGGGTGAATCGGGCTCGGGTAAAAGTACCCTTGGCCGTGCCATTTTGGGCATGTCGCCGGCAACGTCGGGCAACATTCGTTACGTTGATGAGACCCAAGATGTGGATATTGAACTGGCGGACTACAAGCGCGTGAAACGCGACCCTCTGTTTGCGACTTGCGTTTGATCTTCCAAGACCCTTGGTCGTCGTTAAACCCAAGAATGACGGTAGCGGATATTATTGAAGAGCCACTGCGTTTACTGCGTACCGAACTTTCTGCCGAGCAGAGAAAAGAGCGAGTGAAAGACATGATGCGTCGTGTCGGGCTTCCTGCGCAGTTCGCTAGCCGATACCCGCATGCGTTCTCTGGCGGTCAGCGTCAACGTATTGTGATTGCCCGAGCACTTGTGACCATTCCAAAGCTGATCATCGCCGATGAAGCGACGGCGGCATTGGATGTGTCACTGCGTGCACAAGTCTTAGATCTTCTGATCGAATTCCAAAACGAGTTCGGCACTGCATTTGTGTTGATCACTCACGATATTGCCACGGTTAAGTATTTCTGTGACCGAGTGATTGTATTGCAACACGGCAAGATCATGGAGCAAGGCAGTGTAGAAGAGGTGATTCATAACCCGCAAGAGCCCTACACCCAGCGCCTTATTTCTGCGGTACCTGTTGCAGAGTTGCCACCGGAAGTCTCTTAGCACTCAGTCAAATCCATTTAGTCATGAGGCGAATGTACGCCCTCCATTGGGCCACTTAAGTGGCCCTTTGTTTTCTCAGGTACACCAAATCTACATGTAATTAATCTTCTTATATCAACCCAAAAGGTAAGTTATGAATTTCTGGAACAGGATGTCTATTGTAAAGCGCGTCAATGTCAGTTTCGTATTGCTGCTCGCTTTAATCATTTCCGTTGGTGGTTTAGGGCTTTATCAGAGCCAAAAGCAGGGCACTTACCTACATCAGTTCACAACGGAAACCAGCCCGAGAATGTTAGAAGTGAGCCGCATGATGGTGGTGTTGCTCAATCTCAAAGCTGAGCTTAATCAGTTGGTCCACCTTACGCTCAATGATGACATTCAGTCTCATCAGGATTTGGTGTTAGGGCATCATCAAAACTATGAGTCCATTGAAGGGCACTTGAAAACGCTGTCCCAAGATGACGCCACACTGCTGATTCTTGAATCCTTCTCAGGTGCGCCATTTTACAACGCCAGCGAAGGTTACGAGGCCTTAATCAAAATCTTACAAGCGGAAGTAGAGGTAAAAAAACAGCTCGGCCAGTTTGGCTTGAACAGTAAGAAGATTCAACGCGTCGCTTATGGCTTGGTCGGCTCAGACAATATGAATGCTGGTTTTATGGCAACGACACTTTCCAGCGGCGTTGATTCTTTGATTTTTAACACTGAAAAGGCATTGAGAACCAGTGATACTGAACAGATCAGTACCTTACTATCCAAAAACAGAAGCTTAGCTCGTCAGTTGGAGAAGAACAGCGTTGAGCTCGCCAAGGTTACGCGAAAGTACACCAAATCGGCGCAGAAACAGTTGGTAGGGCTAATTGAAGATGCCAGCGGTGATACGGGCATGGTGGCGGTACACCTAGCGGCAATGTCAGCGTATGGCCAACTAACGGAGCAAACCAACAGAGACATCGCCACCATAGACTCTCAAATTCAAGCCTTAATACAGCTAAGTGAGACGGCGCAAAGTCAGTCTCAAGAGTTCTTACACTATGTGGCAGAGGATCAGCAGCTTAGCCGCAATCAAACATTGGCCATTATTGTCGGTGGGTTGATCATGACTATTTTCATTGCTACATCGATCAGTCGTCAGGTCCGTTCTCCGCTATATCGACTGCTAGATGTGTTGAAGGACTTGTCTCACGGCCAGCTTACTCAGAAGCTCAACTTTAAACAGAGTGACGAATTTGGTCAGATAGGTCGAGATTTGGATCAGGGGATTCGCCAACTCAAAGAGATGCTGTCGAGCTTTGAAAATGCGTCCACCCAGCTAGATACGCTGGCAAGCGACAATCAATCAACGGCCTTAGATACTCGCTCAAAACTGTCGCAGCAATATGCAGAGACGGAAAACGTCGCCAGTGCCATGCACGAAATGGAACTCTCCATTAGTGAAGTGGCCAACTCCGCCACCATGAGCAGCGATCAACTCAAGGAAGCCGAACAATCCGCCACGGCAAGTAAAGGTTTGATGGTGAAGAACCAAGTGCAGAGTGAAAGCTTATCGGCCTCCTTGGATGAGTGCACGAGCGTGATTCATAAGCTAAGCGAAGATTGCCGAGATATCGGAAAAATCATCGAAGTCATTGAAGAGATAGCAGAACAAACCAATCTTTTGGCGCTTAATGCAGCTATCGAGTCTGCCCGCGCAGGGGCGCATGGACGTGGCTTTGCGGTTGTGGCCGATGAAGTGAGAAACCTAGCCTCGCGCACTGCACAATCGACCAACACGATTCAATTGATGATTAAGAATCTGAGGGAGTCGGCTCAGCAGGCAGTTCAACTTGTGCACGATTGCGACCTTGGCATGAAAGAATCGCTGCTCGTGTCGGAAGAGGCGCAGCGCAGTGTGGCGGCAATTCAATCTATGATTGAGTCTTTGAGCGCCCAAAGTGCGCAGATTGCGGTGGCTGCTCAGCAGCAAAAAGAGGTCAGTGGTGCTATCTCGCAAAGCATCACTGAAATTGCGATGGGTGCCAAATCTTCGCTGGATAACGCCAATACGGTGACCTGTAACTCGGATAAACTTTCTCATTTATCCTCTCAGCAGAAACAGATTTTGCTTGCCTATCGCTGGTAAGTTTTCTGGGTGAATGTAACTAAGTATGTCTGCCAGCCCTTGGAGTGTGGCAGATTAGGCTGAAAATATCACAATGCATAATTGATATTATGCTGTATTATTTGTGAGAAACAGTAACCAATTTAATAGGTTAAAGGGGGAGTTTCACTATTAATGCACGGCATCTCAAAAAAAAGCACGAATCCCCTTTTTTTTACTAGAACAATTTTTTAAATTAAGTGGAATAACTCGGTACGCGTTTGGGTGACGTTATCATCATCCTACTAAAGGCACACAGCATCTTGTTTGAGGCCTATTGGCAACGCCAATACCGTTAGACAGGCGGAAATAAAAGGAAAAGCAATGTCGAATGATAAGCAGCCTGAATCGGTCTCATCAGTATTAAAAACTTTTGGAATCCTACAGGCTTTAAGTAAGCAGAAAGATATTGGTATCAGTGATTTGGCACAAACGTTAATGATGTCAAAGAGCACTGTGTACCGTTTTCTTCAAACCATGAAAACGTTAGGTTACGTGGCTCAAGAAGGGGAGAGTGAGAACTACTCGCTAACGCTAAAACTGTTTGAATTGGGTTCAACTGCTCTTGAGTATGTGGATCTGGTGGATCTCGCAGATATCGAAATGCGTAAGATTTCGGATGTGACAATGGAAGCATTGCACTTGGGCGCGCTGGATGGTGAAAGCATTATCTACATCCACAAAATTGATTCTAAGTACAATCTACGCATGCAGTCTCGTGTTGGCCGTCGTAACCCTCTTTATTCAACGGCTATCGGTAAAGTTCTGCTAGCAGACAGAGAAGAGAGCGAAGTGCGTGAGATTCTGGCAGACGTAGAGTTCTTGAAATCGACAGATCGTACTCACGAGAACATCGACTCTTTGATTGATGAGCTGCAAAGCGTAAAAGAATCAGGCTACGGTGAAGACAACGAAGAGCAAGAAGTTGGCCTGCGTTGCCTAGCGGTGCCTGTATATGACCGCTTCCAGCGCGTGATTGCGGGTATGAGCGTTTCTCTGCCAACGATTCGCTTTACTGAAGAGAAGAAAGCAGATTACATCAAAGAACTACAAATCTCGGCAGCTCGTATTTCTGAAAAGTTAGGCTGCAAAGAGTACCCTTATAAGTAAGCGCTAGTTCGTTATAAAAGATTCGTTCTTGTATAAAAGCGCGGTTGTCGATCTTGGGTTGGCAACCGCGTTTGTATTTTCAGAGCCTTCCGAAAGAGCCAGTCTTCTATTGTTGAAGTTTGCGGTTCAGGTTTACGGTTCGGGTTTACAATACTTTTGCCTTCACGGCATAATGCCACGCAGAATTGGACGACGATGGATTAAATTGAAACTGCGATGTTTATTGTTTACAGACTGCTTAAGCTAGCGATTATCTGCGCTATTTTCTTTACCATTTATGATTTCGTCGCGTTTGGTGAACTGGTATGGGTCGATAGGTTATTGGCTCAGTTCTAATCTTTGAAAGACGCATTTAAAAAGCCCTCTCTATCTTTTTTAAATAGTAAGGGTGAGGGCTTTTAGTGACTTGCTATCCAAAAGTGCAGCTCTTAATCACAGCCTAGGGTTAATTAAGAGTAAGGACTAGTTTGCCAACATGAGCTTTTAAAACTGATATAGAGGGCTGAGCAGTTATCTAAACTTCTGTTTTATCAACTTTTCAACTGCTAAATACCGTTTTGGTAGGTCGTGATTGTTTTTTTGTGCCAAGTAAAACTGTTCGGTGACGACTTTTTTCGGCTGGTGGATGTGCAGCTCTTCTCGTCGACTAAATGCCTCAACTGCGCTGTAAGGCAGTACCGTAAACCCAATCCCCAAGGAAACAGGCAGCAAGATCTGGTTGAGCTGATTGATGTAACTGGACGTTTTCAACCGCTCTAAATCGATACTTTGGAGTGCTTCGTCACCGCATTGGGTCAGGAACATAGTGAGGTAGTGTCTGGCGTCTGGGTGGGAAACCAAACCAATAGAGTGAAGCAGTTCAGAGGTGATCGGCACATTGGCGTATTGTTTGTTCATGGCTAGACACAAAGGTTCGTGGCCTAAAGCCTGATAGCGCACAGACGGGTTGTTGACCTTGTCTGTCACTACGCCTAAATCTATGTTGCCATTCACCACATTTTCTAGGATCAGTCGATTCGGCCCGGCTTCTAAACTAAAGCTTAAGTCTGGGTGTTGCTGTTGGTATTGCAGCATTTGCGGATAAAGCCAAAGGGCGAAAGAGCCAGAACAAGCGAGTTTGCAGTGGCCTGAAAATTCTAAATCATGACCTAATTGCTCAATGAGCTTTTGTTCGTTACGCGCTTGTTCAATCGCATAGTGATAAACCTGTTTGCCCTGCTCCGTCAGTTCAAAGTTCTTGTTAATGCGCTTTATTAACGCGTAGCCACAAGCCTGCTCAAGCTTTTTGACGTGTTGGCTGACGCCCGGTTGAGTCATGTAAAGCTTTTCGGCCGTTTGGGTAAAGTGGCCAACTTCCACCAAAGTTTTGAAGGTATTGAGCCATTGAGGGTTTAGCATGATGGTCACTCGATAGAGATAAGCAATCTTTATGATAATGGTAGAACTTAATAACTGCTAGTTTGTTTAATGGCCGAATAGAGGGATATTGTTGAGTTTGTAGAAACAAAAAAACTCCCCAAGCGGGGAGCTTTGAATAATAAGTGGTGTAGAAATTACACTGTAAATCGGCCAACTTGGTTGTAAAGCTCGTTGGCTCGAGCATTAAGTTGTTGGCTACCTTCACGGTTTTGATTCGCCAGCTCTGCCGATTTCGAGCTTTGGTCAGAAATAACTACGATGCGTTGAGAGATTTCTTGCCCCACTAGGCTTTGCTCTTCGGTTGCGGTGGCAATTAGTGAGTTCATATCCATAATAGTGCCGATGGAATGCTGGATTTTCACCAGTGCTTCTGCGGCTGCATTGGCCTCTTCTACCGTACTTGCACCGCGCGCTTGGCTTGAATCCATCGCTTTCACAGCAGCATCTGAAGCGGCCTTTAGTTTCTCGATCATGTCGTGAATTTCGCCGGTACTGTCTTGAGTTCGGCTCGCCAGTTTACGAACTTCATCGGCTACCACAGCAAAGCCTCGACCTTGTTCACCGGCACGCGCCGCCTCAATCGCAGCGTTTAGCGCTAGCAAATTGGTTTGCTCGGCGATGTCTTGAATCACTTCAAGAGAAGATGAAATGTTCTGTACGTCAGTCTCTAGGTGAGAGATAACTTCATTCGCTTGTGAAACTTCTTCTGCCAGTGATTGAACAGACTGAGCTGCAGTGCTAACGATCTGCTGCGCTTCTTGAGCATTGTCATCGGCTTCTTTCGCCGATTGGGCCGCTTGGTTTGCATTGTTCGAAATCTCAGACGCGGTGGTCGTCATCTCTGTCATAGCAGTGGCCACTTGTTCAGTTTCTTCACGTTGACCTGAAGCCAACTCGTCGACTTGCGATGCACGCTCCGACATAGAGTTAGTCTCGTCAACAACTTGATGACCCACATTACTGACGTTGCGAATAATGGTTTGCAAGCTTTCAACAAAGGCGTTGAAGTTTCGGCTTAACTCTGCAAACTCAGGGGCTTTAAACGATTCCATGCGAGCCGTGAGGTCAGCATCACCCGTTGCGAAAGAACGAATGGAGTCGTCGAACAGTTCAATTGGCTTCATGATGGTACGGTTCACAAACACGGTGAATACGGCCACGATTGCCGCAATGACCAATGTGAACATTACGATCGCAGTAATGGTTGCTTGAAGCGCTTCTACACCAGATGCTTGCATTTCTTCAATTACGGCATCAATGTCATCGGTGTAAAATCCGGTCCCGATCATCAGATCCCATTCAGGAATGAATACTGAATAACTCAGCTTAGGCAGGGCGACGGTGCCTCCGAGTTTAGGGAAATAGTAAGTGGTGAAGTCGCCAGTTTTGGCGTTCTTGATCAAGTCCTGAATAAGGTAATTACCTTGCTTGTCCTGTAGGTTGAAGAAGTTTTCTCCTAGCCCTTTGTCGGTATTGCCTTGCAGCCTACGTACACCCTTCGAGTCATAGCCAAAGATGTAACCTGTTTCACCATACTCAAGCATGCTCAGTGTCGGTAAAGCATCTTCCAGTGTGGCGCCTTGTTCAAGGAAAGGTTGAATCGATGAGCGAGCCATTTGAATGTAGTTTTTCAGCTCCGCTTTTTTCATGTTCATCATGTTTTCGCGAGCAAGTTCAATTTCGTGCTGGTTGAGCTGTGTGGTTTTTACATAGGTAAAGCCCAACGTACCCAAAGAGATGAGCAGTAGCGGAACCAAAGAGAGGATATACAAGCGCGATTTTATAGTTAAATTCATAGTGCACTTCCTGTTGATTGTGTCTGATTTATCGTTGTTATTGGTATAAGGTTAGTCAGGGGATTGGCTTCCCTCCATTCATCTGAAATAAACAGTGATAAATGGTGAGCTAGCACTAGGTGACTAATTTGATATCAACTAAGGTTCTAGAATTATCAATCGCGAAATGCAAGTGCTTGAACTTAAGTGTGATATATCAATCTTATAAATGTGAAAGTTCTCGATAGTACTTTCATTTCATTACATTTTTTATGCAGTCTTGCTAAAAGTTTTCTGCGATGAATGAAATGCTTTTTAGTATGGATTGACGCATGAGAAACCCAACGATTAGATTTGCGTCTCAGCGATTGGGAATGTGGTTGAGAAGCTCCCCAAGAAGCGGTGGAGTTCACTCATGAAAGTGATTCTTGGGGAGCGTGTTTTTATTAGTAGTCGCTGAGCTCGTCTACAATTATCGCATCTTCGAGATCTTGTCGGTCTAGCTCTTCTTCAATGTCATCAACAATGATGTCGGTTTCAAGGTCCTCTAGATCACGTTGACATCTTTCGGATCGAGCAGCCCCTTCGACAAGGCCGTCAATAGCGCCAAGCGCCGCTCCTGCTACCGCGCCTTTTTGTGCTCCGTTTGCGCCGTCAGCTATGGCGCCTATGCCAGTGCCCACCGCGGCGCCAACGACGGCCCCTCTGCTAGGTCACTTGCGGTGTCATCGCAATAATCCGAATAATCGGCCATTACGCTCGTTGATAGAATGAGAGCGCAAAGTGGTAATGTTTTTAATAATTTCATGAGTATCTTCTTCGATCTAAAACAAACGCCTTCAAGATAGGGGATGCGTTTTTGAAACCCAAATGATGTTCTATCGGCACTTTGAATAGGTGGCCAAATCCAGAATTTACTTGGTAGAAGCAAGAACTCTCTGAGTTAACTATTCAATTAGCGGATAGATCCTAATTCTGATTAAGGTGCACAAACCACTAGGATTCCGCCCATTGAGTGACTTATTAGGGCAACCCCATGCGTAAAATTATTCCTGTTTTTGTTGTATCACTTCCACTGCTTCTTCAAGGCTGCGATTCCTCGTTTAATGATTCAGAGGCGTCGTCATTGCTAGAAGTCACAACTCAAAAGCTCGAAGCCCAAGATACCTATCCCCATGCCTATTATTTCGGAAAGATTGAAGCTTTGGATTCAGTCGATATTACGTCTCAAGTTGAGGGTTATATTGCTCATCGAACCTTTCAAGAAGGTGGACAGGTGAAAAAGGGCGACTTGCTGTATGTTATCGACGCTGCGCCTTATCAAGCGGAAGTAGTGCGTTTGACTGCGCACAAGGCTCACTTAGTCGCACAGCACAACCTAAAAACCAAGGAACTTGGCGCCATAGATGCGGAACAAGAAGAGCCGGACGCGCGTAAAAAGTTAGTGATGGATAGATTGCAGGCGCAAGTGCAGGCGATCGGTGCACAAATCAAGTTGGCTGAGGCGGAATTGATTAAGGCGAAGATGCGTTTATCGCATACCAAAATCTACGCACCATTCTCAGGTCGAATTGGTTCGAGTAATGTTAGCGTGGGGGAGTTTGTCTCGTTTAATGGCCGCACATTAACCCATCTAAATCGTAATCAATCTATGTACGCAACGATTGATGTGCCGGAAAGACAGTTCTTAAATGAATGGCAACAGATGTTGGATGCACAGAATCCGCCTGAGATCTCCCTAGAGTTTGCAAATGGTTCGCGCTATCACCATCCGGGTATCGTCACTTTTATCGACAATAAGGTAGATAACCACACGGGCAATATCCAGGTTCGTGTCCAGTTTAACAACCCTGATCACGAACTGATTCCCGGGCAATCGGTGATTTTGCATGTTTTGGGTCAGAAGCCAAAGTCCAAACTCTTATTGCCCGATGCAGCTCTACAAACAGATGAAAATGGTGACTATGTATTGACCGTTGATGATAAACATCAAGTGCAAACCCACTATGTTGAAGTGGGGACAAGAGTGGACGACCACTGGGAGGTAACGTCTGGTTTATCTGATGGTGAACACGTGATTGTGGAGGGATACCAAGACGCGAAGCCTGGTAGTTTAGTGAGTAGCGTTGAAGAGTGAAGTTAATTCGAATAGAGAATTTGGAATGCACCTTGTTCGCTCAAAAATTATTCTACTACCTTGAGAGTGATTCTATGTCATTCATTTTGAAACGAGTCATCATTGAGTTAAGCGTTAGATTAAAACTGACTATCTATTAATCTTTCATATAGGAACTAATTAAAAGTATCTGAAAGTAAGGACTATAGTGTCGGCATTCAATAATTAAACCCATTTATAGGTTCACCATGAAAGTTAAAAAAAACGCCCTTAGATCGCTTAGCATCATGATGTTAATTGGTATGAGCTGCTTGTCTAGTGGAGTCGCTGTGGCAAACACACACTCCTCAACAGCCTATGCGACACAAACAGAGCAATACGCAATGGTAAGTGCGGTTGGTAAGCTATTGTCTTTAACAAAATGGAAAGTAGAAGTTGATTTTGGGCAAGCGTTAAAGCTAGGCATAAAAAACCAAGACTTATTGAGAGATGATGACGGCAAAGTGATCAGTTTTAACTCTCCAATCGATGCTGTTAACTTTCTAAACTCAAAAGGATGGGTGCTCGTGTCTGCAAGTACAGGAGGAGATCAGTTTATGGCTGTAATGAAACGAAAGATAGAAGAGCAGGAATAGTTTATGGGCGATATATTTGAAATGATCTTAGATTTCTTCCTTCTTATCTTGGATTTATTAGGCCTAATTGACCTTCTGAGTTAAGCGATTTCAATATCCGCAATAAAAAGCCAACCTTGTGTTGGCTTTTTTGGGTCCTCTCTTTGACTGCCGTGAAGTGACAAAGTTATGTTCTGGTGTTGTCGAAGTCGTTGAAGGAAGAATTAAAACCTCTAAACCTATTCGATTTATATATGGAAA
>NZ_JYJP01000103.1 GCF_001012815.1 Vibrio mexicanus
ATTTTTTACTAAAGTTTCCGGAGCTTGCCTTGCCAGAACTTAAAACTGTTGGTTTATTTTTCATCACCGCTGTCGCTGAAATTCTAGGATGCTACTTGCCTTACCTTTGGCTTAAAGAGGGCAAAACGATATGGTTACTTGTTCCAGCTGCGTTCTTTCTAGCGCTGTTCGCTTGGTTGTTATCATTACATCCGACTGCCGCCGGAAGGGTTTATGCTGCTTATGGTGGAGTCTATATTTTCGTTGCCATCGTTTGGCTGTGGTTGGTGGACGGTATTCGTCCGACAAGTTGGGATGTGGTGGGAACGCTCGTCGCCATATGTGGTATGGCAATCATCATGTTTGCCCCGCGGGCAGGTTGAATAGCGTTTTTGTATGACGAAAAAGCTGGCACTTGGCCAGCTTTAGGTTTACAAGATGAATCAGGTAGTTACAAAGATTGAGCTTCAATCCATAGCACTGCATCTTGCGACAACTCTTTGCCTTTGTATTCCGTATCTGGCCCAGAGCCTAGACATGCAAAGCCCCATTTGCCTGCAGTTGGAATACCAAATGTAAACATACCTTGAGCATCTGTAATCGCAACAATGGCAGAAGCTGGTGGCTCGCGATGAGTATCTTGGCTAAATGAGTTCGCTTTTGTATCGATGTCTGTGTTCAAGAATTCGATTTCGCACTCAACACCTGCGGCAGGTTTACCTTCAGAAAGAAGTTGGCCAGTAAATGTGCTACCCGCGAAAACTTGGTAAGGCTTGTTTAGTGGAACAATCTCTGTCTTAAGGCCCACAGGTTCGTTCCAACCTGTTGGTAGACCGCCTTTGTTGATTACACGCTTGGTAATTTGCTGAATGTAGATGTCTTCACCACCTTCGTAGTAAGGTGCAGGAACGATACCAAAGATGTAGTCGCCATTGCGGCGCACTTTGTATTCAACTTGATAAGCATCGGCTTCGTTGTCGTGGCCTTTCCACTTAATGGCTTCTAAGTCTTTCTTAAGATCTGTTTTTTTGTCTTTGAATAGAACGAAAAGCTCTTCTGGCTCGCCCATATCCATCACGTGCCCATTATCCATTGGATGGCCGAACACCAACTTCATGTCTAATGTTTCCGGTTTTTCTAGCTGCGAAGTTGGGGTGTACATCAGCTGGAAGTGTGCGTTAGACGCAGCAGAAAACGCAAGAGCGGCCACACTTGCTGCAAGAGCGAGTTTTTTCATAATTTTTCCCTAAAAGATTTTAACTAACAGAATTTATTCGATGCTTATTCGCGATTTATTCAACGATGTCTTTACCGTCAACTTCGATTGAGTGACCTGGACCCGCGTTAAACTGAACTTTGTATTCGCCTGCAGGTTTTTCAAACTCAATCTCGCCATCTTCGTTGATGGCACTATTAATTAGCTCGGCACCATTCGCGTCTAAAACCAGTACTTCAACACCGGAAGCGGAAGAACCATCAGAGAATCCGCCTTCACATAAAATGATGTTGTCGCCGAAGTCGTAGCAAGAGAAGAGAGGGGTATGAGCTAACGCGGCAGTTGGTAGTAGGGCGCTGATAAGCAGTGATAGTGTTACTTTTTTCATGGATGTCATCCTTCATAACCAATTGTAACTAATAACAATTTGGTAAAGTTATTCTTTGGAATTGAGTATTAACTAAGTACTCATTTGGTTTGTAGAATAATCATGCCGAATCATCATTGAAAGTGATAATAATTGTCATTTGCTTTTCTATTGATTTAGATCATGTATAAGTCAGTTAGTGGGTTTCGGGAATTTTTATCGCTGTTACATCCAGTTACAATGGGTCTATTGTGCGCAATTTGTTCAGTATGCCGTTATGAAAATAGAACTCAGCAAGTTAAAGCCCGGAGACAAAGGGCTAATAGTTTCTCACCAATCTCAAGGCGCCATTCGTCAACGTTTATTAGATTTAGGTCTGATTCCGGAAATGACCTTAGAGTTTGTTCGATACGCTCCAATGGGCGATCCACTTGAAGTTCGTGTGGGTCGAACGAACGTCGTCATTCGCAAGCAAGAAGCCGCGACAGTTCTTGTCGAACTAAACAATTGAGCAGCAGGGTAGGATAAAGATGCAAAGAAAGAAAATACTGCTTGCTGGTCAACAGAACGCGGGTAAATCGACAGTATTCAACATGCTAACAGGGGCTCGTCAGCACGTTGCTAATTACCCAGGTGTGACTGTCGATAAGAAAACCGGCTACTTCTCTAATGAGTTTGGCTCTTATCAGTTGATCGATTTACCGGGGACTTACAGCTTAACGAGCTTTTCATTAGAAGAGCGCGTAGCCAGAAAAGCTCTTCGTGAAGAAAATGCCGATGTCGTGCTTAATGTCATGGACGCTGCCAATATCAACCGTTCTCTGCATTTGTCTTTGCAGCTGATGGAACTTGAGTTGCCAGCCGCCATTGCACTAAACATGATGGATGTGGCCAAGAAAGAAGGCATTGAGATCGATAGCCAAAAGCTCTCTACCGAGCTAAATGTTCCGGTTGTAGAGTGTATTGGCCGACTCGGTAAAGGTGTGGAGGGTATCACCAGCGCGATCAATCAAGCTCAGCCGAGTCAGTTTACGATTCCATATCCAAAGTTAGAAGATGCTATTTCTATATTGTCCCAACGCATTGATGGACTAAAGTGCCAGAACAAACCCGCAGCGCGTTGGTTGGCGTTACGTCTGCTTGAAAATGATAAAGAAGCTATGAGTTGGCTTGAATCTGTGTTGGATGCTCAAACTTGGCAAGCGTTACTCGATCTCAGTGATCAACAACAGAGCGCGGTTAAAGCAGAGCTTAGAACTGAAATAAACGACTACATTGTTGCCCAACGACAGTTAGTGGTGTCTCGTTTAATCGATACTTGTGTGACCTTTGAGGAGCGAGCGGCGGATAAACCATCCTTTACCCAACGCTTCGATAGTTTAGTACTCAATAAGTTTGGTGCGCCTATCTTTCTGATTGCGACAGTGTTTGTGATCTATCAGAGTTCGATTGTTTACGGTTATGAGCTCACTAACTATTGGTGGCCGTATCTGGCGGCTTTTCGTGAAATCGTCGCCTCAATACTGCCTGATGCCGGATTCCTTTATGACCCTTATGTCCGCTCGCTCGGCTTATGGGTGGTGGATTCTGCCAATACACTCCTAAACTACATTCCTATTTTCCTGATTCTTTTTGCGCTAATCGCGATTCTGGAAGATTCGGGTTACATGGCGAGAATTGCCTTTATCTCTGACAAGATCTTGCACCGATTCGGCCTTCATGGACAAAGCACATTACCAATGATCTTGGCGGGCGTATTCGCCGGTGGTTGCGCCGTACCGGGCGTCATGGCGACTAAAGGTATTCCAGACAATCGAGCCAGATTGGCGACCATTCTTACCGTGCCGTACATGAACTGTTTGGCGAAGATCCCACTCTATACATTGCTGTTGGGTATATTCTTTGTAGAAGATAAATCCTTGATGACGTTCTACATTTCAACTATTTCGATTATCGCAGCGCTATTGGTGGCGAAATTACTGACAAAGACTGTTCTGCGTAAAACCGAAACAGCGCCATTTGTAATGGAGCTGCCTCGTTACAACCTGCCTACGGTTAGAAGTGTTGTTACGCGGTCACTTGAGCGTACTTGGATGTACGTGCGCAAAGTTGGGACGATTGTGTTGGCGGTTTCAACCGTTATTTTTGTTCTTCTTCAGTTTCCGGGTATTCCAGCAGGTAGCCACGAAGATTTTCAGTTACAAGCTCAAAACGCTGTCGCCAAGTTTGAAAAGTCGGTGAAAAATACTGATTTCGAAGGGCAGTTTGATCAAGAGTCACTACCTGTATTGGTGAACTATTACACTGATTTCAAGCGTGCCAAACTTAACGCGAAAGGTGCGGAAGCGTCTAAAGCGGTAAACAATAAGTTTGAAGCGATTAATGGTGAATTCTATTCAGTAGTGGCACCGGTAAAAGGAGACAAAGGTGCGAGAAAAGCAAACCGTGCCTTACGCAAGCTAACATCGGATCGAAACAAAATTCGCCGTGAAATGAAGGAGCTGCGCTTAGAAAGCTCACTGTTAGGTATGTTTGGTCGCTCGTTAGAGCCAGTTACCCAATATGCGGGCTTTGATTGGAAGATAAACGTAGCGCTATTCTCGTCATTTGCGGCTCGAGAAAGTAGTGTGGCAACCCTTGGCGTGTTGTTTCAACAAGATGAAGAGAGTAACCAAAAGCTTGAAGAGCGTATGGGAGAATCTAGCGAACTCACGGGGCACGGTGACTTAGCCGCAGTCGCATTAATTCTATTCTTCATTCTTTACCCGCCGTGCTTAGCTACGGTCATGATGATCAAAGTACAAACAGGACAATACCGCTGGATGGTCTTGTCAATTGTTTTGCCAACCGCGATCGGCTTCGGTGTTGCTACGGCGGTTTATACCATTGGTAACGCGTTGTCTCTAACAGGTATCCAACTGATGTCAGTGACGTATTTTGTCGCGCTGTTGAGTCTGTTGTTGTTTGGATTCAAAGACACCATTAAACGCAAAGCCATGCCTAATGAAATCCCAATAAAGAACGTATAAAGAGGAAGCAGACATGTACGAGCAATCTTTCCAGATTTGGGACTTAGCGATAGTTGCCATCGCCGTCGGTGGTGCAGGTTACTATATGTATCGCAAAATCTTTAAGAAGAAATGGGCTTGTGGCAGCGGTTGTGATTCGTGCTCAAGTGCGCCAAAGAAAAACACATAGAGCTAACAGCTAGATCTATAGGAAACAGCGCCTCAATAGGCGCTGTTTTTATTGTTGAATACAATCTAAGTCTCAGTTTAGACATCCGCACTTTTTTTTCTTTTAAATTAATTGTAAATGATAATGATTTGCATTAACTTTGTGAGAGTTAAATTAGTTTTCTCTTAAGGTTTTTCGATGAGCTATCAGAAATTCTTGTATTTTACAGGCATTGTATTCGATTCGTCTCAGTTTAAAATCAGGTATAAGCGATTGTTCTTACCTGCCGCACTTCTTGCCTTGATTGCAACTCCCGCAACGAGAGAAGTGGTGATTGCAACCTTGTCGGACAGCTTTTGGGCTGTCGCTTGTTATGTCGCGGCGACACTGTCTGTCTATCACTATTTTTCATCAGTTTTAACTAGCCAAAATGTTATTGCACGCCTTTATCATCGCTCTAGAGATCACCAAGTGTTGTTTGCCGCGTTGCTTGGTGCGCTGCCGGGTTGTGGTGGTGCGATTGTTGTGGCTACCCAGTTTATTCAAGGCAGAGTTGGATTCGGTTCCCTTGTCGCTGTTTTGACGGCGACCATGGGCGATGCTGCTTTTCTGCTGTTGGCTAGCGAACCAAAGACAGGGTTTCTTGTTGTAAGTGTCGGCGTTGTGGTCGGTGTGGTCACAGGATGGGTTGTCAATGCGATTCATGATGACGGATTTTTAAGACCGAAAGCAAAGCTTCATCACGCACTGACCCAAGCATGTTTTAGAGAAGGGGATAGCAATGCGCAAAACGACACGGCGATAAACCTTCAAGGTCTTTTGTGGAAAGTTCTTTTAGTGCCCGGAGCGTTTATAGCTTTAGCCTTGTCATTCCAGATTGATGTGAATGCTGCATTCCGCTTACCGGAAAACACTATAGAAGTGATCGGCGCGTGTTTAGTGATTGCTAATCTGCTTCTTTGGTCTTTGACTAGAGAGATCAACAGCTACGAAGCCACCGTTTCTGAAGATAAGAAACAAAAGAGCTTGCACCCAATCCAGAAGACCGCACAGGACACGAACTTCATCACCGCTTGGGTTGTCATTGCATTTTTGGCCTTCGAACTTACGAACGTAGTGTTCCCGTTTGAGCTTGGAACTTGGTCAAATCAATGGGTAATGGCGTTGCCTCTTCTAGGCGTGTTGTTTGGGTTGTTGCCAGGGTGTGGCCCACAAATTCTAATTACAAGTTTGTACTTGTCAGGTGCTGTCCCATTATCAGCTCAAATCAGTAACGCGCTGTCTAATGATGGTGATGCCTTGTTTCCAGTGTTGGCTATTGCACCAAAAGCAGCGCTTGTCGCCACACTATATTCGGCAGTTCCAGCGTTAATTGTAGGCTATGGTTTCTTCTTCTTGTTTGAATGAAACACCTGACTTCCGAATAGAGTCACCTTTAAATTAAACCCCCTTGAACAGGCCATATCGCTTTATTGCGTATGGCCTTTTCACTGTTTGGAGCCTAGCTGGTCACGTCTGTTCGTACTCTTGAATGCATAGTCCTAGAAAGGTTACAAAGTTGTACGTAGGTGTTGTGCCACTGAAATGAATAAGAGAATGAAAGGTAAATGATATAAATTTTACGGCCATTTAGACGTCTAGAAGTTGACATGTCTTTTACCTCCAACTAGTCTGCACTCCCTGTTTTAAAGTACGTAGTTTTAATCATGTCCAATCCAAAAAAAACAGAGCGTCACGCGAGTCCATCTGCGATCGCTTTGTTACCACTCGTAGTCTTTCTTGCTTTGTTCATTGGAGTAGGTTCCTACCTTTCTCTGCAAGGTGTTGATTTTGCTTTCTACCAATTACCTGCGCCAATCGCAGTGCTGCCAGCTATTGTTCTGGCACTGGTGTTAAGTAAAGAAACGCTGAATAAAGCGCTTGAGCAGTTCATGAAAGGGGTCGGACACCCAGACATCATCGCGATGTGTATGATCTACTTGTTAGCCGGCGCATTCGCGACGGTAGCAAAAGCATCTGGCGGTGTGGATGCCACGGTTAATTTAGGCTTATCAGCCATTCCAACCAGTATGATCCTGCCGAGTATCTTTTTGATCTCAGCATTCATTGCAACGGCGATGGGTACGTCGATGGGGACAATAGCAGCAGTAGCTCCGGTAGCGTTAGGCATCGCTGAATCGGCAGACATGAGCCTTGCTTTGACTGCGGGTGTTGTTCTGAGCGGCGCTATGTTCGGTGATAACCTATCAATTATTTCAGACACCACCATTGCCGCAACGCGTTCTCAAGGGTGTGAAATGAAGGACAAGTTCCGCGAGAATGTGCGCATAGCGATTCCCGCTGCGATCATTGCCATTGTTATTTTCGCATTCAATAGTACGGCAACCCAAGTGCCAGCGACTGAAGCGGTGGAGTGGGTGAAGGTATTGCCTTACATCGTAATTTTGATTCTTGCTGTCTCGGGCTTGAACGTGTTTGTCGTGCTTACTGTCGGCATCTTGATGGCTGGCTCTATCAGTTTAAGCTTCGTTGCAGGCTACTCAATGTCGACGTTCTCGAAAGATATATACGCTGGTTTTAGTGGTATGCAGGAGATCTTTCTACTTTCGATGTTGATTGGTGGTCTTAGTGAGCTGATGCGTCGACAGGGTGGTCTCGCTTTTCTAACGCAGATGATCAGTAAACTCATTCGTTCTGTTAGCTCGAACAACCCACAGAAAACGACAGGCCGTGCTAGTGAACTTGGTATCGCAGCATTGGTTTCAATGGTGAACGCATGTACCGCGAATAACACGGTCGCGATCATTGTATCAGGCGGGATTGCGAGGGAGCTCGCTGAAGAAAACCGAGTATCAGCGCGCCGCTCTGCAAGTTTACTGGATATATTCTCGTGTGTGGTTCAAGGCGTGTTGCCATATGGTGCGCAAGTGCTGTTATTAGGCTCAGTGTTTGGCTTATCGCCGTTAGCGATTGTTGCCAATTCATACTACTGTTTTGCTTTGGCAGCGATGGCGATTATTGCAGTGTTTGTTAAACATCCGAAGAGAAAAGTGGCTTATTAATTGTCACGATTTCGTGTTGAAAAAAGGCGTCGTATTGACGCCTTTTTGCTTTCTTAGCCTTGGATGATGGTCATTTCTACTCGTCGGTTACAAGCGCGACCTTCTTCCGTTTCGTTGTCACAAACGGGTTGATGTGGTCCAAAACCACGCATTTGGGTTCGAGCCCTTTCCAGCCCCGCCAAAGTTAACTCTGTTCTGACGCTGTGTGCCCGAGAGACAGACAAGCGTTCATTCTCGCGAAGATCCCCATTGGAATCTGTGTGACCTTCAACGATGAGTTTTGCCTCTGGGTAGCGGGTCATTACCTTAGCAATGCTGTCGATGGTCGGTTTAATAGCTGATTTGAGCTTGTAGCCATTTGACTTGAAAACGAGGTCACTGGCTAGGATTAAGGTGATCTTTTCGCCATGTCGATTAACCTCAAATTCAGTATCTTGCAATTGATGTCTGAGTTCAGTTTCCTGCTTATCGACGGTTGAACCGGAGAGCAGTTCAGGATCTAACGTCTGATCGACCTCATTCGTATCGTTCTCTTCAGAAGTTGCATGACACGTTGCGTCTGATGAGCATTGGGTATTTTGGTCAGAGTCACCGAAGGCCGATGTTGCACAGCCTGTTGAAGCAAGGGCAAAGGATAGGGCGCTCAGTAGTATTAGTGTGCTCTTCATAAACCGTATCGCTTGTCAGTGTGAGCCTAATGAGAATGCAGACTCAATAAAATGAAGGGCAGAAGCTATGCAAACAGTGATGCATATATCTATGTATAAAAAATGCCTCTGCATGAATGCAAAGGCATTGTAAGTATTGTAGTGGCGTTCAACGTTATAGGAATGACAATTTTCCGTAAACTGAACTATTGACTTATTAGTCAGATTTACAGTTTGATTCAGCTGCTTTAGGTCAGCTGCAAGTATCTTTAGTCTTCGAGCATAAACTGCTTTATACAGACAGCCACGCCGTGGTCGTTGTTACTAACCGTAATATGGTCTGCAATTTGTTTGGTTTCTTCCATCGCGTTTTCCATTGCGATGCCAAGCCCTGCGTACTTGAGCATGTGGTGATCGTTCTCAGCGTCACCCATAGCAATCACTTCTGATGCATCTATTCCTAGGTGCTCTGCAATCGCGGCAACACCGATGCCTTTGTTAGCGAGAGGATTAAGGAACTCTAAGAAGAAAGGTGCGCTTTGTACGACGGTAAACTCTTTTTTAAGTTCTACTGGTAGATTGGCGATGGCTTGGTCAAGAGCGGTTGGCTCTGCTACCATCATCACTTTGATGATTGGATGATCGTCTTCCAGTGCCTCGAAATTCATTTCAGTGATCTCAAGGCCGTTTATGTTTGCTTCTATGTCGGTGTACGGATTGTGCTCTGTTGTAATCAGACCATATTGGGTACTAAAGGCGTGTACAAAAACACCAAGCTGTTTAGCTTTGCGAGCGATTTTTTTCGCCGCCGCACCATTGATGATTTGTTGATGAATCACTTCGCCAGTTGCGACGTTTTTAACCATGGACCCGTTGTAGCAAAGAACAAAATCGTTATCGCCATTGATGCCAAGCAGATTAAGCTTATCGAGCATACCTTCGATTGGTCGGCCAGAGGCGAGAACTACGGTCTTTCCAGCTTGCTTAGCAAGTGAGATAGCGTGTTGGTTTTCCGCGGAGATGACTTTATCACTGTTGAGCAATGTCCCATCCAGATCGAGGGCAATCAGTTTATACATAGTTACTTACCTAAACGTTCAAAGTTAAAAGCGAGCACAAGGTGTAGCTGCAAGCAAAGAAGTCAGTCTACTGATTCTTTGTTTCAATGAAAAGAAATAAGCGATATACAAATTGATGAGATGTAAATCACAAGGGCAGAGGTTTCACTCTGCCCTAATCGAAAACAGACGTAATGCGCTTTTTAGTGAATCGCAGGTAAGTTGACTTCACTGTCTAAAAGCCGGCTTCGTTTGGCAATGATGTACCAAAGCCTTAGCAACATAGCGATCGCCGCGACGCTTAATCCGGTCACAATACCAATCCAGAATCCTTTTTCTCCCATCGCAGTGGTAAGCATATCTGTCATTCCCAAAACGATGCCCAGAGGTAATGCGAGACCCCAATAAGCAAGGATGGCAAGGAGCATTGGAACTTTTGTATCTTTATATCCGCGAAGTGCGCCATTGGCAGAGGTTTGCAATGCGTCACTGAATTGATACATGGCGGTAAACACGAGTAACGTGGCTGCGGTCGCACTCACTACGGGGTCTTGCGTGTATAGGCGAATGATCTGCTCAGGAAAGAGCAAAAATATTGCCACCGACAAAAGGGAAATGAGACCAGCTGTGATAATGCCAAAAAGGCTCTGCTCTTTCGCTTGAGTGTTTTTCTGCGCCCCAAGTGAATGGCCAACACGAATCGTAATTCCAAAAGAGATACTCATTGGAATCATGTACGTCATGCTCGATATATTCAATGCAATCTGAGCGGCTGCCACGTTCTCTGCCCCAATACGGCCAATCAAGAGGGCAATAACAGCAAAAATGCTTCCACATACCGCAATGTTCATACCGATAGGCACACCGAGAGATAGCAGTTGTTTGATGTCGCCAAACCGAGGTCTAATGTCATTGAAGTTTAGAATGCGCTTGTAGTGATGATGATAACGAATGTAGCTCCACAGCAGGCCTGACATGACCCAATAGACTAAACTCGTTGCCCAACCACTACCAACAGCGCCCATAGCGGGAAAGCCGAGCTTTCCGTAGATCAAAACGTAGTTTGTCGGTATGTTAAGTAAAAGCCCGACGACTGAGATGAACATTGGAGCTCGAGTGTTGTTCATACCCTCGCAGAAGCCATTGAGCGTATAGAACAGCGCGATACCCGGAACGCCATAGGCGAGGGCGATGACGTATCGACTGGCAATTGGAATGATCTCTTCAGCGACACCTATTTTAGTCAGAATCCATTCACCGGCGATTAGATAGGCCATTAAAATAGCGCTACAGAAGGCTGCAATCCACAGCATTTGAATAAACTCAATGCGTATTTTGTCGGGATCGTTAGCGCCTCTGTGATAAGCCACCACAGGTGTGAGCGCCATGATGATGCCTCGTAATAGCAGCGACACCGGTACCCATAAACTTGCGCCTAATGCAATTGCCGCAAGGTCTGCGGGGCTGACTTGCCCTGCCATTGTTGTATCAACAAAGCCCATCGCCTGCGTAGCGAGTTGCGTAAAAATGATCGGGATCGTTAGGTGTAGGAGTGCCTTGGACTCTTGTACAAAGCGCATGAACGAAGTGATGAGGTTTTTCATGTGTGTAAAAACACCAATATCAATACATCAATGATGGCGAGATAGCGAATATGTATTGTAGGGTGTGCTCGTGGGAGCGGCGGTAATATATACAGCTTGTTTGAGGTATTCAACCCCCTAAACCGAACTAATTCGGTATTAGAGGGCTCATGATTTATTGGGTATTTGTTGAGGCAATGCGAGAGGATTTTGGATTGACCTTTTCTATAAATAAGATGATTTCGCCCACCTTGAAGCCGTATTTAGTCATGTCGGTTTTGTTAAAAAGACGTTGTTCATCGAATAGGAACATCCAGTCGTCTAGCGTTAAGTCGTAAATCGTATCACCGACAGGGACTTGTAGTTCATATTTCCAATACAGAGCTGAGCCATTTATCGTTCCTTCTGCCGTTCCTACAACATCGCCGGCGGTTCCTTCATAGGTGTTGTCGCTGGTTTTGGTTAACTCCCAAACTCTTGTGGTTTTCTCTCCGTCGTCGAAGATGAACCACTCTTTAATAAGGCCTTTGTTTCCGTCCCAGTCGGCAACAAGGTCCACTTCAAATCGACGCATTAGGCCGCCGTTTCGATCAAGCACTAAACCGTACGCTTTTAGTTCACCATCAAAAAACTGTTCGAGTGTAAGTGCTGGCGTTGTCCCCTCATACTGCTCAATACTGTGCGTGCCACATCCTAGTAATGTAACGGAGAGTAGTGCTGCGTAAATCCATCTCATTTTGCTAATCCTAATAGTTGTTTTCTAAGCTCAGGTTCAGTTGTGTTTTGAGACAGCCAGATTGATAAGAAGGCATCCCCAAATTCGGGATCTTGAATTTTCCCTAAAGATTGGTCGCCGAAATAAAACTGACTGACGCCGGTTTCATCTGTTTTAAGAGTCAAAGCATCACCGGGCTCGACATTAGGCCATAGCGACTCCAGTGGCTCTATCCAACGATCAATGTCCTCTTGGGAGTAGTTAAGGTGTTCCCATTGCTGCGCGGTTGCTTCTATGAGCGCATCTTTTGAAATTGATTTCTCGTATACGATGCGCAGCGCCTGGGACTGGTTCTCATCTTGAAAGTTTGCGTCTCGATAGAGCTCGGCGGTATAAAGCGTCCAAAACAGATACTGCATTTCGCCTTCGCCCACTTTGTTCAATTCCTTGAGGGGGGAGCTAAAAACGGAAGCTGCAAACAGAGAGGTGCTGATAATAATTGTGTTGATGAGTAACTTCATGTCGTAACCCTACGTTAAGGCGCCTTTGTGAGGCGTTTTAATAAACGCGTTAGCAAATTAAATTTTACTAACCTCAACATAGGGATACGGGTAGTTAGGCGGTCCGGATCAGAAATCGGTTGTCGATTTGTTTAGTAGCGTAAATGAGCACAACGATTAACAATGCCCAAGAACAGGCTAGAGAAGTGATGAGAATGGGCATCGGTGTCAAGCTCGCCATTGCCCCCGCCTTAATACCTGCAAAGTAGCTTAATGGGCCACCGATCGCGCCGAAACCTGCCACAAGCCACGTTGGTTTGTGTGCTAACCAGCTCAGGCTATGGTTGAGGCAGAGCACAAACATTGCCCACAGTAGCGCTAGCCATAAAGGGAAGAAGTCGGCTTGTATAGCAAACGTTCCTGCCATTAAGTGGAGTTTATCTGCGACAATTCCCACAAGCGCTAACGGTAAAATTTGCAAGTCTTTGCGCTTGGTTGGGGAGAGTGCGAAGTGAAGCGCCAACAAGACCGTTAGCGCTATTGGCGCATACTCGGTAAAGAATGCGCAGATGAACCACGCAGACTGAAAGAGTACGAAGTTAGTAATCCAAAACCATTTCATCTTCTTGTCCTCGATATTGAGGTTTGCGCGCAACGATGTGGTGGGTACTGATCACACGCTCTAGAAACGCACCTTCACAGTAACAGAAGTAGAATAGCCACAGGTGTTTGAACTCTTCGCTGTAGCCTAGGCGATTGATTTCAGTCCAACGCGAAAGGAAGTTCACTTTCCAATCATTGAGGGTGCGAGCGTAGTGGAGGCCAATATCGTCAATTTGGTGAATCACCATGTCAGTTTGCTTAGCGATGTGTCCACTCATCACGGCAATAGACGGAAGGCATCCACCTGGAAAGATGTATTTTTGAATGAAATCTACCCCTTTTCGATACTTATCGTAGCGGCCATCTGCGATGGTGATCGATTGAATAAGCATCTTACCTGAAGGCTTTAGAAGAGATGAACATTTAGCAAAGAAATTCTCTAGAAACTCATGACCTACTGCTTCAATCATTTCAATGGATACGAGTTTATCGTATTGCCCTGTTAACGCACGATAGTCCTTCTTGAGTAGCGTTACTTTGGATTCGAGCCCTAAACGCTTTACTTCTTTTTCTGCATATTCGTGTTGTGCGTCAGAGATTGTCGTTGTGGTCACACGGCAGCCATAGTTCTTGGCCATGTAAGTCGCGAGTCCTCCCCAACCAGTTCCGATTTCAACCACATGATCCGTTTCTTTAAGACTCAAGCGTTGGCAGATGGTTTCCATCTTGTTTTGCTGTGCTGCGGAAAGGTCTAAGGCGTCGTCACTGTAAATGGCGGAAGAGTACTGCATGGATGGGTCTAAGAAGCGTGTGTATAACTCGTTACCAATATCGTAGTGTGCCAATATGTTGCGTTTTGAGCCGGCTTCAGTGTTGGCATTTTGTTTGCGCAAGAACCAGTGTTTAGCTCGGGTTAGCCACTGAACTTTACTGTCTAGAGCGTCAAGTTGGCGCTGGTTTCTTGCCATGATTTGAATAACTTTTGTTAGATCTGGGCTGGACCATTTACCATCGATATACGCTTCTGCCGCGCCGATACTGCCTCCTAAGGCGATATCTTTATAGCAACTGGTGTCGTAAACAACAAAGCAAGCTGACAAATCAGAAGACTCGTCACCAAAATTCCATACTTTATCGCCCTCGATAAGCTCTACATGCGCGTCTTCTAAAGGCTTTAGGACGCTAAAAATCAAGCTTCTAAACTTACTCTCTTGGGCTGACAGCAGCGGTGACGATGTCGCTTGAAGCCTATCAGTGTTTGATACTGTCTGTTCCATGGAAACCTCTTTGTTATCCTTATTATTGATCTTCTTATTTGGCGTCTGCTGACCTATTAGGATGGTCGACAAACGGAACTCGTTTTGCGAAAAGCTTAAGCGCCTGATAATAGATACCTGAAACAATTTTAAGCGTCATTGCTGGCAGTGACCTTATGGTGCTTCTTAGCTCCTTGCGGCTAAACTCATGCTTTTTCAGGTTTAGCGTGGCATCAAATAGCTTTTCGTTTTGGTGGTTTTCGATATGAACGAGTGTCGAGCTGGTTGGCGGTGATATTTTCCAAACATAATCCATATTCATTTCCATAAAGGGCGAGACATGGAAGCTCTTTTCTATTCGCATAGTGCCTGACATCTCGATGAGGTAGTAATGCCTCTCTCTCCATGGTGTATTGCTCACTTCTCCGAGCAAATATTGGCACTCGTTGTTCTCGTCATAACAGAAGTAACAATTGATTGGGCTAAAGTAGAGTCCAAAACATCGGCACTGAGCAACATGATGACCTTATTGTCTTCGCTCCAATCTCCACCTAACTGTTTAACTTTACTTAAGATACGCTGCTTCAAAGTACCGGGTTCACTTTTGACGTAATCTTTTTCGTTGAAACGCAAGGGGTTAAACCACTTGGTACCAAACACTTTGGATAAACGAGTGATATCGTCTAGCTCATCCAAGTCTATCCCTAGCATATAAAGACGGTACTGAAACTCATGAGAAACAGGTCTAAAACGGCGGTGTCTAACGTTGCCCCAATAAATGCCGCTGTTTGAGGAGCCACTCATAGAGTCGCTCCGAAACTAGAAGTGACATCCAATGCGCTTCGTACGCCATCTTCATGGAATCCGTTGTACCAATATGCACCTACAAAGTGTGTGTTATTTTTACCATTAATCAAGTCTCGCTGTTTTTGCGCGGCTACGCTGGTGGTGTTTAACACCGGGTGATGGTAAACAAACTTTTTGATGATCTTGTCGGGGTCAATGGCGTCGGTTTGGTTAAGAGTCACGCAGAAGGTATCGTCACTTTGAATACCTTGTAGGATGTTCATGTTGTAAGTGACACAAGCTGGGCGACTGGATTCCCCGTCTAATCGGTAGTTCCAGCTGGCCCATGCGAGGCGACGCTTGGGCAGCATGTCGATGTCGGTATGAAGAACAACTTCGTTACGGCTATACGGAATGTTGCCAAGTACGGCTTTTTCGTCTTGCGTCGGATCGCTGAGTAAGCTCAGTGCTTGATCAGAATGACAAGCAAAAATAACTTCATCAAACTTGAATAGTTCACCATCTTGCATCTCAATAGTAACGCCTTCGGATGAACGTGTAACCGTGCGAATCGTCGAGTTGGTTTGAACTGGTTTTGATAACTGAGAAGTTATAACCTTAACGTACTCGCGAGAACCGCCGGGAACGACGTACCATTGCGGCCTATCCGTTATATTTAACAAACCGTGATTAAAGAAGAATTGAATGAAAAACTTCAGTTCAAAACGTTCCATTTCTTCAAGGCTAGTAGACCAAATCGCGGCACCCATGGGTAAAATGTAGTGCTCACTAAAGAAATCACTAAACCCATTTTCTTTCAAGAAATCGCCGAGTCTCGCGCCGTCGTCATAAACGTTGCTGTGATAGATGGATTTGCACAACTTGTTAAAGCGTAAAATATCAGAAATCAAACGCCAAAATTGAGGCCTAAAGATGTTTCTTCGTTGAGCAAACAGAGAGTTAATGCCGTGGCCATTGTATTCGAACTGGGTTTGTCGGTTATGTACGCTAAAGCTCATCTCCGTTGGCTGACGGTCGATCCCCAGTTGGGCTAATAACTTTAAGAAATTTGGATAAGTGCGATTGTTGAATACGATAAAACCAGTATCGATGGCGTATGGACGTCCGTTGTGTTCGATGTCAACGGTAGCGGTGTGACCACCGACGTAGTGGTTTTTTTCAAAAACGGTAACGTCATACTGCTTGTCGAGTAGATGTGCGCATGTAAGGCCTGAAATTCCAGAGCCAATGACTGCGATTTTTTTCATTATTATTTCATCCTTGTCGCGAGACGCTGCCAAAGCCCTGAAGGAAGCAGCCTTAGGCATTTCATTATAAATATAAACACTTTAGGGAAACTTATTTCAGATTTACCGTTTTCTATACCAGTAATTATCTGTTTTGTGGCTTCCTCTACAGTAACGATCATGGGCATCGAAAACGTATTCCGTTCTGTAAGGGGAGTATCTACAAATCCGGGTAGAACAACTGTAACGTTGACATGATTTTGCTTAAGCGTCGCGGCCAATGTTTGGGTTAAGTAGGTTAATGCAGCTTTTGACGCTCCGTAGGCTTCTGCTCTTGGAAGCGGAAGCAAGCCTGCGCTTGAGCTAACGACAACAAGGCGACCGCCTGGTTTGATATGCCTAAGCCATTTTTCTAGCGCATAGCCAATCGAGATCAGGTTTATGTTGATGACACGCTCGAACATCTTTGCATCGAAGTGGAGCGGGTTATCGACGTATTCGCAGTCTCCTGCGTTTAAAATAAGTAAATCGAGTTGGTTATCATCGTTTAGCTCTGGGTATGTATCGAACTCTGTGAGATCGAAACAGAGAGGATGAATGTTGTCATTCTCAGATTGCAGAGCGTCGAGCTTGTCTAAGTTGCGCCCACATGCAATGACTTTATGGCCTGAAGCCGAGTATTGGCAAGCGAGCGCCTTGCCAATACCAGAGGTCGCCCCTGTGATCATAATGTTCATACGGTGCTCGCTCTTTTCTTGATGGTCTTAATGACAGTCCCCAGTAGAGGGATATGTTCATAAAGCATGGCACCTACATCTAAGAAATCTCGGTGGTATACGACGAGATCGTCTTTAGCTTTGATGTGCGAGTGGCCTTGTACAGTTACAGGATTGCGTTTGTTCAATTGAAAATGAGAGAAGGTCATACTCCAGTAGATTGCAGCTTCGTGATCCGACTCCATGACATGCTCAATAACAAATTCGCAGCTGATTACATTTCCGTACAGTTGATGGAAGTAGCCAAGTAACTGCTCCTTGCCTTCCAACTGGTGCATTGGGTCAATAAATACGACGTCGTTATGATAAACAGTGCTAAGAAGGTCGAGGTTGTCGGTACCAAGCTCACTGTACACATCAACGAATCGTTGTAACCAGATTGATTCTGACATAACTCATCCTTTTGTTTTAAGAAATCAAGGTTGTTTGAAGAAGTAGAGTGCTCTTGCCCTTGCTTCCTTATGGTCAACTATCGCGGCCCAATATTGATTTTGAGCGTTGATCTTCTCGAGGTAGCTATGTGGAAAATGTATCTCTTTATCAGGGATGTTTGCTAACTCTGGTAAATACTTACGCAGAAAAATTCCTTTAGGATCAAACTTTTTGCTCTGAGTGATAGGATTGAAGATACGAAAATATGGCTGTGAATCACAGCCAACACTCGACGCCCATTGCCAGCCGCCGTTGTTGGCGCTGAAATCGCCATCGATCAGGTGCTGCATGAAAAACTTCTCCCCATGACGCCAATCAATCAACAAGTGCTTGGTTAAAAAACTCGCTGTGATCATTCGAAGTCTGTTGTGCATCCAGCCTGTTTTGACGAGCTGCCTCATCGCCGCATCAACGATAGGGTAGCCTGTGCGACCTTCACACCAAGCATGGAACAGGTCTTCGCGATGCGGCCAGTTAAGATTCGCATATTTTGGGTTAAAGCACTCACCTTTGACTAGATTCGGGTAATGGAACAATAGGTGCTTGTAGAAATCACGCCAAATAAGCTCGTTTAGCCATGAAAACTCTGGTTTGCTTTCATTGTGAAGTAACTCAGGATCATGAGAGATCAACGTATGAGCCAGATGTCGGCTGCTAATTGCGCCAATCGCCAAATAAGGTGACAAACCAGACGTGCCTTTAACTGAAGGAATATCCCTTAGCCTAGAGTAGTGAAAGATTTTCTCAGACATAAAGTGGGGTATAACTTCATTGATCACACGACTGGCTGATGGCCAGAGTGTCGAGTCCTTCATTGGGTAATCGAAGACGAAATCACTATTGTCTTCTGCTTCAGCCTCGATTGCTGAAGGGTAGTGTTGATTTTGTTCAGCATGATTCACTTTGATGCCGTACTCAGAGATGTATTTAAGCCAAGCTCGTTTGAAAGGTGTGAAGACTTTGTACATCTCACCTTGCTTATTAACTACAGACCCTAGCGGGGCGATTGTGTCGCTTTGAAAGGAGATCAAATCCAACTCACTCGCTACTTTTTCGTCGCGTTGTAGCTCGTTGAGCTCCAGTTCGCGATTGACCACCACTGTGTCGTAGCCACCGTCACGACAATAATCGATGAGGGACTGAACTTGGGAGTCGTAGTCGGTACAACGCAAGTGAACAAGCTCCACACCCATATCTCCTAGTTGAACTTTAAGTTCATTGAGTTGGCGTGTGATCAAGTGTGCTTGTATCGGAGCTAGGTTGTGTAGTTCCCATTGTGCTGGCGCTGAAAGGAAAACCGCCTTGTTAACGCCAAGGGAAAGAGCGTGTAACAAAGCGGGGTTGTCTTGAATCCTTAAATCACGTCTAAACCAAAGAAGCGCTGTCAATATCCATACCTCAGTCGTAATTGTTTTGGATGTGGGTTCAAATAAGTTTGCGAAGCCAAGTACTCATTCGGAAATTCTTGCAGATAGTGGTTAATCAATGCAATAGGAACCAATAGTGGCGTCACGCCTTCTCGGAATGAGTGAATCTCGTCCGCGAGCTCTTGCTTTTTGGCTGTATCCAAGTGCTTTTTAAAGTAACCCTGCAGATGCTGTAGGGTATTTGTATGGCTCTTGCGTGTCGCATGATGCGATAAAGCCTTCATCAAACCGGATATGTACTCTTTCGCTAGTTCTTCTACTTCAACGTCTGGTTGCGCTAGCAATTGACCAAGGTTTTTGTAACTTTCAACATGATGGCTCATCACCAAATATTTGTGTTCACTGTGAAACGCAATGAGCTTGTGTTTGGTTAGCCCTGTCTTTTTGAGATTAAGCCATTTTTGGTACGTGTAAGCCCGCGTCATGAAGTTTTCACGCAAGATAGGATCGTTAAGGCGGCCATTTTCCTCACAAGGTAAATCAGGGTTGGCTTCCATCACCTGCTTGGCAAACAGTCCGACGCCGTTAGACTCCGAACCTTTGCCACTTTTGTGATATACCTTTACACGCTCCATTCCACAGGAAGGGCTTTTGGCGCAGAAAATAAATCCGCTAAGCTCTTCGTGGTGATTGGCAGCGAAATCTTGGCCGAATTGAGTTAGTGCCTCCGTTACATCGCCGGTACCATCTGCTCGAGAAACGGTAATTACATCGCCCTGATTAATCTGTCTGATGGTCGGGCGAGGTATAGGTAGCCCAACCCCAACTTCTGGGCAGACTGGTGTAAAGTCTGCAAACTCAGAAAGCTCTTTGGTGCAAAAGTGTAACGCTTTATGGCCTTTATCAAAGCGAACTTTTTGCCCTAGTACACATGCGCTTATGCCAATTTTTAATCTAACGTCCATGATAACTGCTCCCGCCGTGTAGATTTGGTGTGTTTATAATTATTGCTTTTGTAATTAGTAGATTAATTTACCGATTGGATTGAACAACTTACTCATACCCTCGGTAAAGTGTAGCGCATCACTTGAAACAGTGAGACAAACACAACCTTCTTCACTAACTGGATTATGGGTGTGTTCGCCGTTTAACCAGACAAAATCGCCTTCTTTATACGTACCCATCTCATCTTTAAAACTACCCTGGAGTAGGAGGGTAATCTCAAACCCTTTGTGAGTGTGAGTTGGAACTTGACCGCCTTTGTCGATGTGCAACAGGCTGGCGCGTAAATTATCGTCGTCAAGTTCAAGTCGTGACCGGGATAATTTGCCAATACCGCTCCATTCCTTGAGGCGAATAGAATTTAATGCCCGCGGAAGAGAAACAGTTTGACCGTTCACTGTTATCTCGTTGTCTGAATGCTTCGCTGGTGTAGAGTGAGTTACAGCAGTGTCTGAAGTAATTGAAGCAATCATCGAAGCAAATTCGTCATCGACGAGCAATGTTTCTACTGTATCGATGTCTGCATAGGTTTCGCTTTCAGTATTTACACCGTTATCGAAAGCCTGCTTAGCTAGAAGCTCATTTTCAAGCTCCACAACTTTTTGACAGTGTGGACACATCTCAACGTGACTAGCCACGATGACTGATATTGAATCAGGTAGTTCTCCAGCTGCAAATTGCTTTAGAACAGCCGTGTCAGGATGGAATTTAATCATGGTATTGCTCTCCCATTTGCTGTTTAAGCCGTGCTAAAGCCAGACGTAGTGAGATTTAATTGTCCCAAGAGGCACGCCGAGCTGCTTTGCCAATTGGTCTTGTGAAAGTTCTTGGTAGTAGACGCCCTTGACGACGGTTTGTTGTGCCGGAGGAAGCGTATCTACGTACTTAATCATCTGCTTGGAAAGAAGATGATCTTTGAAGTTATCTTCTTCTGAGGAATGCTCGTCAGCGATGCTATCTAATGGCCACAAGTCGTCCGACAGATTTTGTTCGGGCTTGGCTTTGATTTTGCGCAACATGTCAAAACACGCGTTTCTCATTACCGTATACACCCAAGTTGTGGCCGCGCCTTTGCTGCTGTCGAACAAGTGTGCCTTTCGCCAGACGGACGTCATAGTTTCTTGAATGAGTTCGTTAGCCGAAGCTTCGTTGTTTAGCTTATTGATGCCAAAGCGTTTGATTTTTGGCGCAAAAAACTTAAACAACTCTGTGAACGCTTTTTGGTCGCGCTTAATTGCAACACATTCAAGCCAGTGAGATAACTCTGTAGGCACTTGGTTGTCCGTGGTGACAATGTGTTCTTTCTTCTGTTTGTCTTCTTGCATCCGTGTCTGCATTTTTATTACCAACCATACACATCATTTTAGTACTCTTACGATTCGCTAATAGTTTTGGATCAGTTAATTTCGACTTTCATCAATCAAATCTAAAAGAAAAGTGACAAGCTGGGGGAAACTGTCCGGTTCTATAAATTTTTCTTTAACATCAAGGGCTACTGGCATTACTTCGATGAGCCTTGAGCACACCCATTCAGCTTTCTCGAAATGTGTGTCTGTATATAGATCTGCAATGTACTCGTAGTTTTTGAAAACACGCTCTAGAGTTTCGGCGAGTGTACTGTTCGGCTCCAAATCAACTGGGTTGTCCCAATGTTTTATCGCCGTCGGCGTCGCGACTAATAGTCCGTCGGATTGATAGTGATGACCGTGTAACGAAACGATCTGCTGTCCTTCGACATCGATGAGTAAGAGTCCATCATCTCCAATGTGAAAATCGACGATCTTGACTAGAGTTCCCCAGTTTGAAATTCCAAAGGGTTGACTTGCATCTGAGTAGGCTATCACGAAGCCTTCGTCGCTACGTATGTTTCCAACCATGGATACATATTTGGCTTCAAAAATCCGAAGTCTTTGCCTGCCTTGAGGCAAAATAAACAGTTTCAATGGAAACACGGCAAGTTCTTCTGCTTGCTTGTTTAGACCATTATCTTGGGTGATTTGATTTTGCACGTTCGTTCCTTCCAATGTTTCCAAATAGTACGAAATACGTAGAGCTTTAGATCAGAAGGAGAATGTACAAAAAACGTTGTGGTGGATGGATTATCAAAAGGTTACCCCCAAGGAGGTAGGGGTAACATCAATGGGATAACCGCCTACTGTGAGACGGTTGGTTTTTCTAGAAATGCTTTGGTTCCCCAGAGCGGTACCGTTGAGAGACTATGCTTGAAACTGCCATCGGTCTCTTTGGTCGTGTAAGACAAGTAAAGCAGGGTTTGATTTTCTGCATCGTATATTCGTCTTACTTTCATCGTTTTAAAGAAAATACTTTTAGACTTCTTGAATACTACTTCACCAGAGCTAGACTTATCGATTTGAGCGATCATCTCAGGCGTGATATCCCCAGTCTGACGACAGGAAATCGAGCTATCGCTTGGGTCTGATAGACTTAAGTTAGCTTCAATCGAGGCGATATGGCATGTGACGCCGGTAACCACTTCATCTTGTAAAGACGAAATTTTAATGTCCTTTAGTGTAAACATTCCAAGTGAAACATCACCAACCTCATCACCCGAACAGCCTGCTAGAGCCAAAGCGGCTAGGGTCCCAACCAACAGTTTTTTCATGTTTGTCCATCCGTAATAGATTGTTTTAACTATCATAGCAGGTTGCTGTGACATTAAAACTGGGAAAAATAAGCCGAATCAATATGCCCAAAGATGTTATTATTCTTATTAGTTAGTTCAACAGCGAACCATGTAATGTCAGAGATTCCCTCCATAGTCGAAGTAAAAAACCAATGGCTTTATTCCCATATCGATATCAAGTTTCCCACTAAAGAGAGCATTCAAGGTAGGCGTTGTTACAAAGCGCGGGCAAAAGATGCGGAATATCAAGTTATGGACGTCCCTGAAATAGCGGGTAGCTTCATCGATAGTGATTTGTACAAAGTGGATTTTCATCGTGCGACTGTGATGTTCTCCTTGCTGCAGGCAAAGCGCTGGGAAGAGCAAAGTGAACAAGAGGCTATCGTCGAGTTTTTCACGCAGATCATTTTTTCACCGCCTTGCGATCTCTACTTGGGCTTTGCTGATGGGCAAGCAATTGCGGCTGCAATCGTTACCTCAGTGGATGGCGAACTGCTTATCTCAGATTTGGCTTGTGACTCTGAAAAAGTAGAAAGCGAATTCATTTCCTCTCTCTTTGCTCGCCTGAAAGACGGGCACGATATAGTCTATTTAGAGAAACCATTAAGTTAAGCTGAAGTGGAACTTCTATCTTTGGACTGTTGAGTGTTTTCTATACAGTTGTGGGGTAAATGCGCGAACTAAGTAGTAGTTTTGATATAAAGATATGCTGCAGTCATCAAAATTCCACATTAATCGCTTCTGATGAAATCATTAGTGTATATATTAAATTTGTGGACTAATGAGGGCTAGCGATGAGCGGATACAACACTAAATGCGTCATTTTTGATTGTGATGGAACCTTGATCGACAGTGAGAAATTGCGTTGCCAAGCCTTGGTGAACATTTTTACTCAGCTCGGTGCTGAATATTCGTTAAGCCAAGCGCTCAGTCACTATCAAGGCGGTAAAACCGCGGATATCTTGTCCAGTGTCAGGGACTACTTGAATGTATCGGCCTCTATCGATCGCTTGAAGGTATGTATCGCCAGCAGTTAGAATTTCTGTTCAATCGCGAGTTAGCGGCAATGCCCGGTGTAGCAAGCGTTCTTGACCATCTTGAAGATTTACGAATTGAATATTGCGTGGCAGGCAATGCGCCCATCTCACAGATTACCCAATCACTAAAGAAAGCTGGCCTTTATGAGCATTTTGAAGGCAAAGTTTTCTCTGCTTTTGACACCAACAGTTGGAAACCCGAACCAGATCTTGTGCGCTATAGCGCCATGATGATGGGCTTTAAACTTGAAGATTGTTTGTATGTTGATGATACGCCGAAAGGGATCGAAGCCGGGGTAAGAGCAGGGGTGCGAAGTATCCAGCTTGTAAACGAACATTCCACACTTTACTCGAGAAAAGTAGCGAGCATACGCTACTTAACCGAGCTAAAGTCACTGATCAATGTTGAGAGCCTGCGGTTGTATGGATAAACGAGCCATTTGGCCTTGTGGCCGGCGTCGCAACGACACGCTGTATACTGTTTATGTTCTCTAGGAAGGAACCACAATGTGCGCAAAGCATGTTGTGGCTGTTTTCAGAAATTAAAAACTCTTCACCGTCACACAAAGGACAGCACAACGTAGATTTTGAGTTGGTCTTTGATGTTTTCATAGTTTGTCTCGCAGCAGCAAAAAAAGCGACAGGTTGAATTGTAATTATTATGTGCCTCAAGGGCGTTACAAATGTTTTAGACTGTCATGATCATGATAGATGACTTGTGTGTGAGATACTTCATATCTTCAATATAGTCAGTAAACTTTGAGATGCATTTCATGTTCGCAGAGAAATCATCCTTTTCACCGAGTAGTTAAACTTGTGGCTTAGATTATTTCAGCTACGCCTTAGCTATCTATAAGGAAAAATAATGATACATTATTCAATGGTGCTCACCACAGTTGGAAACCCGCAATTAGCCGACAAACTAATACAACTGTTACTTGAAGAACAGTTAGCTGCCTGTATTCAAACAATGCCTATTTCTAGCCATTACATATGGGAAGGGAAGGTATGTCACGACCAAGAAACGCTTTTAATCATCAAAACCAAGCAGTCGAATTACGCGGAGATTGAGGCGTTAATTGTCAATCATCATGATTACGATGTGCCACAGATTGTGATGGTTCCTTTCATTGATGGATTGAACCCTTTTTTAACGTGGATAAATGACGTGACCAAATCTTAACTTGATTCTTTGAACGGTTATCTATTTTGTTGTGTTTAGTTCCGATTAATACGATTTTGTAGCAGAGATCATGTCGCGCTTTTTTATCTACTAACTTTTCTCGACAAAAGGGCATCTGTGCTTTTCAATTAGAGTATCAGTGACCAACAAACTTAATTATGTCTGAACAGCATGATCTTGCGGCAACGTTTCAGAGCTATATGGAAAACCCTCTGCTCTGGCCGATTCTAGAAGTCTTAAAACATAAGCCGTCTGGGTGGAAAGTTCATACTCTTGCCTCACATCTCAGTGAACTTGAATTGATCCCGCAACTCGACGTTTCTCCTGAAAAAGATCTGTTTAAGCGTAATTTCTTAATCATGAACGCTTTGTATCAGCTTCAAGAGATGCTTTATCCGGAAAAATGGTTGCAAGTAGAAGCGATGAACATTGTCTTGTTAGCCAATCACGCGACGAGTCATTTTGAAGTTGACCATGAGGATCCTCTAAGAGACTACTACGTTCAATGGCAGAACTATGAAGCCGCGGAAGGTGAAGTAAAAAGGCTGCTCAATGAGTTCTGGACACGTTACAGGAAGTTCGTGGGTGGAGAAACTACGGGTGATATGGACAGAGCCTACGCGTTAAAGCTGTTCGAACTCCCTCAAGATGCATCTGCATCTGAAATTAGACGGACTTGGCGTAAGTTAGCATTGAAATGGCATCCGGACAGAGACAACGGAGACAGCGAACGTTTTCGAATCTTGTGCGAAGCGTGGAATATTTTGCGCCATGGTCAATAACTAGCTCTAAAATACAAAAAGGCGCATTCAGCGCCTTTTTGAGTTTTCAAGTCATATAACTTGGCTAGGTTCGACGAACTCGCCGACTTACTCCGACTCTTATTTACCCTGACTAAAGTCAGCTTTTCTCATTCGGTTAAGCGCGGCCATAACATCAACTACTCGTGGTTTGGCTAAGTCGCCTTGAACGGGCATGGCTTTATACCAGTCGTCATTTAACATCGACTCAAACTCTTTCGCGGGGTTGTTTGACCAACCTAGTAACTGGGAAAATTGGAACCAGCACCATCCGATGGAATTAACTTCAGAACTCGACTCTAACTGTTCTAGAGCAGATAAATCGGTAAATTCTTTACCAAAGCGCAGAGAATCAATGCCTTTCGCCGATACTCGAAATTTTCCGTCAGCTAGTATGGATTGAAGCGTAGCGCGGTTCAGTGAACGCGGTTTAAACGTAGCTAACGGGCTTTCACTCTCGTTTTGGCGTCGAGTAGGGTGCTCGGCCACGACTTGCTTGGCGAGCTCAGTGACATCTTGTACTTGGTAATCGTGCATTTGAATCACGGTGTCTGCAACGTCTAGATAATCACCGGAACCACCCATGACAACCAAGGTTGAAATGTCCAAATCATCTCTCAGCTGACCGATGCGATCCACAAGTGGCGTGATAGGCTCAGAACCTTTATTGACCAGTGCTTGCATGCGCTCGTCTCGAATCATAAAGTTTGTCGCAGACGTATCTTCATCAATCAATAGAGTTTGGCAACCCGCTTCAATCGATTCTTGAAGCCATGCTGCTTGAGATGTTGAACCTGACGCATCTTGAGTTGAGAAGCTCTCGGTCTCTTTGCCTTGTGGTAGGTGGTTGATGTAGTTAGATAAGTTCAGATTATGAACACATCGGCCATCTTCGGCTTTTATTTTCATCGCGCTGTTGTCGCACACTACGTATTCACGGCCATCGCCTGGGACATGATCGTATATAGAGCGTTCAATTGCATTGAGTAATGTCGACTTACCGTGAAAACCTCCACCGACAATCACAGTAATCCCTTTCGGAATTCCCATGCCTTTGATTTTGCCGCTATTTGGAGTGTCTATCTCGACTAGCAATGATTCTGGCGATTCAAAAGGTACCGCTGATTTCATTGGCAAATCACAATTACCCGCGATACGTGGTAAGACACTACCATTGGCGACAAATGCTGCTAGGTTGAAGTCGCTCAGCGCTTTTCGTAAAGCTTGTTGGTCTTCAACGGTTTTACAGTGCTGCACTAAAGCACCTTTGTCGATTTCACGTTCCAGAGTCGCTTTACGAATAAACTTTGGAAGATGGAACGTTAGTAGATTGACTGCTTTCTTCGCCAGAATGTTTCGTCCCTCTGCAGGTAAATCGACGCGAAAACGAAGTTCAATGTTGTCTTCGTTGAACAATACAGAAGTCGAATCCAACACAGTTTGACCATTGAGGGCTATATTCACGGCATTATCTTGCTTAGCAAACTCGGCAAAGCTGCGAGCGATGAAATCTCGTGCGGCGATTTGATATTCTTTTGATGTCTCTTTCAGCCAAGATAGGCCAGTTAAAGACCAGTCGCGTGTTGCGCGGAGGCGAGATGAGGAGGCATAAGGATCAGCTTGAGTGTGGTCGATAAAGAGCGTGAAGTCACCAAAGTCATATTGCCCTTTAATTTGTTGATAAGCGCGATAGTTCTGCTTTTCGAGTTTTTTTAGTTTTGCTATTAGCTGATCCATACGGGTATTCATTCATAAATTCGAAGGGCGGCGATTATAGCGTGTAAACGTCGTCATGTATTTAGCTATGCTCAAGATTACCCAGTATTTATTGGGCTTGCATTCGAAGGTTGCCGCCACTTTCGTAATTTTGGTTTACCAAGAACAGCTCAAACTCATCGCAAGGCATAGGTTTGCCATAAAAATAGCCTTGTCCAAACTCACAGCCTTGTTCCAAAATGAAGGCTTCATGCTTAGCATTTTCAATGCCTTCGATCGTAACGGAAAGGTTTAGCTTTTTCGCCACACTAATAATAGACCGGACGATCTCTCGGTCCTCGTGACTCTTTTCAAGCTGCTGGACGAAACTTTTGTCCACTTTAATTGAATCAAAAGGAAACTTTTTCAGATAGTTGAACGACGAATAGCCAGTGCCGAAGTCGTCAAGCGACAGAGTAATACCCAGATTGTGTAAGGACGAAAGCGTACCCTTGGCGACGACTTCATCTTCAATCAAGCCACTTTCCGTTACTTCAAGTTCAAGGTAATGAGCCGGCAGTTGATAGGTATTGAGTAAGTCTTCGACTTGTTCAGCAAGGTGAATGTTTTTAAGTTGAATTGCAGAGATGTTGATCGCCACTTTGAAGTCATCGACGACATTTTGCCATTGCGCCGCTTTTTCAATGGCTGCGCGTAATACGAAGTTACCAACTTCAAAGATCAAGCCATTTTGCTCAGCCATGTGGATGAGTGTTTCGTTCGAGATATCGCCAAGTACTGGATGTCGCCAGCGGAGTAAAGCTTCTGCGCCAGTCCATTTGTGAGTTACAGGAGAGACTTTGGGCTGGAAATAGAGTAGCAAGTCATCATTTCTGACCGCTTGTAACAGATAACTTTCTAACTGGTTGATATGGGTTTGAGAGTCAGAAATGTCTTTAGAATAGAAGCTGTATTTGTGACCAGAATCTTTACACGCCAGCATAGCTTCCGCTGCGCATTTTAATAGCTTACTACTTTCTCGACTATCGTTACTCGTTGCAACCCCAATATAGGTATGTAAGTGGAGCTTTTCTCCTTCAACATCAAATTCGGATTGCGCAATATCGACCAAGTAGTGACATAACTCGGAGAGGATATCCAAAATCGCAATATTACTCACGACTAACGCTAGCTCTGTTGAGCTTGGGCGAGCTGTGACAATATTGTAATTGACCTTACACGATAATCGATCGCGAAAATCAATGAGGATCTTATCCCACACTCGGTAACTGTGCTTCGACTGAATCCGTCGGCCGTTGGTAAACCCGACATTAATCACACCAATGGACTGCCCAGTGATTGGGATGTTTTCAATTAGCTCATCGAGCTTGTCTTCTAAAGCTCTACGATTAAGAAATCCAGTGCCCACATCGTGAAATTTTTGATAGTGGATTTTTTCTTCGGCCGCTCTTCTTCTATCAATTTCTTGATTCAGTGAGTAATTAAGCTCCACCAAGTCTTGTGTTCTTGTCGTGACACGGTTCTTGAGCTCTCGATTTAGGTTATTAAGTTCAGCCTGTTGGTACAAGCTTGTAAGCTGAGACTCAATGGAATCTCTGAAACTGGTAATCAGCCTTTGATAAGTGTCGGTGTAATGATTTTCTTTTGAGTCGAGAACACAAATAGTGCCAAAGGCATCACCATTAGGCCAATTAATGGCAACGCCGCAATAGGAAATCATCCCCAGTTTAATATCTGGGTTATTGCACCAGTACGTATCTTTTACGGCGTTTGGTATCAGAAGTGGCGATTGGGTATCAATAACGGTTTCACAGTAAAGCCCTTGACCGAGAGACTCTTTGTCTCCGGGAGTGTAAGGGTTGGGCATGACAAGGCTACTGGAGACAACTTCGATGTCTTTGGGATGAATGCGCATGATGAGCGCTGAGGGGACGTTGATTATCTCGGCAAGTAGGTCAACAATGTGCTGCCAACCTTCCAACATTTGTGATGGAATGGCGAGATCATGTGTATTTATTTTGCTCATCGTTAATTCCCTTTGTTTTGCGCAGGAGAACGAGAGCTTTCCTTGCTCACGGCATTGTTCCCAAACGATGTGACTTTATAAAGTATAAGAAGCCTGTTGCGAATCTACCAAGAAAAAAGCCTCAGTTAATACTGAGGCTTTCTTGTATTTGGGTAATTCTTGTAAACGAGAACCTTAGTCTTCGCTTGACTGGTAAATAGAAACCACATCCACATCGGCGCTGTAATTGACATTTTCGAAGCCAAACCCGTTGAGTTGTAAGAACTCTTGCTTAAATCCGGCGTAGTCTCCCAGCTCTTTAAAATTGTGTTCGTTAAGCTGTGCTAACACTTCACTCACTTGATCTTGTGTCTTTGGATCTAACTCTAAATCATCGATTCGAATCAAACGCTCTGCATCAACAGGAACTACTTTGTGTCCAGCGCAGAGTTTTTGACTGAATAATCGATACATCTGTTCGATACAGCCTTCATGAGTACCGTGCTCTTTCATAACGCGATAGAGCGCGAGCATGTATGGCGTTAGTCCTGGGATAAACACGCTAGCTTTGGTGACTAACGCTTTACATACTGTTGCGTAAGCACCACCATCAAAATTAGCCAATTTCAAATTGAGTGAATGGCTGGTTTGATGAAGATCGATCTTGGCGCGTCCTAGCGTTCCATCAAGATAGATGGGGTGAGTGACTTCTGGGCCAACATACGAGAAAGCGATAGTCTGACAGCCTTGAGCAATCGATTCTGAGTTAATAAGTGTATCGATCCAGCTTTCCCAGTCATCACCGCCCATGACTTTGATTGTGTCGTCGATTTCTTGTTCTGTCGCTGCAAGCAACGTTGCGTTAATCCACTCATCGTTTTCCAACATGACCGAACTGCCTTTGATATCTTCACCAATAGCTTGATAGCCGAGCGCCACATTTCACCCGTTTCAGGGTTAGGTCTCACACCCGTCGCGAGACTGTAGATGATGAGATCAACTTCGCCCTCAAAATAGGTCTCGATAGCTTCAATGACTTGATTGCGTACGTCTTTAGAGAAGGCATCGCCGTGAATGTTTACTGCGATATTGCCTTGAGCTTGAGCGTGATTTTTGAAGTAGTGATCGTTGTACCAACCTGCGCTAGCTGTCTTGCCTTCGGCTGGTGGCCTTTCAAATGAGACGCCAATGGTATCGGCTTTAGCGCCTCCAAAAGCGAGTGCAATGCGCGCAGCTAAACCGAAACCCGAAGATGCGCCTAGAATCAGGACTCTTTTTGGGGCATGGGTGATCGGTTCTTGGCTCTTAACGTACTGAATTTGTGATAAGACAGCTTGTTCACAGCCGTAGGGATGTGCAGCTTTTGCTACAACACCTTTTATTTGAGGCTCAATTATCATAATGCATTACCAAATCAACTGATTTTAGTTACAGTAACTCAGACATCTAATTTATTTATTGAGCTAGACCAAGATATTAGCAATCGTTCGCTGTCCTTGGAGTGTGCTTGATTGAAGTCAAGTTCTCACATCAGATCTACGAGGTGGCCTGCGACAAATTCAGCGATCCAAGGTTGTGCATCTGGTTTAGGATGAAGGCCATCGTCCATCATCCACTCAGGTTTGATAATAATTTGCTCGAGAAAGAAGGGCATAAGAGGCACTTGTGTTTCTTCAGCAACGGTCGGGTAAACGTTACTAAATGCTTGCGTGTAACGTTTACCGTAGTTAGGCAGTACATGAATCTGCATTAAGATTGGGTCTGCTCCCGCTTTACGAGTTTGCTCAATGATAGTGATGAGGTTCTGTTGAATGAGGTTAGGGGCGAATCCTCTTAAGCCGTCGTTGGCACCCAGCTCGATCAAGACGATGTCAGGAGAGTGTTGTTCTAGCAGTGCAGGAAGCCTTGCCAGTCCGTTACCCGTTGTATCGCCAGAGATACTACCGTTAATGACTGTTGCATTTTTTCCTTTCTCTTCCAGCTCGCTCGGTAATATGCTAGGCCAAGCTTTTTCAATTGGCATTTGGTAGCCAGCGCTTAAACTGTCACCTAAAACTAAAATTGAAGCACTGAAAACAGGGCTTGAAAAGAAAAATAACAAAAGCAAAGGAAAGTAGTCGAATCATGCAAACATCCATCGTAAAAGCACAGTCATTAACCAAGGTAGTGTCTACCAATCAAGAACAATTAACAATCCTAAATGACGTAAACGTTGATATCAAAGAAGGGGAAAGCGTTGCGATTATTGGGGCTTCTGGAGCGGGGAAGTCTACCTTAATGACGCTACTGGCGGGGCTTGATATACCGACATCAGGAGATGTTGAGTTATTGGAGAAACCTTTGTCAACGCTTGATGATGAAGCGAGAGCCGCCATTAGAAGTGAGTCGGTTGGCTTCGTCTTCCAAAGTTTCCTACTTATTCCGAGCTTAACAGCGATTGAGAACGTTACGCTTCCTTGCTTACTGCAGGGTAAAAAAGAAGATATAGCGCGTGCAGAGTCTTTGTTGAAGGCCGTTGGACTAGAAAAACGCATAACTCATACGCCAGCTCAGCTCTCCGGCGGGGAACAACAGCGTGTCGCAATCGCACGTGCATTTATGATTCAACCCAAAATCCTCTTTGCGGATGAGCCAACTGGGAACCTTGATCAACACACCGCTGAAAACGTCATTGAAATGTTGTTTGAGCTTAACAAGCAACACGGTACGACGTTAGTGTTGGTTACCCATGATCCTAAACTGGCACAGCGATGTGACCGCACTCTGTTTATGAAGGCGGGTGAGATTGTTGCCAGTGAAGGAGGCGACGCATGAATGTCGAGCTTCAAAAGCGTCTCGCTCAATGGAGTGCAAAGGAGATACGCTTTGGCCAGTTGTGGCCGGTCTCTGTGGCTTTAACACTGATTATTGCCACTATATTTGCGCTGACGGCGCTGGCGGAACGAATTGAGCAAGTTGTTGTTAAGCAGGGTAAACAAGCGTTAACCGCAGATACCGTCTTTGTCACGTCGAACCCTCTCCCTGAACAGTTACTGTCTTTGGCTAATGATAACGATCTATCAACTGCGCAAGAAACTCGATTTGCGACGATGGCTTTTAGTGATAGTGAGATGCAACTTATTACCGTAAGAGCGGTGGAGAGTGCTTATCCATTACAAGGTGAGCTTATCCTGACTGGAGGTGAAGGTGTAGCCAATCATGTCCAGCCAGGTGAACTGTGGATAGATGAACGTATCCTCTACCAACTTGGTGTTGAAATTGGAGATGAAGTATCCGTTGGAGACGCAGACTTAGTTGTTTCTGGTTTGATCACCGAAGAGCCAGGATTAAGCTTTAACCCATTCCAACAGATGCCAAGCGCTTTCATCCATTCCTCAGATTTAGAGCGAACTGGCGCCGTCCAAACGGGGAGCCGCGTTCGTTATTCTCTTTACATAAATGGTACAGACGCTGTTATCGAAAAACTAAAGGAAGGGATTGAGCTGACACCAAGTGATCGATGGCGCGATGAGAACAGCCAGAGTAGAACTAATGAGGTGTTTAAACGTACGCAGCAATATCTGTCACTGAGTGTCGTGATTGTGGTCCTGATGGCGGCGACAACACTGGTTCTTACTTGTCAGCATTACGTGAATAGCCGCTCAAAAATCGTCGCCATGTTAAAGAGTTTAGGAGCCAGTAAAGTATGGATACGCCGTTGGCTTTGGACGCAGGTGAGTTTACTCTTTGTGATTGGCTCGATTGCCGGCGTGCTCATCGGTATGGGGTTGGAGTTCCTACTGCGTGTACCACTCACAGACTTGCTTCCATCGCCATTACCTTCTTACGGTGTGACTCCGTTTGTGATGGCAATTGTAAGCTGTGGCCTAATCGCTATTCCTTCACTCGGCATCCCTTTAACTCGGTTATTGAACATCAACGCTGCCGCTGTAATGCAATCAAGCATCGATCAAAAGGTCAGTGCGAAACGCTGGTGGCTTGTATTGATCCCGGTGGTGCCGTTCTTAGCGGCCTTTGCTAGCAATATTATGGTGTGGATTGTCCTTGTCAGTATTGCCGTTCTGTTTATCGTTTTGTCGGCCGTTAGTGTACTCATTATTCGTTGGTGCCGCCGTTTGCCTCTGGGTACCGCATTCGCATTGGCGATAAGCGACTGAATCGCTCGACTACGGCGTCAGGGGTACAATTTGGTGCTTTAGCGCTCTCATTAATGCTCTTAGCGACAATTTGGCTAGTGAGAACTGATCTATTGTCGGATTGGCAACGTACGCTTCCTGACAATGCACCTAATGCATTTGCTGTGAACATCTCTCCGTTTGAACGTGAGTCGTATCTTGAGACATTGGATAACGCCGAAATTGAGCGGTCAGAAGCTTATCCTATTGTGAGAGGCAGACTTTCAGAAATTAACAGTGTTGATGCTAAAACCTATGCCCAAGGCGAGGATAGTAGTGATGCCCTGCGTCGAGAGCTCAACTTCACATGGGGAACTGGTATTCCTGATCACAACGAACTCGTTGCAGGGCAGTGGAGTGGCTCAAAGAGTGTTTCGGTAGAGGAAGATGTAGCCAATGATCTGGGTTTAAAAGTAGGGGATAGCTTAACGTTTGTGATTAACAGTCAAACAGTCGTCGCGACTGTTGATTCGATTCGTCGTGTAGAGTGGCGGGAAATGAAGCCAAATTTCTACTTCATCTTCAGTGAAGACGCGTTAGCAGGTGTCGCGGCCACTTGGCTAGTTAGCTTTAGGCTCGAAGACTCTCACAATCCAATGATTGATCAGTTATCGCGAAGCTACCCAACCGTTAGCTTAATGGACATTCGAGAAATGGGATCAAAGATCCAAGAACTTCTTCGTCAAGTTGCTTGGGCGATTTCAGTATTGGCGTCGTTGGGTGTTGTCGCTGGTGTCTTGCTGATATTCACATTGCTCCGTTTGAGCTTGAGCCAGCGTCAACAAGAGATACAGTTATACAGGACTCTGGGTGCGAGTCGTAAGCGGGTGGTGAATACCGTATGGGCTGAGTATGGCACAATGGCGCTTGTGGCGGGTAGTGTCGCTGCATTGGGCGCGGAAGTTGCCGTTGCAGCTCTAGTTCAAATTGGATTTGAACTAGAGCCAAGGATCCATATTTTCATATGGTTTGCATTGCCAATTGCAACGTTTTGCACACTTTTCCTAGTGGTGAGTAGTTTGTTAAATAGGCTGTTAACCCCTGTAAATAAAGCGTTTAGCTGACTTTTTATTGAGGAAATTATTCAGTTATCCACAAAATCGGTGGATAAAGTTTTGGATAACTTTGGCTGTAGATAACTCTTGCTCTGTCTGCAGCCCTGTATCCATCAAGTATTGGCGAAATATGTTATTCACAATTGTGAAATATCATGATTGCGAACTTTATGCGTCAAGTTTTTTTTTCACTTTTTCTTCTTGTTTTTGTCATTGAAATTCAGTGACTCTGTAACAAAAAAGAGGGTGTTATGATTGGGGTATTCGTTTTAGAATTGCCCCGTAAATTGTTCACTAATAATTGAAATGTTATCTCAAAAAAAACAAAAACAACCGGTCGTTGCTGTTGTCGGTGGCGGTGTAGCCGGAGCGACGGCAGCTTTGCACTTTGCTGAACTTGGCAATGAAGTCATTTTGATTGAAAAGGGTGATGGTTTAGTCAGTGGTCCGCCTATTTGCCATTTGCATGCTGGGGGGAATCTTTACCGCGAAATCGACCTTCAGCAGTGTCTCGAACTGCTTGAGCAGTCAATTAATACTGTTCGCCTCTATCCCTTTACGTTAAACAAAAGGCCTACTGTTATTGCCACTCCCTACAGTGATGGTGGAGAGCCCCTTGATATAGTGCCGCGTCTTGAAACCATCAAAAAAGCGTATCAATCTCTTGTTGTTCAAGACCCAAGAAATCGTGTCATTGGCGACCCAGAAACTTACTTTAAATTATACAGCTATGAGCAGCTGGTTGAGTTATCTCATTCGGAGCAACCAAGCAACCCAACTGGCTTAGATGATTGGGTGATTCCCTTTGCACAAAACGTCGATCTAGAAACGTTAAAGTACCCAGTTGCTGTCGTGCAGGAGTATGGCTGGAGTGTGTTCCGTTTAGCTGCGAGTGTGTCTCTGGCTCTCGAGCATCTACCAAACTGCAAAGTGAGAACGAGCACAACGCTAGACAAAGTAGAAGAAACAGAAAGCGGTTGGAAGCTCTTCACTACTGATAAAAACGGTGAGACAGAGGTGGAACATGCGGACTACTTGGTCAATGCATGCGGGTTTGAGACCGGAACGGTCGATGATTTAGCGAAACGCCCAAGAAAACGCTTAGTAGAGTTCAAAGCCGCTTATGTGACTCAGTGGGAATCGTGTCAACAACAGTGGCCAGAAGTCATCTTCCACGGACCGCGCGGCACGCCAACAGGTATGGCCCAGTTAACACCATACGCGGGAAATATCTTCCAGCTTCATGGTATGACGGAAGATATTACGTTGTTTAAAGATGGCCTTGTAGCTTCAAATAACGAAACATCTCAGCCACAGTTACCACATCGCCTTCAAAACAAAATCCAAAGTGGCTGGCAGCCTCAGACAATGGAGTTTAGAAGCCAAAAGGCCATTGACCACGTGAGCCAGTTTATCCCGCCGTATAAAAATGCAGTGCGTTGCGGTAAGCCCTTGTTTGGTGCTCAGCAAATTCCGGGCGACGATGAGACTTTGCGCGCAGCGGATGTCAGTTTCGAAGGTAATCGTTATGCACGGCTTGAAATTGTGAAAGGTTCATCAGCATTGCCTGCTGCTTATAAGATTTCAGAAAGGTGGAAACTTGTAAGCAGTGAGACGAATATTGGTGAGATCGAACAAGATCATCCAATATCTATGTCGCTCACACACGAGCAGGTCGAGCAAAAAGCGATTGAATTGGCGAAACAGCGTCACTATCCGATAGAGCTGGCGATGACTGTAGGTGAAGACTAACTGTTAGTTAGTCTAGGCTAGAGTGAGTTTACACAGGCCCGCTTTTGAGTAAAAAGTGGGCCATTTTATAGATGTGATTTCAGTAACCGAAGAAGCGCGCCCATTGACTCCAAACTTCTTGTAGTCCGAGTAAGTCCCCTTTGACGAATGTGACTTGTTGTCCCGGCTTTGCTTGGGCCAAACGCGGTAAATCGATTCGAGCTACGCATCCAACTTTTGGATAGCCACCAATGGTCTGTCTATCATTGAGCAAAATAATTGGCTGACCGTCTGGTGGAATTTGAATACTGCCAAGTGCAATTCCTTCACTCTTTAAATGTAAGTCAGGACCTTGGATCGATTCTCCTTCGAGACGATAGCCCATACGGTTGCTATTTTGGCCAACTCGGAAAGTGTTGGAATAAAAACGATTCAAACTTGATTCCGAAAAGTGTTCACTTTGATAGCTTTCAATCACTCGGAGCTCTATTGGACGATTGTAGTCGGGGCGAAAACGAAAGGTCATTTCAGAGTTGAGCTGCGGGGCCTCATGATGATGGAAAAGTAGTGTGTCATCGCTCGCTAGAGGGCGTCCGTCTTTGTGGAGCCCTCCTAAAAGGTCCCTTTGTACTGTGCTCACACTCCCAAGTTGTGGTGTGAGAAAAAAACCGCCTTTTACTGCTAGGTAGCTTCTTAACCCGTTTCTAGCAAGTGAGAAAGACAACACTTGCCCGGGTTGTGCGGTAAAGCTTGACCAGTTGGTAATTGGTTCACCATCGAGCTTGGCATGGAGATCACCTCCAGCGATAGCGAGCTTGCATCTATCGTTTATACGAAAGGCGGCTTGTCCTAAAGTAATTTCAATGGTTGGGCAATTCACCGGATTGCCAAGTAGATAATTAGCCCAACTGTAGGCGTAGTCATCCACAGGCCCGCCTTGGGTTATACCAAACTGAGCGACACCAAAGCGTCCAAAGTCTTGAATCAGGCTTAAAGCCCCCGGCTTAAGTACCGTTAGCGAATGAGTCTTAGTCTTAGTATTAGCCACTAATGAACTCCCTAAAGCTGCAGCCCTTTAACTCTTGATAACGAGCCTCTTCGATCGGATAGAATTTGACTTGCCCGCCAACGCAAAATGGGGTCATCGGCATAGAGTTTGGACAATAGAGATCAATCGGGCAGTTGCCAATAATATTCCAGCCTCCGGGAGAGCGATTAGGATAGATGGCTGTTTGTGTTCCTGCTATGGCGACACTCCCTTTCGCCACCTCTAACCTTGGGGTTGGTAGCCGAGGTAGAAATAAGGTTTCAAGTACGCCTTCTTGAAAAGCAAAACCAGGGGCAAATCCAATTGCGGCCGTTTGATAGGTCGGTCGTGTATGTTGTTCAATCACATCCTCAAGTGTCAGGCCTTTTTCGTAGTACCGCTTAAGGTCGAGCCCGACACTGTCATGGTAAAAAACAGGTAGGTTGATGACGGCCGCTTGCGTGTTATTTTCAACGTGACATTCCAACACAATATTTTCAATGCGTTGGAAAAACTCAAATATGGTTACGCGATGTGGTAAGTAGTCAATTAGAATCGTAGAGAACGACGGCGTAATATTCATGATATACGTCCCAAGTTCAACTTGAAGCAGTTCAGCCACACGGCTTATATGTTGCGGCATCTGAATGTGAGGTTGAGGTTCAAAGCGAATGATCAAACTGCATTCTGCAATCGGCTCTAGCGAAAAGTTCGGAGTCATTCTTCCTCCAAAATTTCTGCGATTGATTCGATGAGCTTAATGGATTCATCATTATCGCCATGTACACACAGTGTATCGGCCTCTAGTTCAACTCGGTTACCATTTATGGATATCACTTCTTTGTGGATGTGTATCAGCCGCACTTGCTCCAAAATCGCTTCTTCATCCGTCAACACGGCGCCTTTCATCGTTCGTGGCGCGAGAGAGCCGTCATCCATATACGCTCGGTCTGCAAATGCCTCAAACAAGAGTGGGACATCGTAGTTATCGGCAATTTCCAATAATGCTTGGTTGTCTTTCTTCGCGAGCAACATCAGTGGAATGTTAAAGCAAGAGACCGCATCCACGACAGCTTCAAAAATCTGCTCATCTTTAAGCATGTCATTGTAAAGAGCGCCATGAGGCTTAACGTATTGAACCTGTGTGCCTCTGCTTCGGCATAAGCTTCAAGTGCCCAATTTGATAGATGATTAAATCTGTTAGCTGACAGGGGTCAATAGTCATTGAGCGCCGACCAAACCCTTGGAGATCGGGATAGCTGGGATGAGCACCGATCGCAACGTTATGAGCGTTAGCCAATTCAATAGTCCGGCTCATGACACTAGGATCGGAAGCATGAAATCCACAGGCAATATTGGCCATGTCAATGTGGGGCATGACCTTATCATCTTGGCCCATAACCCAGGTTCCAAAGCTCTCGCCCATGTCGCAGTTCAAGCGGATTGATCGTTTATTCATTGTTGTCTTAGCTTAATTTTGTCTTAATAAACGATGTTATAAATTGTGTCTATAAACAGTGATCAAATTCAAGTTTAGTAACTAATCGAGTTAAAAATACGTTGTGCTATATACTCTTGATAGATTAATCATGGAATACTAGTCACATATTCGACACACGTAACATTGAATGAATAAGTTAGTTAAAAGCGCTTTCCCACTAATCGCCGTATCTTACGGTACTTGTTTGCTAGCAAACGACTCCCTCGATGAATTGATGGATCTGAGCATCGAAGAGTTGTCATTGCTTAGTGTCGAAATGAAAACCGCATCAAAAGCCTCACAGAAACTAACGGATATTCCTGCTGCCGTATATGTTCTAGATTCTGACCGCATCAATCGTAGCGGTGCCAGAACTATTGCCGAAGCCTTGGCGCTGGTTCCGGGCTTGAATGTCACAAAATTTAGTGAACACGAATCAATAGTCTCGGCTCGTGGATTTCATGACGGTCTTTACAACAAAATGCTGGTCTTGATGGATGGACGAAGCTTGTTCAGCCCGGTTTATGGCGGCGTGTATTGGTCGGATATTGATTACATTTTGCAAGACATAGACCGCATAGAAGTATTGAGAGGGCCGGGTGGTTCCGTCTGGGGTGGCAATGCCGTTAACGGTGTTATCAACATCATCACAAAGTCTGCGTATGACACTTTGGGCACTTACGCACAAGGAACATTCGCAGGATCGGGTAATTACAATGCGAGCTTTAGACATGGTTTGCAGTTTAATCAAGACATTGCGGCTCGGGCTTATTACAAACAGGTTAAGAATGACGTCTACTCCAATAACTCGGATGTCATGATAACGAAGCGTTCAGCTGGCTTAGTATTTGAAAACCAACAAAGTGATCGTAATTGGGTGTTTAGGCTTGGGGGGAGACGAGTGAGTTTAACCAACCGGGGCTTATGGTCCATTATGATGATTTCGGAGAGCTCTCTAGTCTTTCTCCTCAGCAGTATAAAATAGAAAGTCACGCTTCTTATGTCCAATTTTTAGTCGAACAATCAATAAGCGAGCGCACAACAAGCAGCTATGGCGTGTGGGCTGCCTCCAACAATGAAGACGCCTTAGACTCTCCAGGCGACTACAAAACGATAGATCTCGATGCCACTTACGTTACTCAGCTCAGTGACAATCATAGGTTGAATTACGGCATGGGTTATCGATTGATCGAAGTTTCATACTCTCAGCATATCGATGACATCGACTTCTTTAATTTACCTTTCTACGTGCGGGCAGCGACGACAGATAGGGAAGTTGACTCTTTGATCAACCTCTTTGGGCAATCGGACTACTATTGGACAGAACAATTCCATACTGTATTCGGCATTAAGGCGGAGTACTTTGAACATAAAAATACTTTTGAATTACAACCTCAATTGAGAGGCTTGTACTCGTTAGATACACACCATTCAATATGGGCAGGTATAGGTCGGGCAGTGACTTCTCCCTCGTATGCCGATTCCTCAACCATCTATATTCAAAATTATCTGACAAGCCCGAATAGTGCTATGGCGGTTGCAAGCCGCTCAGTGGAGGATCTTGATGTAGAAAGTGCGATAACAACGGAGATTGGCTATCGTTATCAAGGGAGTAACTTTGATGTTGATACCACTGTATTTATGACTAAGCACGATAATGTTAAAGGCTTGGGTCCTAACTGGTTTGATAGTCGATATCCTCATGTTGTAGGAGTCAATTATATTGATACCTATAAAGTCGATACCTATGGATTGGAACTTGCGACTCAGTATGTTTTGTCGTCAAACTATCAAGTTTTCGCAAATTACACCTATCTTTCGGCTGAACACAGTTGGGATGGGGTCAGTAACACTTCAATAGATGAAAGCAACTGGTACTCAATTGACCACCAGCATCTCGCGACGATTCAAAGCCTATGGCAAATAAATGCTCAATGGCAGTTAGATGTTATTGCTAAAGGCCAAATAACGGAGTACGGAGGTCTATATGGGAAAATTCCGAATTTCGTAACCTTCGACACACGCTTAGCTTGGCAAAAGCATCCTCATGCGCCTATGTTTGAAGCGGTTGTCCAAAACCTCTTTGATGAAGACTATTCAGCCGATTGGCGGCAAACTCGAACAGGTCAGAGTAATGATCAAATTGCGTACCTGAGGGTCTCTCATGACTTTTAGGTTGATTGTCCTGACTGCAATATCATTTCTCTTTCCTATCACTGCTATGAGTGCACAAACTTACACGTCAGAGCAGATTAAAGCGGTCTATCTTTTTCGCATTGCAAATTTCGTCCATTGGGAAGATGAACATTTGATGCAGCAGATCCGATTTTGTGTCCCAGACGATGGAAGAGTTAGGCAGACGTTAAAAGAGATTATAGAGAACAAAACGATCCGACAGTTACCCCTAGTACTCGCGGAAAAGTCCTCTTTCGAATGCGATATCGTCTATATCTCAACGCCTAACAGCCTAAAAAGATTGCAAAACGTCCCTAGGGAGCTCGTAACCGTGGGTGATGTACCCAATTTCACTCGATACGGTGGTGCTATCGAACTCGTTACAATAAAAAAACAGATCAAACCAAAAGTTAGGACCTCAAATATCGGAAGTTATCGGCTTTCTGCCAACTTGATGCGAGTTTCAATCATTGAGGAGGAGCCGCAATGAGTTTGTTCAAGCGTGCCTCTTTGAGGACGAAATTGATCCTTCCAATCATATTTTTTACGGGCCTGATTTTTGTTGTCTCGCAGGTGTATAGCTTCAGTCGAGCTTACGAAGCACAGAAAGCCCATGTCATTGAACGAGTCACTGCTCTTGCAAGCGGTGTCGCGTTTAACTTACAAGGCGCGATTCTGTTCCACGATGCCTATGCTGCCTCACAAGTGATGGATGCGTTTTCTGCTGATGATGAGATTGTACGTGCGAACTTGGTCACCGCAGATGGTGCAGAGTTCTCTCAGTACAGAGCGAGTTTAACTCGGCTACCGAATCTATCGGCTAGTCAACAAAATGAACTCGAAGAGAAATCATTCATTTTTGGTGATGCTTACATTTTTCTTAAAGTCCCAGTAACCATTGAAGGTGAAACCATTGCCCACCTCAACCTCACGGTAGGCAAGGGGAGTTTCGATGACATCTATCTAGACTCGGTCGATAACGCCATTTTGTATTTAGTGCTACTGACTTTGTCGTCGACGGTTTTATATATGGCGGTACAACGCTTCATTATCAAACCTGTCTACGCTTTGAATCGCGCGACTCAAAATGTCATTGAACGTAAAGGTCAGCAAACCAAGATACCTCTAGAGGCGAAGGACGAAATTGGCGACCTTGTTTCGGCGTTCAACATTATGCTTGAGAGAATCGCTCAACGGGATACACAAGTGGCTTTTACACTTGATAAGTTAGAGCAGGAAAAGTTTTTTGCCAATGAGGTTATCGAGGCCGTTCAACACGCGCTCTTAGTGGTGAATGAACGAGGCATTGTGGAACACTTTAACGCGTCAACGACACAAGTGTTTAAATGCACTCATCAATACCTACAAGGGATACGACTACTTGATTTAATAAAGTCAGAAGAAAATGCATTTTTATCTTCAGCCATAACATTAGGACGAGAATTCGACGATAAGCTACTTCGTGTTAACGATGTTTTTGGCAAAAATCAGCTGATTCGAGTGAGCTGCCGTAAGTTAACAAAACAGAACTTATATCTGTTTGCGGTTTTAGATGTAACGGAAGCTGAGCAGGCTCGGAATAGACAAAGACTTGCAGCTAGCGTGTTTGAAAGTAGCCAAGATGGGTTGCTCGTTATTAACTGCGACGGCGAAATCAGCATCGCAAATCCTGCAGTCACTCGCTTGTTAGGTTATGAACAAGAGCTGCTAATTGAAAAGCGCCCGGAAGACATTTTTCAATGGAAACAATTTGGCGCGATGATGGCGGATATTCAAGAGGCTGTTTCCAATTTTGGTCACTGGCAAGGAGAAGTTTGGGAACACCATAAAGATGGCCACTCAGTCCCGATTTTTGCTCGTGTAAGCCGGCTATTAAATATTGAAAAGGAAGGCTCTTACGACTGGGTATTTATCTTATCTGACTTGTCGAATTTGAAAGAGATGGAGCGACTCGAGTACTTAGCTCATCATGACTCTTTGACAGGATTGGCCAATCGTTCTCATTTAAACCGAGAACTGGAAAAATTAATAGGACGCCAGGCGAACCATTTCCATCCATTTGCACTGTTATATTTAGATTTAGACGGCTTTAAACAGGTCAATGATAACTATGGCCACGATGCGGGTGATGAAGTGTTAAAGCAGGTAGCAGACCGCCTGTTATCGAAAACGCTGGCCGGCGACACGGTAGCACGTCTATCAGGGGACGAATTTGTTGTCATCGTTCATTCATCTGATGTTGATACGGTTACCATTCTTGCAGAAGAAATGGTGAGCGTTCTCTCCAATCCAATTGTTTATCGCGGTCGTGAAATGAAAGTCGGCGTGAGTATTGGCGTGTTCCACGTCGCCCATTCGGGTTACTCCATCGACACGATCATGAAAACGGCTGATACAGCAATGTATCAGGCCAAAACGGAAGGTAAGGGACGCTTTGTTGTTGAAGTGAGTAATGGTTTGCATCGTTTGAATAGCTAACGCTGTTCTAGTGGATGCTTTACCATGACTTAATGGAACAAGTATTCCGATGAAGAACATTTTAGTGACAGGTGGCGCTGGTATATAGGAAGTCACACTTGTATCAGGCTTATCGAAGCGGGATTTAAGCCGGTAATATTTGATAACTTAAGTAACAGTAAACGTTCTGTCTTAACAAGAGTAGAGAAAGTTACTGGGATTATTCCTGCTTTGACCTCGCCGTGCTGGAGATATTGCTGAGTATTGGGCCGACGCATCAAAGGCACGTCATGAGCTCGAGTGGTTTACCAAACGTACGCTGGCAGAAATGGCTGCAGACAGTTGGCGTTGGCAATCAAATAATCCGAACGGTTACCCTGAAGATTAGTTTTGCTGAATAAGGAAAAGCCACGCATTTGCGTGGCTTTTTAGTTCTACTTGGTTGATGCCAGTTAGGACTCAATATCTTTGTCTTTGCCTAAAGAAAGAATCCAAATCGATATTGCTGCGACGACGGCAAAACCAGAAAGAATGATGAAGGGCATCGCTCCATATCCGAGAATGTGCCAAATTACAGATTCTAATGTACTCATGATTCGATTCCTTCTACCAACCTTCTACGCCATGCATATCTGGAAGTTTGTGCGCGATACCTTTGTGACAATCTACACATGTTTTATCGCCAGACGCTAGGGCAGTTGAGTGTTGTTTTACGCTACGTGGACTTTGTTCAGAGAAGTCCATGTAATCAAACTGGTGACAGTTACGACATTCTAGAGAATCATTAGCCTTCAGACGCTGCCACTCACGGTTTGCTAGGTAACCACGTTTGGCTTCGAACTTCTCTTGAGTGTTGATGGTCCCCATAAAGTGTGCCACCAACTCTTTAGATGCTTGAACCTTGCGAACAATTTTATCTGTCCACTCATGAGGAACGTGACAATCTGAACAGATGGCACGAACACCCGAGCGGTTAGAGTAGTGAATTGTCTCTTGAATTTCCGCTACGATTGGAGCGTGACAACCTGAACAGAATTCTTCTGTGTTGGTTGCCTCCATGCCAGTGTTGAACGCGCCCCAGAATAGAAGACCACCAGCGAAACCCATAAACAGTACCACGCCTACCGCGGCCTTACTTGGGCTTGCTAGTCTCTTCCAAAACGCTTTTAGTAATTTCATATAATAGCCTCGCTTTCTATCTGGCTACAATTAACGTAACGAATCGACAGGTTTAAATTCGTTCTCAACCAACGGCTTAGCAGAAGCTTGAGGGACGTGACATTGCAGACAGAAGTAACGACGAGGTGACATGTCTGCGAGTACTGCGTCTTCTCGGTTTACATAGTGAGTCACACTTACTTTAGTCGCGCCCATTTCATTCGCATTTTTCCAACTGTGGCATGCAAGACATTTGTTCGCATTTAGAGATACTTCATAACCACGTACTGTGTGTGGAATAAGAGGTGGCTGATAAACGTATTCACTCTCTAAAACTTGATCACGTGGATACTTTTTGAAGTCATCGGCTGGGCGAGTGGCTTCAAGTTCGCTAGCGCCACGTAGTGACTCCATACCGCCAATGCCGCCTGGGTTATCAAGTTCTGCTTGTGCAACGCCCGTCAACAAAACTCCAACTGAAATTAGTGCTGTCATCAGTTTTTTCATTGTATTTTCTCCGCCTTAAGGCTAATTCTTTGATGGGGCAGCGCAGTGTCCGCTGAGCTGCCATTGTCCCGATATTGATTAAGCAACTTTAGTGATCTTGACAGGACACTTCTTGAAGTCAGTTTGCTTCGAAAGTGGGTCTGTTGCGTCAAGAATCAGCTTGTTGATTAAAATGCGAGCATCAAAGAATGGTACGAAGACAAGTCCTTGAGGTGGTCGGTTACGGCCACGGGTCTCAACACGAACTCTAACTTCCCCACGCTTGTTCTCGATAAGAACTTCATCACCACGACGAAGGTTACGAGCTTGAGCGTCAGCAGGGTGCATGTAACACACTGCGTCTGGTACTGCTTTATACAGCTCTGGGACACGACGAGTCATTGTGCCTGTATGCCAGTGCTCAAGAACACGACCTGTACATAGCCATAGATCGAATTCTTCGTCTGGCGACTCTGGTGGCGCTTCATAAGGAGCAGAGATAATAAAGGCTTTGCCGTCTGGCTTACCGTAGAAGTCCCAGCCAGACCCTTCTTTCGCATATGGATCTGAGCCTTCTTTGTAACGCCAAAGGGTTTCTTTGCCTTCGACAACTGGCCAGCGAAGGCCACGCACTTCGTGGTAAACATCATACGGAGCCAAGTCGTGTGCTTTGCCGCGACCAAATTGTGCGTACTCTTCAAAGATACCTTTTTGTACGTAGTAGCCGAAGTGATGAGCGTCGTCATTTAACTCGCGAGCTTCTTCGATTGGGAATTTATCGATCTGGCCATTGGCAAACAACATGTCGTACATGGTTTTACCGCGGTATTGAGGAGCTGCAGCTAGCATCTCTTCTGTCCACACTTCTTCCATCTTGAAGCGCTTAGAGAACTCCATGATTTGCCAAAGGTCAGACTTGGCTTCACCGACAGTGTCGACTTGCTGGTACCAAGCTTGAGTACGGCGTTCTGCGTTACCGTAAGCGCCTTCTTTTTCAATCCACATCGCTGTTGGAAGTACTAGGTCGGCAGCCTGAGCGGTTGCAGTAGGGTATGGGTCAGAACACACGATAAAGTTTTCTGGGTTACGGTAACCTGGAAGACGTTCGTCGTTAATGTTTGGGCCTGCCTGCATGTTGTTGTTACACATCACCCAGTAAGCGTTAAGTTTCCCATCTTTAAGCATACGGTCTTGCAATACCGCGTGGTAGCCTGGCTTCGGTGGGATAACACCATCTGGAATGTTCCAAATCTTCTCTGCAACTTTACGGTGTTTAGGGTTTGCGACAACCATATCCGCTGGTAGACGGTGAGCGAAAGTACCTACCTCACGCGCTGTACCACATGCTGATGGTTGACCCGTTAGTGAGAATGGGCTGTTGCCTGGGGTTGAGATCTTACCGGTAAGAAGGTGTAGGTTGTAAATCAAGCTGTTAACCCAAACACCACGAGTATGCTGGTTCGTACCCATTGTCCAAAGTGACATTACTTTGGTATTTGGATCGGCATATTGCTTCGCAAGTTCAACAAGCTTGTCTTCAGAAACGCCAGATAGCTGCGCTGTTTTTTCTGCAGTGTATTCAGCAACAGATGCTTTGTACTCTTCAAAAGAAATAGAAGACATGTCACCGGAGTTCGGATTGGCAGCCGCTTTTTGAAGAGGGTGCTCGTCACGTAGGCCGTAACCAATGTCAGTCGCAGCTTGCTTGAACGTTGTGTGCTTGTTCACGAAGTCCCAGTTAACCGCATCGTTTTGAATGATGTAGTTAGCAATAAAGTTAGCAATCGCGAGATCAGTCTGTGGTTCAAAGATATAACCATGATCAGCGAGTTCAAAAGAGCGGTGGTAGTACGTTGACATCACGTTCACTTTAACGTGCGGATGGCTTAAACGGCGGTCAGTGATACGAGTCCATAAAACAGGGTGCATCTCAGCCATGTTCGAACCCCACAGAACGAAAGAATCTGCGTGTTCAAAGTCGTCGTAACAACCCATCGGCTCATCAATACCAAACGTACGCATAAAGCCCACTACAGCAGATGCCATACAGTGACGCGCGTTAGGGTCGATGTTGTTCGAGCGAAGCCCTGCTTTCATCATCTTAGCTGCGGCGTAGCCTTCCATTACGGTCCATTGACCAGAACCAAACATACCGACACCGGAAGGGCCTTGCTTCTTAAGTGCGTCTTTCCACTTTTCAGCCATGATATCAAATGCTTGATCCCAGCTTATTGGAGCGAAGTCGCCATTTTTGTCGTACTTGCCGTCAGTCATACGCAGCATAGGCGTTTCTAGGCGGTCAGTACCGTACATGATTTTTGAGAGGAAGTAGCCTTTGATACAGTTAAGGCCTTTGTTTACTGGTGACTCTGGGTCACCTTGTGTAGCAACCACTTTACCATTCTGCGTTCCAACTAGAACAGAACAGCCCGTACCACAAAAACGACAAGGCGCTTTATCCCACGTGATTTTAGTTTGATCAGAGCTAGCAATCAGGTTGGTTGCTGTAGCCGGGAGTGTTACCCCTGCAACTGCTGCCGCTGATGCAGCCGCGTTTGCTTTCACAAACGCACGTCGTGTCATTTTCATACTTCACCCTCAATTTGGGAATGTTTAATTCCAGTGTCCATGTCCGCGTCGTCTAATTCTGTTTCGATCTGGTGATAGACCAAAACTGTGCTCAGTACATTCGGTAAATTGTTAATTGCATCAATAGTTTCTGTAATAAAACCTTGGTTTTGTGTTTCTAGTACAACCACGATTTTTCCTTCAGGGCTATAGCATAAATTTCCGCATTCTCATATTGAGTGATTTGGTTTTTTATCGCGTCTAAATGCTCTGGAGCTACATGAACTACTAAGCTAGAAATATGCACTTCGTTTAGTGCCATAACTGTCTCTCGTTATTATTTATAAATTGCTCACATTGATGGATGAAGTTGGGCAACTTGCAACACACGCACCGCAACCTGTACATTCATCAAGGTTTATTTCAGGTTGGGCGACTTTGCCAACTTGAAATGAAAAACCTATAGCCATAGCGTCACACATATCGGAACAGCTACGGCATTCGACATTGTTAATCGCGAGGCAATTAGCCTCTATTTTTGCCTTTGCTTGCCATGGCGGCTCTTCCTTTGAAAGAAACAGGCCTTCTGGACAGGCTTCAGCACATTGATAACAGAAAGTGCACTCATCTTTAGTGAAGTCGATAGATGGGAAGCCACCATCTCCATTTACGATGATTTTTGTTTGGCACTTATCAACACAAAGACCGCATCGAGTGCAGTTGTCAGTAAACGATTCAGCGTTTTTTATCCAAGGGAGCGAAAGGTTATCGCTATTACCGGTATTTCTTCTAAACAGTCGTCTTCTTGACAGGTCAACCACACACGCACCTAACTGATGAGAATCCTTATCAAAGGTTAGCTCAAAATTTGTAATATTCTGTTATTTATTGATATATAAATTTTAGTTTTTGACACATTCTATTAAATACCCCTAAGGGGTTAATTGAGTGTTAAACTTGTTCTAGATCAAGATATTTAGAGGCGAGTGATCACATATTGATACATCTGATAATAGAATGTTCATTTGTTGTACATCATGCGCTTCAACATTAGGGTAACTCCTTGAATACAAAAACACGTTCGGTCACTAGTACTATCGCGAAAGCGATGATTTTTATTCTGCTGTTGTCTGTTGTTACAACCAACTATGCGCTCATGACATTGGCATCGAGTCTTAATGACGCCGAGGCTGTTAATGTTTCTGGTTCAATGCGTATGCAAAGTTACCGATTGGCTTACGATATTCATTCAGAATCGGTCGATTACACTGAACATATCGAGCAGTTTGAAGACTCCATATATTCTCCTTCGATGAAAGCGCTTCAGCATTGGTTGGTACCTGACGATATTACTCAAGACTACTATCGGTTGATTGCTCGTTGGCATGAACTTAAATCCATCTTGTACAGCGAGCAGAGGGAGCAATACTTACCGCTCGTGGAAGACTTTGTTGAGCAGATAGATGGCTTTGTGTTTAAGCTACAGACCTTTTCAGAGCAAAAACTGATCAAACTGGCTTGGGTTGGTGGGATCGGATTAGGTGGAATACTTTTCATCAGTATCTTCGTTGTACACTACATTCGCAAACAAATTGTCGCACCGTTACGACGGTTGGTTTTGGCGAGTGAACAAATACAATCTCACTCGTTTAACGTTGCTCTCCCAGTTCAAAGCGATAATGAAATGGGAATATTAACGGAGACGTTTAATAACATGGCGTTTGATCTGGGCAAGCTCTATAGGGGGTTAGAGCTGGCTGTTAACGAGAAAACACATCGTCTACAGCACGCCAATCAGTCGTTGAGTGTATTGTATCAGTCATCTCAAGAGTTAACGGCTTCAAGAATTACGACAGACAATTTCCAAGCGATCTTAAAACACATAGTGAGCATTGAAGGTGTCACCGCTGCCAAGTTGCAAATCGATGAAGCAGGAGAGAAGAGCACTATCTTATACGAAGGTGACTTTAGTGGGGAAACGAATCAGGTTCGAGAGTTAGTGCTAGATGACCACAAGTTAGGTTATCTCTATTTCGAATATGGATTACCATGTCCAGATGACGCTTTGATTGGAAACTTCGTTCAGATCTTATCCAGAGCAATCTATTACAATCACGCCCAAAGACAAGCTGAACAGCTGTTGATTATGGAAGAGCGTGCAACAATTGCGCGTGAACTTCATGATTCTTTAGCGCAGTCACTGTCTTATCTTAAGATTCAGGTATCATTGCTTAAGCGTACGTTAAAAGACGTGCCAGATGACGACGAAATGGCAAAGTCAAAGCGTGTAATGGTCGAGCTAGAAACCGGGTTGTCTAGCGCTTATACCCAACTTAGAGAGCTGCTTACAACCTTTAGATTAACAATAAAAGAGGGCAGTTTTGGTCAAGCGCTGACGCAAATGATTAGGCAATTGGCTGAACAGTCAGATGCGAAGATAGAGCTTAATAGTGAGCTATCTTCACTTGAGCTCAATGCCCATCAACAAGTTCATTTACTACAATTAATTCGAGAAGCAACAATCAACGCAATCAAACACGCGAATGCAGAGAACATCACCATTGATTGTGTTGTTGATGAAGAGATAACCACAGTGACGATCTCTGATGATGGAATTGGATTCGATGCGGTAAACGAACAAATTAATCACTACGGCATGTCAATAATGCAGGAGCGAGCAGCGCGATTAAACGGCGAACTCGATATTCAATCCAAGCCAAATGGCGGATGCCTAGTAAAGTTACAATATAAACGTTCTAAGGATAATTGATTTGTCACAGTGTAACGTACTGTTGGTCGATGACCACCCACTGATGCGCAGAGGCATTGCGCAATTGTTAGATTTTGAGCCAGAATTTAAAGTAATCGGGGATGTGAGCAACGGGGCTGATGCGATTGCTAAAGCTCATGAGCTTGAACCAGACCTAATCCTACTCGATTTAAATATGAAGGGTATGTCTGGCCTCGATACTCTCAAAGCGCTTAGAGCTGACGGTTCGAGCGCTACGATAGTGATTCTTACAGTTTCAGACAGTGCATTGGATATAGATGCGATTGTCAAAGCGGGCGCAGATGGTTACCTGTTAAAAGATACGGAGCCCGATGAGCTCATTGAGCTGCTCAAAGGCGCTTTGGTTGGTGAGGCAGCCTACAGCAAGGAAGTCGCGCACTATCTCAGCGAACGTGGTGGTAAAGATGATGTATTTGATTTGCTGACCGAAAGAGAAAGCCAGATTCTTAAAGAAGTCGCGAAAGGTTACCGGAACAAACAGATCGCCGATAATCTATTTATCTCTGAATCGACAGTAAAAGTACATATGAAAAGCTTGCTTAAGAAGCTTCAGGTACCCTCACGAACTGCGGCTACCGTCTTGTATTACGAACGCTATGGCGAAGTAAAATAGCTATATTTGGGCGGCACCTACTGTTAACGAAACAGCGTTAACAAAGTGCGGTTAAAAAAGCAGCCAATTAGGCTGCTTTTTTTTGTGGTTCGTATTGCGGCTTCATATTGCTGCTTTGAGCTCTGGCGTCATGGCTTCAGGCATTGCAAGGAAGTAGCCTTGAAACATGTCTATAGGCAATTCGAGCATTGCATCGAGTTGCTCTTTGGTTTCAATCCCTTCTACCACTGTTTGAGCCCCAACTTCTTTCGCTAACGAGATACCGTGCGACAGGGCGGCTTTGTTGCCATTCATGTAATCAAGAAGTAATCCTCGATCGAGTTTTAGGATAGATGGATTTATTAACCTCACTCTCTCCTCAGTGGAAGCTCGCGCGCCAAAGTCGTCAATGGCGACTTTAAATCCGTCGTCTTTAAGTTTCGTCAAGCCGTGGCTGAGTAACTTGGTGTTTTGAGATTCAATCTCGACCAGTTCCATGACGATCTGCTCAGGATCTATTCTTAATTCTTGTAAACGCCGTGCGAGCAATCGAGAGGTTTCGCTGTCATCTGCAAAAAATTCGCCAGCGGCAGGTAACACGTTTAGAAAAAGATTTTTCTTTCTGTATTGCGACACTGAAAAATTACGGATGTGGATAACGCGTGTCAGTCGCTCTACATCGATTTTCTCGTCGATATCTATTTCATCTGAATTGAAATAGAGGTCAGGTCGGATCGGGTTGCCCCATCTATCTTTAATCCTGACTAGAGCTTCAACACCTACGATTTCAAGAGAAGTGCCAAAAATGGGCTGAAAAACACTGTTAAAGTGTAATCCGTTATATGAGGCTAGATAATGATTTTCACTACTTAACGACAAACAAGCTTCAAACTGTTTTTTAGTGGTGAGATTCATAATACGACAGCAATTCCTTCTAGAGACGTATCTACTCGCCAAATGACAACAAGTAACAACTCTGCGCAATATATCAATAGTGTAATCAACATAAAGAATTGTAGCTGCGGGTACAAATTAATGAAACACATTAGTGATGTTAAGCCACAAATTTTTGCGGCAAAAGAAGACGTTTACTAAGGATTTGTAGGTTCAATCAAGAATTAGTAATTAGTGAGTTTATTATCATAGTTTCAATGAATTAGAGCCAAACATACCGAATACACAAACTTTTGTATATCCGGTCATTAATCCCACTGAACAACTGCATAGAGCTGGATATATTTTCGGACTAATTGTTGGTTGTTAGAGCGTTTTAGTGGGTGCGAAAATTTAATGTAGTAGGGTGCTAGGTTAAAAAGGCTCTCAAGTGATTGACTAAGTTGTGAGTCACTTTCATAAAGGCTGATACCTTGGGCACTATACTCATCGATTTCATCTGGAAGTTGACCGGTCCACCAGTGCAGTAGCTCGCGACTTTGCTTACTGCGGCTAATCCAGTGATCCGACAGAAGTAACAGAAGATCATTGGGTTGAATCGCGTAACCATACTCTCTGCGCCAAGCTTCGACTTGCTTAAAAAGCTTTTGACGACAAACTTTCCCCGCACTCACCATATGAGAGGTGAGAATCCACACCGTGCCTACGTCTGAGCTAACTCGGTAGTGATGCGGCAGATCACTTGACTTAGTTGACTCCAAAGGCCCAAAGTCACAACTGTGTCCAAACTCGTTGAGAGTACGAGCAAGGCGTCGTGAGAACGCTGCGCCAAGATGGTGTTCGCTCATACCTTGATTATGAATCGTTGGATAATGCTTTTCACACAGCTTCATGCAGTCAGCCTGAAATTCATTAACACTCTGTATTAAGACATCGAGTAACAACGACAACCTCCGTTTAAAATGGACCTAGCATTCATTTTCCTTTGAGCTCAGTGCGTCTAAGCCTTTGTGCATTATGCTCTTATTTTATTAAACCTCATGTTTTTTTTATGCATAGTGTGACCCATTGCGATATGGTTACTTGGGTATAAGTTCGTTATAGAGAAGTTGGGTTAAACAATGAGCAAGATAGAGATTAGTAAGGATCAAAGAAGAGATGCTTGTGAAGCATTGCGTAAGTACATGAGTAACGAGTTAGATTTTGAGTTAGAACAGTTTGATGGAGAGTTCTTATTTGATTTCATATTGCAGCGGTTTGGTCCGCTTTTTTACAATCAAGGCGTGAATGATTCGCAGAAAATTATTGAGCGAAAGATGGCTGACATCGCTGATGAACTCTATGAAATTGAACAAGTTATTCCCCGATAGCGAGACCTCTACCACACATTTTGTAGGCTGTTCGAATTATTTGAATAACTTCGTCAAACATGAGTGCTTTTTAGTGAATAAATAATGGTAAATACTTAAATCAAGTTTTGAGGTTATCGCCAAATCACACGGCGACGGAAAATAAAAGGATTGTCCATGACTTCGCAGGTTAAAAATTACAACGTTGTAGCTCGAGCCTTTCACTGGGTTTCAGCGGTAGTCATCATAGGGATGTTCGGAGTTGGACTGTGGATGGTTGACTTGTCTTACTATAGCGAGTGGTATCGTACCGCTCCACACTGGCATAAATCCGTCGGTATTCTTCTAGCTGGTTTAACACTCTTTCGCCTAGTGTGGAAATTGGCGACACCAGCGCCGAGTGTAGAAGGCAAACCGTTTGAACAGATCGCTGCGAAGTTAGCGCATCTTGCTATGTATGGTCTAATCTTAGTGATCGCGGTTTCTGGTTATCTCATTTCTACTGAAGATGGCCGAGGTATTGACGTATTTAACTGGTTTAGCGTCCCTGGCCTCGGAGCACTATTTAATTCCCAAGCTGACATCGCCGGAGAAGTTCACTTCTACGCGGCTTGGAGCTTGATCTTACTTGCAGGTGTCCATGCACTTGCAGCAATCAAACATCACTTTATTGATAAAGACGACACGCTACGCAAAATGATAGGAGTTTCAAAATGAAAAACACAGTTCTAGCTACAGGATTAGCACTACTAGCGGGCCTTCCTTTAACTGCTAATGCTGCAGACTATGTAATTGATACTAAAGGCGCACACGCTTCTGTTAACTTCAAAGTAAGCCACTTGGGCTACAGCTTCATCAAAGGTCGTTTCAACACGTTCTCTGGCGAATTCTCTTACGATGAAAAAGATGTAGCGGCTTCATCTGTTTCAGTGACAATCGATACTACAAGCCTTGACTCAAATCATGCAGAGCGTGACAAGCATATCCGTAGTTCTGATTTCATTGATGCAGGAAAGTTCTCTACCGCTACGTTTACAAGTACGGATGTGGTAGACAAAGGTAACGGTATGCTAGACATCAATGGCGATCTGAACCTACACGGTGTGACTAAGCCTATCACTATCGCTGCTGAGTTTATCGGTGCGGGTCAAGACCCTTGGGGCGGTCAACGTGCTGGTTTCATTGGTACAACTCGTCTAGAGTTGGCAGACTTCAATATCAAAGTAATGGGTGATTCAAGCTACGTTGATATGGAATTACACGTAGAAGGTATTCAAAAGTAATCACCTCGCCAATATTAACAAAGCCCCGCACTTGCGGGGCTTTTTCGTTACGCTTTCTTTCCGACCACTAAATAGGGTTTGGTTTCGCTTTGAGACGTTAGTTGAGACACGACCTGACTACGTGTGATTACGCCAACAAAGTGGCCGTGATCCAAAACCGGTAACATTTGTGGTCTAGCCACAATTGCTCCCTTTGCTCTCTGTTCCAATGAAAGATCATTCCATTGGCTGGCAATACCGTATCCATTGTTAGGGTAGAGCTGTTCTTTATCGATGCACATGAACTCGATAATAGCTTTAATCGTTTCTTTTGAATCGATGGATACTATTTCAGTTGTCATCAACTCTGAAACTTTCACGTTTTTATCTATTTGATAATCTTTGCACCAAGCTTGAGTCATGACGTCATGATGCGAGAAAACGCCCGCTAGCTCGCCATTCAGGTTCACGACTGGCGCACAGCTTAGCTTGTGTCTGTTTAACTCTTCGACGGCTTCCAACATCGTCATTTTCGTGTTTAGGCAGAATGGTTGTGTCTGCATGATGTCCTTGGCCGTGAGGTTTTCTACGGGCCTTGAGCAAGAGACAGATGGAAGCTCGACTGATTGATTCATTGTTATAACTTTGGCCGCTTTGAGTTCTGGCCTACGATAGATCCCCCAGTTTGCTAGCCCAACCAGTACCGAGCCTCCGATGATGTTGCCGATCGTGACAGGGATTAAGTTAGCTGTGACAAACTGAACAATATTGAGATCGGCATACGCGTTAGGCGAGGCATTGATGCCTAGCCAGAAGGACTCTGGCGCAAATGATTGAATCGCAATGGCCAAAGGAATCATGAACATGTTGGCTACACAGTGCTCAAAACCTGTCGACACAAACATGGCAACAGGAAGTATGGTTAGTATCGCCTTAGTTAACGGATTAGAAGTACAAAAAGTTAGCCAAATCGCTAAACAAACCAATAGATTACATAGAACGCCAAGCGCAACAGCTTGTACTGGGGTGTGGTGAACCTTGTGAAGGGCGATGTTTAGCGCATTCAGGCCCCACTGGCCGTGATCAAGCTGATACAGCCTGCGGCAAAGACTAGGGCAAGGAGCAACATCGCGCCGATAAAATTGCCTACGTAGACTTTTGCCCAAATCGACATCATCTTTCGAAAGCTGATCTGTTTGTTTGCCCAGCTAATGCTAGATAGCACTGAACTTGTAAACAGTTCGCCTCCGCAAAGTACGATTAAAATAAGACCAAGCTGAATGCCAAGCCACCAGCAAATCGGCTTAACCCCCAACCTGCAGATGCGCTACCTGTCGTTACCGTTATGTAAAACAAGAAAGCGAGTCCAATAAAAGCACCAGCCATGACGGCCAAGCTGACCGTCATGCTACTGCTTTTAGAAGCCTTGCTTAGAGCAAAACGCTCCGCTTCGATCATCATTTCGGGAGGGAGTAGTTGCTGTCTATGTATAGTGTCACTGCTGCTCATGCTTACCTCTTAGCTCAATGAGTTACTCGTGGTTTATATCCGTTCAAACTTTCGACACAAGGAAGTGTGAAACAAATTACTACAAGTTAATTTGATTGTCTTTAAAAAGTATATCAAAAATATTGATTAATATATTCTAGAAGTTACAATGCAACCGATTGCCAGTTTGGCTTGTTAATTCTTTGACCACGTTTGAAGGGCGATAAGTGCACTATTCACTTAAACAACTATCCGTTTTTGATGCAGCAGCAGACTTAGCGAGTATTAGCCAGGCGGCTAAGCAGCTCGAGCTAACACAGTCGGCAGCGAGCTCATCATTGATACAGTTAGAAAAGTCGGTAGGGAAACCACTTTTTGAACGTCAAGGTAAACAAATGACGCTTACCTATTGGGGAATGTTGTTGCGCCCGAAGGTTAAGCGTCTATTGCAAAACGCACAGCACATCGACAAAGGGTTTTATAATCAGCATTTATTAAGTGGAAAGATCAAACTTGCCGCAAGTCAAACACCGGGTGAACATATTGTACCTAACCTGATAAGCCAGTTAGATAGAGATTTCCCTGAGATAGAGATTGAGCTGAATGTGCGAAGTACCCACAGCGTGATTAAAGGTGTTCTCAATTACAAATACGACTTGGGCATCATTGAGGGGCGCTGTGACGACAATCGAACTGATATTGCTGTGTTATGCGAAGATCATTTGTCTGTAGTAGCGTCATCTCATCATCCCTATGCACTTCATGATGAAGTGAGTCTCGCTCAATTAGAACAAGCTAAATGGGTGTTGAGAGAATCAGGTTCTGGAACAAGGCAGATTTTTGACCATGCGATCAGTAAACTCATTCCAGACCTCGATGTTTGGCGCGAATATGATCATGTCCCAGTGTTACAAAGTATCGTGCTAATGGCCAGTACTTAACCTGCTTACCTTATCTAGACGTAAAACAAGATATCGAAAGTGGTAAATTAGTCGCATTAAATGTTCCCGATCTTTGCATGAAGCGAACAATTTCATTTATTTGGCGTAGGGATATGTCTGAAAATCCGTTATCCCAACGAATCATGCGAGAAGGCCAAAGAATGATGAGGCGCTACAATTAAACTCACCTAATTAATAACAAATTATGTTGGTAAAACGATTGCTTAAAAAATTCAATGTAATTCACCGTTTATATTGCTTTGAATATGTGATCAAAAACACTGATCTTTAGTGATGCAGAACATAGACTCTCTTTTTGAGTAGAGAGGCGCACTCGCGATAGTCACAATGAGCACATTATTAGCAATCTCACTAACTACTGGTCTTCTTTCTGGAATTTGGGCTGGTTGGCCATATCACTTGGGCTTTTATCTTGGGCTGGATTCCTCGGTTGCACAAGCTACTTTGCCTCTCCAAAAGATGGCCTTACTGGCCTAGCACAAAGCCTTATTACTAATATGACAGGCGTCTTCTGGGCGATGGTCATTATTCAAGGTTCAACTTGGGTTGGTATTGATATCGTGGGCTATTTGCTAACGGCTGTTATCGCCTTCTTCATGTGTATCCAAGCAAAACAATCTTGGCTAGGTTATATTCCCGGAACGTTTATTGGCTCTTGTGCGACTTTTGCAGCGAATGGGGATTGGGCGATAGTTGTCCCTTCGCTGATTCTTGGTGGTGTGTTTGGTTATCTTATGAAATCTAGCGGTCTATGGTTACACAACCGATCAAAGGGCAGTAAGCGTGTTGAATTAGCGGAGTCTAACTAAACATAAGACGCGAATATAAAAAGAAGCAGTATCAACTTCCAAAGTTTGTTCAATTTCGAAAACAAAAGAAAAGCCCTCAAGACAGCAGTATTGAGGTCTTTTGTATTTGTGTGGTTGAAAACCTGAATCATCGAGCCAATTTGTGGTGAGCCTTTGAAAAGTGACCCGCACAGAAGGCACCAACAATAGACAATTCGCCGGCTAGGCATAATGCTGCAGCAACTTCTGCTAACGCTTGGGATTTACCAGAGCCATAAAGTCCGAGAATATCCAAGCATGCTTTTTGTGTTGGTAACCCCGTGCCGCCACCGACTGTGCCCACCATTAGGTTAGGTAGGGTTACACTGGCATACAAGCTTCCGTCTTCGGTGACTTCCATTCGCGTCATACCAATTGCAGATTCTGCAACACACGCGGCATCTTGACCGCAAGCAATATACAAAGCTGCTAATGCGTTGGCGTAATGAGCATTAATACCAATTGTCCCACTTAACGCACCGCCGACTGTGGTCATTTGACCAAACTGCATCATCTTTTGAGGTGTCGTGTGAAGATACTTTTGTACAAGCTCTGCACTGATATGAACTTCTGCAGTCACCTTTTTACCGCGTACACTGCGCAGAGTTTGCGTGTTCGCTTTTTTGTCACCAGACAAGTTGCCGTCTAAGAAAGCGTAATCTGGTTCGATAGGCGTATGCTCAAGAATGTATTCAAACACAACATTCGTGGCAATAGTCACCATGTTCTGACCTGAAGCGTCACCTGTCAGGAACTCGAAAACAAGGTATACATGATTGCCTTCGATATTAACGCTGACATCACTCAATTTGCCGTGTGATGTTGTTGACTCTGCGAGGCGCTTAAACTCTTCATACTGAGTGACCACCCAAGCAACAAATTGGCCAGCTTGAGCAAGGCTTTTAAAGGCAAAACCAGGGGTTCGAGTTACACCTTCGTTTAGTAGCATTGCAGACGCGCCACCAGCAGCAGTAATAAGGTTAGCCCCGCGATTATAGGAAGCAACAAGCGCCGCTTCAGTGGTGGCTAAAGGCACTAGATAGTCGTCTTTTGCGAACAGACCATTAACTCTAAGAGGGCCGGCGACACCAACTGGCACATTTACGGTTCCGATAAAATGTTCGATGTTTTTGCAGTAGTCAGACTTGATCTGATCGGTGAACTCGTCAAGCAACACACTTTTATCGGTGAGGTTATCCAGTACAGACCATCGACGATCGAGGTTCTTGTCGGTTAATGACGGGCTGGGCGTTAGCTTGAGTTTTGGCGCATCGAAGTTTGGTTGTAGGCTCTGCTCTAATTGCAGCTTGCTGATTTCACCACCTAACACAGACACATAGTCACGTTGGTGTATATTCAATTTAGGCATATCAATATAGATTTTATAATTTAACTGGCAATTCTACGCATACCCACGACAAACACCAATCTAATGCGTAACGAAATCCAAATATTTTCTAGAGTGTTTCAAGTAAAGCGGGTTATACATGAAGATCAAGCATCGTACCGATCATATCTTGATCACGCTGGAGCATGTTGGTACCGATGCGATTGTACTGCTGAGATTGATTGAGTTTGATGAGTGGATCAGCGTACGAGGAGGGCGGGGAAGTTTGGGTTACTTTTTCGGGCTCTTTATCGAGCCCACTTTATTAAATTCGAGGCCGTCAATTTTAAGAGAATCAAACTTTTGTATTTGATTAATTTCACTCGCTGCTTCTTCGGCCATCTTAGAAGATTGCTGAAGTATAGGATAGCTATTTGAAACTGGCGATATGGACATTAAACCACCTCCTAAATTAATTTTAGATGTGATTTGAAATCCAAGCAAGTTGTGCTAGCTGAGCGAAATGGCTTGGTTAGTTGCTAAATAGGCTGCTGATTAACTGCATTTCGTCGTCGTTGATGATAGCAGCTGGCTCAGATGGCAAGTTACTGCTTATCTCGCTTTGCAAAGAACGAAGTTGCTGCGGAGACAGATGTTTCAGTTGTTGAACAAAAAGCTCGAACTGTTGGCTCGTCATTTCGGAACCTCCTATTAAGGCCACTAATTCATCCATTTCGATTCTGGTGAGTTTGCCTTCCATCTGCGCCCCCGTATCTACCATAAAAGCCATACTACCGAATTGAGCACTGTTTTATTGTCTGTAAAGTGTCAATTCATGTAAGCAAAATGTCAGGCACTAGGAGGTTTTGTGTTCAACTCTTGCTGCAAACTTCGCCGCAAGCGAATGCAATTCAGGGATCATTCGGTAGATTAAATGAAGCTGCTGTAACACCATTCTAACGGAACGATCGTCTTCTTCTCGCCATTCAGAAAGTCTTTCTTCTAGGTCTGAGTTTGTTAATGCGATGTTGATATCTTCACAATGATTGTAAAGTTGGTTGTGAAGCGCTTCAAGATGCTGATGGATAATACGATGGGATTCCAGCACGAGTTGATGGGTTGTCTCATCATCGATACGCGAACGATGCGCACCTAATGCAGACACGTAACTCAAAAGTGCGTGATTGAGTGTTAGGAATCTAAAACTTTCGTCCACTGCTGTTCGATACTTGCCAGGCTCGATAAGCATATTGCTGATTGCGGCACTTAGGTTAGCGTCGCTATTGTGTGCATTCCTTCGTGAAATGCGATAACTCAAGTTATCTTTCTTGCCAATGCGATATTGGCCAATGATCTGGCCAAGATAGACTTTGTTTGCATCAATTGCATCGGCCATCACGCGGTGAAGTCGTTTTGACTGCCAATCAGGGAGAATATAAACCACGGCCAGTACGGCCAAAATACAGCCGATTAACGTATCCGTGAGTCGGGGCAGTATGACGGCATAGCCTTCTCCAAGCTGGTTAAAACAAAACAGTACCAGCAAGGTGATAAAGGCGGTCGCAAACCCATAATTGTTGATTCTAAATGCAAAAAACAACACACCAGACAAAACAATAAAGACCAGTTGACTCTCTTGAGATGGGAAGAAAGTCAGCAGTGGGACACCCACTAGCAGCCCTGCAATCGTCCCGAGCACTCTTGCGGTGAGTTTTTGCTTGGTGGCACTGTAGTTGGGCTGGCAAACAAATAGAGTGGTGAGCAGGATCCAGTAACCTCTTTCGATATTGAAGAACTGGATAATGGCGTAACCGAGGGTAAGAGCAACAGACATACGAATTGCATGTCGGAATAAAATCGAATCTTTGTTGAGGTTGGATTTTACCCGCTGCCACATAGCCGACAAGGTGTGAGCCTCTGTATCGTCGAGCACTCTTTCTTCAAGCTTTTCGGCATCAGGGTTACTCACGTTGCTAAGCTGCTTCTCGACCGTGGCCAGGTTATTAAAAAGAAACTCCAGTTGAATTAGAGGTAGACGCCACTGTGGGTTCTGCTGATCTTTTAGAAACTGCAATGATGTTTGCAACTCATCCAGAGCAGAGATTGATGTTCCTTGGTGTTGGTACTCTTTACCGAGGCGAATAGCATCGGCAATCTCGCGGCAGGCAGAAGCCTGAGTTTCTAGAAGGTGTTTAAAACGGAAGAGAATATCCGAATGCTGGAAATAGCTCGCCAACTCTTGATAGCGATAATGACTAGAACTGACTCGCTCATGAATGTCTTGCGCGAGAAAGTAAATGTTCAAGAACCGGTCACTTGCGCCGTCGATGTGCCCGCGTTTAGAACGATTCAATAAAGTGCTCTTGCACTGATTAAGTGCTTGTACGGTTGAAGCGTTTCTTTTGGCTTCAGTAATACGCAGCGGTTGTGGGACAAGCTCGGTAACGGGATGGAAAAGCTCACGCTTACTGTCTAAGTAGTTGCCCAACTCGAAAAACACGGTTGAAAGGCTCTGTTGAACAGGTTGCATCGGCCAGAAAATATGCCAAACCATAGAAACGAGATAGTACCAAGCCGCACCAGACAACAACATAAGCGGTTGGAACCAAATGTTCTCACTCTCATGAGCTCCCAACATGGTGTAAATAGCAATGAGCAGTGAGCCAAAGGCGATGCTGGCGTAGCGAGGACCAATGCTACCAAGCATGATGAAACCAAAGGTAGAAATAAACAGCCCAACGGAGAACAGAGGCGGAGAATGCCAAAGAACCTCTACAGACATCGAAGCAAACGCAAAGCAAAAGCCTGTCAACGAAATAGATTTTAATCGGCCTGTAAACTTGTCATCACTTTCAGAAAGTGCAGCGGCGATAACGCCAAGTATTAGGGGATAATCAACGAATTAAGTTGGTAATACCAAGTTGGTATCACTACGCCAAGCAAGGTGACTAAGATTAGAACACTGTAGTTGATGGTTTTATTCGCCCAATAAACGCGAATCTGGTTAGAAAATGACACAGGCAAGTATAGAAGTCGAAATCGAAGTTTTATTCTAGCAAATTATGAAGTAAGTTTCTGACTTTTCGAGCTAAATAAAGTTAGATTTCGAGTGAATCGTGGTCATATCTTTGACATTCTCTTTTCATATTGTTCGTCAGCTGATATATGATTTAGCGACTTGAGTTAATAGGTATCATTCCAATGCAGCTAGCCGCTTCAAAGACTGCACAATTTCTGACCCAAAACGAATTCAACCATGTTGAACTCGACGATAATGTCCTCGTTGTTTCTTCCCATACGTTGGAAGAGCGTATTCCTTTTAACGTTTGGAATGGTAAAGTCGCCGTTAAGAGGGGGCTGCTATGGAGTGGATTGCAGTTTTTTGCCCACGAAAGTGAAGGACGTCAGCAGAGCTGGTTAGTGCAAGGGCTATCTTTAGCTTCCTGTCGTAAGTTTGCCAAATATGCCGTCGAGGCTTATCAGGTATGGCATGAGAAACAGTGTCGAGATCTATTTGCCGTTCTCCCACAGTGGGAGCAGGCGATTTCAGGTTTTGTTCGACAGCATCATTCCTTTCTCATTCATCACTCAATAGCTGGCTAACTGGCGCTTATGACGAACTCGTCAATATGGATATGACGCTTGAAGAAGCAAGGCAACGCTTCCTAAGCGTTTGGAGCCTCTCATTCCTTGGTTTGAAGACCCTGATCATGCCTTGCTAGAACGTAACGAAAGTTGGATAGAGAATGAGCGTGAAAACTGGAAAGTGCTGTTTTCTCAATTAGAGTCTTCACCGCTTAATGTTTCTCAGCAGCAATCTGTTTTACTCAATGATGATAACAACCTTGTACTGGCTGGTGCAGGCTCCGGTAAAACAAGCGTATTAACGGCACGTGTTGCTTATTTACTCCAAAGCCATCTTGCGCAAGCGGAAGAAATTTTAATGGTGGCTTTTGGTAAAGAAGCCTCAAATGAGATGCGCGAGCGTTTGAATGGTAACGTCGGGCTAGCCGCCAACCATGTGACTGTTAATACCTTCCACCAGCTTGGCTTGAAAATATTGAGAGAGGTTGAGGGGCAAGCTGTTAACCTGTCGCCACTGGCAACCGATGACAACCAGCGGAAAGGGTGGTGTATTGATTGGTTGAAGAAACATTGGATGACGCCCACCAACTTTAAACGTTGGCAAAAACATTTGTCCAAATGGCCTATCGCGTATTTAGCCGGCGATGATGAGCTTGGTAGTCACGTAGAGAACCCAAAGCTTATTGCATGGTTAGAGAGTCAACTCATGCAACTTGCCTCTATGGCGACCACGAAAAAGAATATTCAGCAGCTTATTGTCGATGATGAGGATTACTCGCGCCTTAACAGTGAGCTAGCGTTGGTATGGCCTTGCTATCAGGCTTGGAGCCAAAACTTGAAAGAAAACAATCATGTTGACTTCAACATGATGATTTCTAAAGCCACGCAATACGTTGAAAAAGGCAAGTTTGCTCCGCCATGGCGATTCATCATGATCGACGAGTATCAAGATATCTCACCAGATCGTCTTGCTTTAATTGAAGCGATTTGTGAAAAGCAGCGGGAAAAGTCGTCTTGTTCTTTGTTTGCGGTAGGAGATGATTGGCAGTCGATCTACCAGTTCGCCGGATCCGATGTGGATCTAACAACGGACTTTGAAGAGCGCTTCCCTAACTCAACGGTTCACCACCTTGATACGACGTATCGATTTAATAACATGATTGGTGAAGTCTCTAACCGCTTTGTCCAGCAAAACCCTGCGCAGATTAAGAAAGAACTGAACAGTTTCAAAACACAGAAAAAGAAAGCGGTTTACTTATCGCCATCCAGTAGCGTTGAGAAGATCCTAGATGGACTGGATCGTACGGTGAAAACTCGACAATCCGTGTTGTTGTTAGGGCGCAATCACTACCACAAACCAGAGCTACTTGATGATTGGGAAAAGTCGTATCGAAATCTCGATCTTCGATTTATGACTTGTCATGCGAGTAAAGGTAAAGAAGCGGATTTTGTTATTTTATTGAATGTCGATGAAGGACAGTTCCCACCTAAGGTGAAGGCGCAGCATTTAGATAGTGCACTGACACGCTCAGCGGACGATTTTGCTTTTTCGGAAGAAAGACGGTTGTTCTACGTGGCCATGACAAGAGCGAAAGAAAAAGTGTGGGTTACCTATTCCGGTGGTGGTTCGTCGTTCATTAAAGAACTGAAGGATGACGGGTATCCCGTGATTGTAAAATCGCGCTAAGTGTGCGGGTATAACTCATAGAAAAACGGCCCACTCAAAGTTGAGTTGGGCCGTTTTTTTCAAGTAATAATGACGTTTATAGTCGTTTCACCGCATTTTAAGACTATGGGAACTAAGCCCATAGTGAGTTAAGGTTATAGCGACTTAAGCTTATGTGCGTTCTGCAAGGTAAGCGTCGTAATCTGGGATTTCGATATCCACTTCTTGCTCAATGAGTGAAGACTCAAAAAGGAACTTAGCCGTAGCACGATTGGTAGCGACTGGAATGTTCCAGACACTAGCGATTCGGAGAAGTGCCTTTACATCTGGGTCGTGTGGTACTGCGTTTAGTGGGTCCCAGAAGAAAATCAACATGTCGATTTTCCCTTCAGAAATAAGCGCACCAAGCTGTTGGTCGCCGCCCATAGGGCCGCTGATCATGCTTTTGATCGCTAAGCCAGTTTCTTTGCTTAACATGTTGCCTGTTGTGCCAGTTGCGTATAAAAAGTGACGCTGTAGCTTTTCTTTATTCTCTACCACCCAACGCTTCAATTCTGGCTTGCAGTTGTCATGTGCAACGAGAGCGATGTGCTTGTGTGCAGGCATGGTACGTGTTGTTTTTTGCATTATTGGTTCCTGATAATTCTAGTTATAAATAGTTTACATTCTAAAAATGACAAAGTATTGATTCAATTGGATTCAACGTTAAAAGTCGGTCGATATTTAGAAGGTGATAATGAATCTAATACTGCTTCTTCGTTGATTGTGTTCGGTGTTAAAGTATCGATTGTCGGCTCGATTTTGTATTCGTAAGGTACCTGATTGAGAAAGTTGACCGCTTGACGAATCGACAGGCGACCTTGAAGCGCCATTTTATCTGTAGGGGCAAACTCTACTCGACCTCTAAGAAGTCCACGATAAACACCATGACTGAGGTAGGTCGATACTAAACCAATTTGGCCTTCGAGCTGAGCGCTGCGAATTTCACTGATTGCCGCTTCTATTGCGACTGCGCTACCGACGACGTAATCAATCTTTCCATCGTCGATCACTTGCTGAAAGAGATTACGTTGCTTTTCTTTGTCGTTATCCGCCCAAAGGGTAACAACCACTACGATATCTGCGTCTAAAATGCTTTCTAAAAAGCCTTCAACAACGGGTTTAGTACCGCCGCTCGCTTGAGGGCCGGGTAATAAGAGAACTCTTTTTTTACCACTCCCTTTAGGGTGCTTCTTCGCAAGATATTCGCCTACTTCTAATCCCATTTCATGCCAATCAACACCAACAATACCTTTAACGGAGCTTGATCGGATTCGCCGACGTCTAAATGATTGACTGTGATGAAAACGGGAATATTGCCAGTTAAACGAGAGAGTTGATTAAAATACAGCGTCGGTGAGACGGTACCGAGAATAATGGCGTCTGCATTCCATTGACGACAGCTTTCTATTTGCTGAACTTGCTTTTGTGTATTTGGGTATCCGCCTGATTCGAGTACTTTTAAGTTGATGCCTTGCAGTCTAGCTTCTTCAACCATGCCGTAGTTGACGGATAACCAGTACGAATCTTTTAGGTGAGGATAGATCGCGCAGATCTTTTTTGGCAATGGGTCTGCGGCCCAAGCTTGGCTTGTTATGACACCAACCATGATTAAACACGGTAAGCGAAAAATTTGAATTGCGCGATTAAATGAAGTCATTATTGAATTCGTTGGCATAACTGGGTTAAACACTGCAAAATATATCGTATTACTAGTCACTTAAGAAGCGTTGATTTTCGATGTTGTTAGACAAAGTCTCGATTGCCCGAAAGCTGCTGTATTCCTTCATTGCAATGGCAATGCTCGTTTTAATTTCTTCGCTTATCGGCATGTTGGGTTTCTCTTTTGTAGCAAAGACCGAACGTAATGTCGTTAATACCGCCATACCTTCCATGCTGGAAGCGAGAGAAGTGTCTGAAAACAGTGCTAAAGTTATAGCGTCTGTACAATTATTGTCGAATGCCAAAGACGAGCAAGATCGAAAGCGAGCCGGCCAACTCTTGCTTGAGCAGCTTGAAGACATTTTAACCAGTATCGAGTCTCTAGGCGTGTCCAGCTTTAACCCAGTATTGTTGGAAACACTAGAGTCGGATATCCAAACCATCATCGATACACTTTCCGAGCTTGGTATGGCAGTTGAAACCAAGTTGCTTATTGCTGAAGTCCTTGAGCAGCGAGTAATAGAAATGCGCGAGCTTGCAACAGAACTAGAACAACTGACTCGAACGCAAGTGCTTAATACCAACACAATTACGGTTGCGAACGTGACTCATATTTACCGGTTGGTTGCTGAAAACAGGAGTGAAGCAGTACTGCAGGCCCTTGATGGCTTGGTGGAAGTCGATTTAGATTTAGGTGAAAGGCTTCATGAACTGCATCTTCTCTCTTATCAGTTACTAAATCACATTGAAGAAGTGAGAACGTTAAAAGACGTTGACCGGATACAGACAATCCAATCGGATTTCAATTCCCAACTAGTGGTGATGCAAAGGCGTGTAAAAGCAGTAGAGGATCCGGTTCGTTCGCAGCAGATGGGGCAGCTTCTTGTACAACTTCAGGCAGGCGCATCTATGTTTGATGCTGCCATCAAACGATATGAAAACCAGCAGCAGTCACAAGCGCTGATGCAGGACACGTTAACCCAATTGTCCAAGCTCAATACTACGGTTAATCAACTTGTTGATGAATCGAACGTAACGACTAGTCAGGCGGTTAATGAACTTAAATCGACATTAGATCAAGCGCAGTTGTTATTGATCGTTTTGACATTGCTTGGCCTTGTGATCGCAGGCTTCATTATCTGGAAAGTCGTATACCTTTCTATGCTTAAGCGCTTAGACCAGTATTCAAGAGCGCTTGGCATGATAGCCAAAGGTGACCTAGGGGTTGAAGTTAAAGTCGAAGGTAACGATGAGCTGGCTCATATGGGGCAGGCGATCATTACGGCGCAAAATACGGCGAAATCATTGAAAGTTGTCGCGGAAAGTGAGGTCGCAGCCAAGAAAGCGTTGGAACAACATAAAGCGCATCTTGAAGAGATTGTTGATGAACGCACTTCGCAGCTTAAAGACGCTAATGAAAAA
>NZ_JYJP01000104.1 GCF_001012815.1 Vibrio mexicanus
TACAGAAGATAAGAAAGTTTCAGTAGGTTTTGACTGGCGTTTCTAGTAATCCTGACCACCTTTTTACTCTACACAACACTCACGTAATTTAAGATTTGCTCGCTCTTTTTGCTGCTTAGCTGAGTGGGCGACGACAGGGACGTCTTTTTTGAAGGTAACAACTATGAAAAAGACAATTTTAGCGACACTCCTAGCGTGTACATCAATGACGGCAATGGCTGCTGAGCCTATTACCGTAACAGAAGAGAATTACTCTTTAGCGATGCACGACCTAGCAATGAACGTAGAAGCGAGCAACGGCGCTGCAAATGCGTGGAACCACCACCGTGCTCCTATTGATTTAGATGCTCAACCAGCACCAATGATGAACCGTGACACGCTTTACTCTTTCGTGATTGCAGATGCTCGCTCTGATATTAAAGTAACTTTGCCTGAGCTTAATGGCCGCTATGCGTCACTGCACGTTATCAACCACAACCACGACACGGTAGAAGTGTTCTATGGTGCAGGTGAACACATTATTGCAGCTGATGCGACGTCTGACTACATCAACTTTTTTGTTCGTACGCAGATTGATGCGTCTGATGCTGCTGACGTAGCGGAGGCGAATGCACTCCAAGACAAATATGTGTTCGAATACGTTGACGCAAGCTACGAGCCTACGCCATTCCAAGTACAAAACTGGGATATGGATACATTTGGGCCGATGCACCAAAAGTGGGTAAACATCGCTCAGACAGAAGGTATTGCAAACGCGATGTCAAATCTTTCTGAAGGCATTGTTGTTGACCAAGATGCACGTAACCGTGGTGTGGCAATCTCGACAGGGTTGTTGCCTGATGCACACGCAAGCTACAAAGTGGCTGAGTACAACCTTGATAAGAATGTTTGTTATACAGCGACTTACGACAAGCCAGTGATTACTGATCCTGAAATGGGGTTCTTCTCTATCACAATGTATGACGAAAACCAGTACCTTGCGACAGATGAATACTCAACCATTGCGGACCGAGATATCGAATTTAATCAAGATGGTACGTTTACGATTCACTACGGTAACACTGACTCATGTGGTGAAGTTGCGAACCTGCTGCACATCCCTACGGATGATATCTCAATTAACATGCGTATATACCTACCAGATATGGAGCACATTGACGCATACGAGCTAGCGGAGTTCGTTAAAGTTAATTAATTGATAGTTAGCAGCTTAATTAGGCGTTAAATAGCAAATAAGCGAAAAAGGCTTACTCATTATGAGTAGGCCTTTTTTGTAGGTGCTGGAAAATAGAGAGTTGAATTTTTCTCACTTACGGCATTGGAACCAAACCCGACACAACCTCTTCAACAATACGTGCCAGCCATTGAGAGTGGGCGCTTGAGCGTAACCGATACGAGATAAAGTGACTGATTTGATAATGGTTGATGTCTTCGAAATGGCTGATATCTTTCAATATTAGGTCGCTAGGTAGAGCTGGCCCTACGATCTCACTGACAGGCATGACGCAATCATGTTCTTGGATTGCATTTAAACAGACATGCATTTTGTCTGATCTTAACCTTACCGTTGGCTGGTAGCCTTTTTGCCTGAGGTATGCTTCTAGGTAGTTTCCTTTCGTCGTGTAGTTGGGCATCACCATCAGCGCATAAGGTAAATCGGCGATATCATCAATTGTAGGGGTTTCTATGTTTGCCAGAGGAGAGCGGCTACTGCAACACAGCTTGAACTTGGGGCTGCATATTGGGGTTTGAATGATCTCTTTTGACAGTTCAAGCGGGAAAAAGTTAATCCCGAGGTCAACCAAGCCTTGTTTGATAGCTTGCTCTGTATGATGAGACCAGTTTTCTAACTGGATAGTGGCATTAGGTGCTTCGTACGTGAGTCTTTGAAATATAGCATCCATGATCGGAAAGCAAAGAGTCGCATTGATATGGATTCTAATGGAACCAACCAGTGTTGAGGGTTCAAAAGCTTGTTTATCAATGAAGAGATTGTTGAAGTTGTCGAGTAGGCTGGGCAATTGCTGAAGAATCTCTTCGCACTTTGGCGTAGGCACGAGTGTATTGAGCTTACGAGTAAAAAGAGGATCATTGAACTGTATGCGAAGCTTCTTTAGCGCCTTACTGACAGCGGATTGCCCAATGAATAGCCGCTCTGCGGCTTTTTTGGTGCTCCGTTCTTCTCCAAGGACCTTTAGTACCTTGATGCCATTGAAGTCGAACTGGAACATATCTTCATCTTTCATTTCATTTTCTCTCTTCGTAAGAAATTCCATCTGGGACTTTTGAAAAAGAATCCAATTCCATTTGGGAGCGATGTTAACTGAGCTAAAGTGACTTTATCAAGTGAAACAGCCCGTTAGGGTAATAAAAATAGAGAGAACTTTTAATGCTTAAACGAACCTTATCTCCGATTGCATTGGGTATGACGATTGCGCTATTTTCAGGCGGCGCTGCAGTAGCAGAAGAGGCTGCAATCCCAGTTACAAAACAGAACTTTGTTGAAGCTGAAATGGACGCTCGTATGTTCCGCTTTTATCAAGAAGGTGGAATGAATGTGGGCTTGGTTTATTCAGAACCCACCCCAACGGACAACCAGCCAGTTCCACGCATGAACCGAGACACTCTCTATGCCGGGGCTCAGGTTGATACGTTAAAAGGCTTTAGCATCACGATCCCAGAGCATGACGAGAACCGATATGTGTCGGTTTACCTCTTAGATAATGAGCACAAGACCGTTGGCATTTTGAAAGGCTCTGGCACGATCCATACGTTTGATGAACAAGCAGACACACGTTACATCGTGGCTATCCCACGTATTCAGTTGTTTGATGCGCAAGATGAAGCAGATATTGCGATTGCACGAGAAATATTAGCGGGAGTGAAAATCGAATCTGGCAGTATGGAGCCCAAACCAATGGTCAACTGGGACTGGCAGGGCATGCTAGATATGCGAGCGGACTATGAACACGCTATGCGTGACACCATTACTCAATACCCGACGGATTGGCAAGGTGCGCGCGGTTCAGTCGACCGATTTGAAGGTCACAACATGGCAGTGGCGACATCTTGGGGTCTATTCCCAAGTTCTGAAACGGTTTATATCGCTCAAGCGCCGAACAAATCGGCAGATGCATGTTACACCGCGACTTACCCAGTGCCTGATAACAAGGCATTTTGGTCGATTACCGTCTATAACGATGCAGGTTATATGTTCTCGGATTACAACAACATCAACAGTGAAGTGGCCGAAATGAACACAGACGGCACATTTACGATGCATTATGGCAACGTTGAGGCTTGTGGCGATGTCGCTAACCGTTTAGATACAACGGAAGGTTGGAACCTACTAATGCGTGTGTATGAGCCAGCGCAATCCATCACAGACGGCGAATACGTGATGCCTACAATCACAAAAATCTAACTTTCTCTTTGCAGTTAAGAACCATGGTGTGCTGAATATTGGTTCAGCGCACGCCTATATTTCGAATGGAAACTCGCACAGGGATGTGCCTGAACAACAAATTTAAAAGGCACTGAATATGACACTGAATAAGTCTCTTATCGCTTTAGGTTTAGCCGCCCTGAGTACATCGGGTATGGCAGTTGCAACGGAGGCAGAGGTGCATGACGCCGATCCGCGCAACACCGCTTGGCGCGGAGGGATAGCAACAGACGATAATGGCGAAATTAAGTTAGTTGCGGGCGGCGGTTTTGACAACTTATATGGTGGCGGGGAATATCAAACGCAAACCATCATGATAGGTGAGTACTTCACTCAGTCAGAAGACTTTCGTTTTAGGCTTGCAAACTTTGACGAAAGATTTGGTGGTGTCTATGCGGATGTTTATCTCACCGACACGACAAACATGTACACAGGTGGATACATGCTACCGTTAACTGCGACCAATGGAAAAACCATGCTTTTCCCTTCAGTTAATTATTCGTACATTGATTTTGATACCAAACAGATAGCACAAAACATCCGTGGGACTGATGTTCCGAACCAACTTAAGGGTTATTCAACGGGTACAGGCCAAACGGGAATTATGAGCGCCTTAGAGGGTGTCGGCCCTGCACATGTCGAGCATGTGTTAGGAGGAAGTGATGCCCATATGGCCTCGGTGAATCTTTACGGTTTACAGCCTTGGAATGATACGTTTTACACCGTGTTTCAAGCATTCGGTGGCTCTACTTACGGCGGGGTAGAAATGGAAATGGTTGATTTGGTGTTATTACAAGGGGTAAGAACGCAGGTCGGTGATGCGATCTTTAATATCTACCTAGAGGGTAAATACACCAATATCAAAATTAATGAGCTGAAGGATCTTCCAGGCAGAGAGCATCTACGTGGTGAAGAGGCAAAGGTATCGATCGGCTTTGATTGGCGTTTCTAACGGCTATTGAATTGAGTTCGTGCGGTAATAGGGGTTTGTTTGTTCTATTCTTTTAGAACGAGCATGACAGGGATGTCATTTTATATTGAACATTTTCGAGAACAATAAAAGGCGCAGTGTCGAATGACGCTGCGCCTTTCCAGTGTTATCTCGTTAGGTTAAAGGATAAACCGAAATCGATTATTTGACGATTTCAGAGAGTACTTCACCCGTAGAACCCGACGGGAACGTTATCCCTAACAGCGCAGACAAGGTTGGTGCAATATCGTAAGGAGCAACTTCGCGGTGAACTTTTTGTCCTTCGAGACCGTATCCAGCAAAAATCACAGGAACAAAAGAGTCATAACGCCATGGAGAGCCATGCACAGAGGCAACGGTTAGGCTATCGAAAGCATTAATGTAAACACCTGGGTTAAACACTAAATAGAGATCACCTGAACGGCCTCTGAAGTAATTATTCTCTACCATTTTCGCGATACGGGTATTAGGCATATCGCCACGTTCGATGTTGCTCGCTGTGAACACGTTATCTACACCGTCTATCAGAGAGAGCTCTTGTGCAATAAACTGTTGAATCTCAGCAATGTTAATTTCTTTTTCGGCGATGATATCGTGATTCAGGTACAAATTGGGATTTTCAAACGACAGGTAAACCTCTTCTCCAACGCCAAATTTTTGCTGCGTTTTCTCAAACAAGCCTTTTGAGCGTAAAGCTTCCGCACCAAATACGGTGGTCGTTGTTGGGCCGTGGTTGGAAACATATGAAGGGGCATCGGGTGCACCATGGTCAGCAGAAAGTACGATTAATGTATTTTCAATTCCGATTTTTTCATCCACGTAGCGAAAAGGTCAGCCAGCACAGCGTCTAAATGAAGCAAACCATCTTCAGCTTCTAAACTTGAAGGCCCATTGACATGGATAATGTAGTCATTGGCAGAAAAACTAATCGCGAGGTAATCCGTGTGACCGTTGTTACCCAGGTTTTCGTTATTGATGAGTGTTTTCGCAAATTCGGCAGTGATTTCATCACTGGCTGGGCTCATACTCAGCATTGTTGTGAAGTATGGGTAGCTTGCTGGCCCATACGGGTATGGGAAAGATCGCTTAAATGAACCGATCTCAGTTTTGAAATCGACGTTGCCTTCATTGGCGAAAAGGTAGTTTTCGCGGTCATGCATGAGTTCCCACCGTTGGTTGCTGTAACGCTCAATGAAGTTACTTTCATTCCAAGTTGCCACCCAGTTAGGGTAATCGTCGTAGTAGTAGTCGCTAGTGACAAAACCGCCTGTTGAATTAGAGAACCAAAATGCCTTGCCAAGCTCACCTGCCATCGACACCGCACCACGGTCTTTGTAAGACACGGCAAATGCACGCGACTGACCGTTAGTCGATTTAATGAGTTCGTCAGCAAAGGTTGAAGAGTGGATATTAATTGGGGAGCGACCATTGCCTTGCGCTGTGTTCTGAGTATCGTCAAGTTGCACAGAATCTCCACCAGAATTGGCCGTTACCAATTCAGATTGATTTGGATCTTCAATATTATATACCGCTCTATTTAATCCGCGGTCGTACCATACATTACCGACCATACCGTTCATCGAAGGTGGCGCACCTGTTGCAAGAGCAACATGACCGACAATGGTTTCGGTGTTCGCGTGTTGATAGTGTGCATTGGCATAGTGAATGCCTTGGTCAAGCAAGTAGGCGAAACCGTGCTCACCCATGTTAGCTCGGTAGCGTTCAGGTAGGTCGCCGCGCAAAGCGTCAACAGTCACTTGCAGGATTAATTTTGGAGAATTGGCTGGCTCATCGGCAACCGCAGGTGTTAAGCAAGAGCTCAGGATCAGAGCGCTTAGTAAGTGTTTGTTTGTAGTCATGGTGTCCAACATTCAAAGTGGAATTGCAGCCACTGTTTTTAGCTACAGCAGCCAAATATTGTGTTGTCCATGTGTGATTCGTTAAATCCATTTGAGTTAATGATAATGACGGATTCATTGAAAAAAAAGATGGTTAGCAGGGAATTATTGGAATACTTATTGGTAACGAAATTCATTGGGAATTACGATGGAAAGACAATAAGTTACAACCTAATCGGTAAGCTTTTTAAAGCCCTATGAAAGTAATATAAGGCTAGAACAGGTTACCGAGAGGGAGCTTTAGTGCATGGAAGAACCAACGAAATTAAGAAGTTTCATAATGCTACTGATTTTAACAACCTATTTGGTCCACACTTTTATTTTCAGCAAGAAAGAGCGCCAATCACTAATGAGCGGCATAAAGTCTTAGCTTCGTCCCCGCTATATATGTTGATGCAACGGTGCATGGAAGCCCTTCAAATTGAGCTATGCCATGAAATCGTTTTTAGTCATTCCTGTTCAACTTACGTTCTTGATAATGAGTTTAGTCGCTTCGAGTAGCGTCAGTGCTGGCCTCCGCACGTTTGCCAAGCAACCACTGTTGATTCAAGCTGAGACCAATACTCAAGATGGAATACAGAAGGTGAAACTCGAATTTTCATTACCTGAGGACACGGTTGAAGATCGATTAGGGCTTGAGGTTGTTAATGTAAGTCAATACCTAGAGGAAAGTGAGGACATTCGAACCAGTATCGGTATCTTTAGCCCAAGTAGTGGCGGTATATATTTTGATAAAAATCGGGTACCTGAAGCAGAACTGTATACCGCAGGGTATTTTTTAACGTCTCTTCCTGAAAGAGGTCATCTTACGTTACTCCCCTCCATTAACTTTGTGTATGCAGACTTAGACCTTGAAGAAACGGCTAAGTTGTTCAATCGCGCAAAAAGTTCCGCATGGCAAGGGCATTCAGTTGGGAAGGGAAAAGCGATAGTGCAAACACACGATGTGGACTCGATGATTGGCGGTGACTCTGCACAATTGGTTTCAGCTAATCTGTATGGTCGCTATAAATGGGGCGATGAAGAATATACTGCTTTCCATTTTTTGCTTGCTGAGTCGATATCGGGTGTTGCTCTAGATGTGTTTGAATCTTCACTAATTCATCGATTTCGTGTGGAGGCTAAAAAGCAACCGATGGATATCTATCTAAAGGCAAAGTATCACTACATGAAAGCAGAGGAAATCAACGATCTTTTTAGTTCAAAGGGGCATATTCGCGGTGACGAGGCGAGTATTCATTTGGGTTTTAACTGGCAGTTGTAAAGGGTTCGATTGGGTGAGTTGTGTCCGAATTGATGCAGATGTCGCTTGGAGTTTACCCTTGAGTCGTCAATGCCCAAGGAATAGAGAGTTATTGCAACTATCTGAAAAAATGTAAGAAACAGTATGATGGTGGCAGTTCGGAAAAACTCTATGCGCCTGCTTATGCTGAAAACCGCGAGCAAAAACTCGCATTCATGCAAAATGGCACTGTAAAACAGACACACGATTTGGCGCGCAGTGTGAGTAGCGCGTTGACCGTGCTCAACCTTGATGAAAAAATGAAGTGATCGATGTAGTTCTGCCAATCATTGTAGATTCAACAGGGTAGGACAAAAAAAGCCGACTGATGTAATAGCCGGTTTTTTAAGATTTATGGGTTAACCTTACGATAGATTTCTTTTACATAACCGTCTTGATCACCAAAGCCTAACTCTTTAAGTGGATACACACCTTCTTGGATTAGTTCATTTTCAGTGATGGTGACCGTGAAGGTGATCGATTTACCTTCATAATTAGGATAAGTGCAGTAGACAACGTTTTCAGTATATTGATCGCCAATCAGTTGATAAGTGCCACCACCAGTATCTAACGTTTTACTTGCTGCCAGCCTTTCTTCGTCAGTCACTTCCGTGCTAAATGCGGGGCGATTGGCTTCTTTAGAATAGAAGCTGAAATGTGTTGGCGTAAAGAGTTTAACCATAGTGCGATTTGCAGCAAAGGTTTGGTTAGTTTCTCCCTCGACAGTCATGTAAGCATCGACAAGCTGCCATTCTCCTAGCAGATGTTCGTTGTTCATTTTACGTTTCCTTTTTGCGATGGTTTGATCTTATTATCAGCGAGTTCAATTTATCGACGGAGTAATGAATCTCGAATTGCATATTTACAAATATCTTTTCCTAAGGCATCGATACTAACTCAGATCTGCATAGACTTGGGTTTGTGTCTTAAGCTCTTTTAATGAGGTCGCAACATTTAGACGCCATGGAGGCTACCACACCGCAGACGGATTGATTTACAAGGATTAGAAAGTGTTATGTTTAAGGGGGAGAATCAACTAAAGTGCTAGCTATATATATGATTTATTGCCAGTTTTGTAATTTATTGCAACGATGATCATGTTTGTATGAACTGACTCGAAACGCGATTATGTTCAGCCGCCGAAATAATCCATGTCGACTAATTTGTTAGTAACTATCATGGAGGTCATAATGAAAAAGACACTAACTACCTTAGCCCTTTCCGTTGCTGCTACGCTATCTGTCCCTACACAAGCGAACGTTGTTGCCGGCTATTTTGCTGATTGGCAATACGAGAACGAAGCTAACCCTTATACGGTTAAAGATATTCCAGCTGAAAACCTTACTCACATTATCTACGCGTTTCTGAGTATGTGTGGCCCTCATACCGGCGCGAGTGAAGCGGTACAAGCAATGGTTGCTGAGCAGTGCGAAGGCAAAGACCCGTTTACTGCTATCTTGGTGGATGCGAAATCGGCGTTAGACGTTGATTTTGGTGATGTGAAGGTAGATGTGCCTTACAAAGGACACTTTGCTCAGCTAGCCCAACTTAAAACAGACCACCCTGATATTAAGATTCTACCTTCGTTCGGTGGCTGGACAATGTCTGAACCATTTCATGCCATGGCTAAAGATCCAGAAGCCATGAAACACTTCTCTAAAACGGCGACCGAATTAATCGCTAAGTACGATTTCTTTGACGGTATTGATCTTGACTGGGAATACCCAGGAGGTGGCGGTTTGACGACTTCTCCTTGGAATCCAGATACCAAACTGTCGGATGAGCAAAAAGCGTCAGAGCGCGATGCGTTCACATTCCTAGTGAAGACTCTTCGTGGCGACCTTGATGCATTATCCAAGAAAACCAGCCGCGACTATGAGCTTTCAACCGCTGTCGGTGTTGCGGCTAAAGCAGCGCAAATTGACTGGAAAGCTGCTAGTCCTTATTTAACCAATATGTTTGCCATGACCTACGACTATCTAGGTGGTTGGGGTCAGCAAACAGGTCATATGACTAACCTACATGCTACTGACGGCAGCTGGTGGGGAATGGGTAGTGATGTGTTCATTAATCAAATGATTGAACATGGTATTCCTAGTGAGAAATTGGTCATTGGCGCAGCGTTCTATGGCCGTGGCTGGCAGGGTACTAAAGACTTCGATGGCGACAACATCAAGGGTGATTTGGTATCCGAACAAGGGGCCCAGTTTGGTACGGGAGAGAATGGCTACTTTATGTTCTGGGATCTTGTAAACAACTACGGTGATAAGCAAGGCTATGAATACAAGTATGACGAGAAAGCGCAAGCGCCGTACCTATGGAATCCAGAGAAAAAAGTGTTTATTTCATTTGAAGACCAACGCTCAATTAAAGCGAAAGCCCAGTGGGCAAAATCCGCTAAGCTAGGCGGCATCTTTACTTGGGAGCTTTCAGGGGACCCAACAGGGGAGCTGGTGGAAGTGATGAATAAAGAAATGAATAAGTAACGTCTTTTTTGAACGACAAGAGGCCGCATAGCGGCCTCTCATTTTTTGTAAGACTAGAGGAACTATTTCTCGATCGGCAAACTCGATTCTTGCCCCCATTCTGTCCAAGAACCATCGTACACAGACAACGAATTATACCCACACAGATAATGAGCCAGTAAAACAATGCACGCGGTAACGCCAGATCCACAGCTGAAGATGAAATGTTCCTGCTGCTCACTATAGTTTTGTTTCTTGATGATTTTAGAAAGTTCTTCGGGCGATTTCATTTTATGGTGGTCAATTAGAGTCGCGAACGGTAAGCAAGATGAGTTAGGAATATGACCACTACGAACACCGGCTCTTGGTTCAGGAACTTCACCATTGAAGCGCGCTTGTGAGCGGGCGTCGACTGTCAGGCTAGAGCTGTCTTCGATTTTCTCTAAAACGACTTTAGAGTCAACGAAATAAGCCTCGTTGAGCTTGCCTGTGAAATCACCTGCTTGGTTAACATCCACATATTGCTGGGCAACAGGGAGTTTTTCATTCTTCCATTCAGTTAGGCCACCATCTAAGATAAATACGTCTTTATGTCCCATGGCTTTAAGCATCCACCATGCTCTAGGTGATGCAAATGTCCCGCTGTTATCGTAAACCACAATGATGGAATTGTTATTGATTCCAAATGCTTGAGCATTTTGGTTGAAGCGTTCTTGAGTTGGCATCATGTGCGGTAGAGTAGAATTCGGGTCGCAAAATACGGCGTCATAATCAAATCGAACTGAGTTCGGGATGATATTTTGCGTGTCTTTTTCTACTTCGCCAGGAATCTGAAAATTGATGCTAGCATCGAGAATAACCAGCTTTGGATCATCCTTGCGGGCCCAGACCCATTGAGGGGTGACTAGAGGGTTCATATCTTTTCCTATTTAGCCTTTTGTGTCTGTGGTTATCGCGGTTTCAAAGCATTTTACTAACCTAAAATGGCTCGCTTCATCCACAGAAATACTTTGAGTTGAAATGATGGCGGTACTTCCTGCCGGGCAATCTTCAGTCGGCGGGACGCTGACGCGATAGATATGCTTAACTTCAGCGGCGCCTTGTTGAATATCTAATTGGTCTTGTATTAGGTAGACGGTGAGATAGCGACGATGGCCATCCAGAGACTGAGTGAGTGTATTGCTGATTACTTTGCCACGATATTCAAATCCATTTCGCTGATCTGGCATGTACTGCAGTAATAAATACAGGAAGGCCATGGATGCGAGCAGCGCAGAGATGTATATCTTCGGATTATTCATTGAATCAAAAAGGGCAACCATAAAGCTCTATCTTTATGATTGCCGGAGTTATTGTCAATGTACATCTGACTGAGTTTTGATGTCTTACCAAACCCAATATGTGTCGGCTTGAGTGAAGGTTTGTTGAACTGGCTCACTGCCATCGTAATACCAAACCTCTGCCAGAACCTGTTCTTGCGCTTCTGATATACAGAAATCTAAGCTTGCAACACCAGCACTGAGTGAGGAAGAGGTCACACGGCTATTGTAATTTGGCGTATAAGTCCCGTCCGAATTTTGAGTGAACTCGCTGTAGATCGAGATGTAAGCTCGGTCTGTTGAGAGAGAACTTAAATCAACGTCAAACTTGTGTCCCATCACAGGGTTAAAACTAAAGCCATCAGGGATGCTTAGTTCACTCATTGTACGCAGTTCCACTTCCGTTTCAGATACTGCCGCAACATCGCTTCCAGAACTTACGGGTGTTGGCGTGCCACCATCACCTGTCGAGCCAGAGTCTCCGGCGCTACCGCCTTCGTCGCCACCACCGCCGCCACAACCAGTAAGGGCACCAATCAATACGAGTGTGATAATTTTAGCGTTCATGATGATTACTCCTGCACTTGGTAAAGTTTATCAGTGTTAGCATTTTCAGGTAGGTACCAGTCTTGGCTTTGTTGACCCGCAGATTCAGCATAAGTGGCAAATTCGGGGTAGGCATTGACGAGATCTACACGCTCTTTTGGCCATTGCCACTCGTTTGGAATCAAAAGCCCCCACGGATGGTTCTGACTAGTTTTAAAGTAAACGTCAGAGCTTGGGTCACTCGCATCGACGCCAACACCATATAAATTGATGTCATCAAATTGACTGGTTGGTGCATAATCAGATAGATGGATCTCTAGGCTTCGACCAGGGTGAAGAGGCAGGCCATCACCATGATATTGACCTGGAGTACCGAACACGAATGGGTCGTAAGGCATGCCCATTAAGGTGCTAGTGTCAGCATCACTGTTTGTTGTGATGTCGAGTTCAAACGAGAAGGTGATGGCTTCTTGGCACGACTGGACTGTCCTGAAGAAACTACATTCTCCCGGTGTTTTTGTGGCTAGGTTGTCCGAAATGATAAAGATCGCTTCATCAGAGTCAGCTTCTAGGCCGCTGCTTGCGAGAAGTTCGCCGTTGTGGCTTTGAGTCGTTAGCAGTTCGTTAATATCACTGCGCTGTAAACCGCCTAAATGGAGAGCAAAACCATTGAGGTAGTCAGCCCCATAAGCGGCAAGATATCCTTGAATGACACTGCGAGCAACACGGCCATTCTGAATCGTCTCAGTGACGCGGTAACGGATGACAACGTCGTTCATATCGTAATCTGCCGTATGTGGCCAGTTATCTTCAAATGCGACAGTCGCGTAACCAGACTCGCTAGGGTAGTGGCGTACGGCTATACCGTCTTGTGTAATTAACACAGGATGATCTTCAACCTCGCCAGTGGTTGCGCCGCCGAAGTAATCAAGACCAGATTGCTCAGCAAATCGGAATCGGCTCCACGTTGAGCCCATTGTTACGTCTGCAGGTACGGCGATGGTTAAGGTGTTTGAACCTGCGCTCATTACTTCATCCGAGGCAACTTGTTCACCAGCATCTGCAAAGTCGCCGTCTTTGTTCCAGTCGATCCAAGCTGAAAGGTAACCAGTCTGCGAAGCTTGTACCGAAACTATGGTATTCAAGCCAGCTTCCACTGCGGTAACAAACCCAACACCGTCTTCGTCGGCAAATCCGGCTTTATTGTCATCGAGTGGCGCTAACAAGCCATCCCCTTCGCCATCTGGCGCAACCGAGCCTAGATAGAAACCCGACCCAATCGCATGACGGGGACCATTTGAATCAAGTAAAGTCAGATAGCTGTCTGGAGCATCGCCGAAATCAATTGTTGAATCCTCATCAATCACTGGAGCGTTTGCACATCGAGCGCCATCGTTTTGATTCGAAAACGGGCCGTGAGCGAACAAGACCGCTGATACATTGCCTGCTGCAATTTCGTCTTCATCGGATAAATCGATTCGGAAAATGTGACCGTCAGAGTTACGAGAGATGTAGTAGTATCCGTTTACGTCGAAGTAGCCAGCGCCAAATGTGCCTGTAACACCAACATTACCAATGTAGGTTTCTCCACCAACCTCAGTATCGAATTCGTATAGGCCACCCGTATTGTTATCGACACCATACAATTTTCCATTACCCGGATGAAAAGCGAAATCGGTTAAACGGACGGAGGCAGTGGATGTGACTTTCTCTACCATTAATGTGGCAGATGGATCGGAATCAAGCGGTGATAGATCGACCTTGAAAAGTCCTTTTCCTTGACGGTACAGGTAGTAAAAATGGTTGTAGACATCACCAACGTAGAATGTATGGTCTGACGGAAGTCCTGACGCATTTAATGTTTCGGCTTGAAAGTCTTTACCTAGACGAACAAGTGTCTTATTAGAGGTATTGTAACCATAGATATAGCGGTCTTCGAAGTCGAAACCGACACCGTTAATATTGGCGTTCAATCCAGTGTCACCTTCTAACAACTGGTATTGTCCAGTCACAAGATTAACGCCATAAACTTGAACCGGGTTGGCTTGAAACAGATAGGCTTTGCTCGGGCAGGTGTCGAATGGTGCTGCGGATGCAGACGTTGACCACACGTATTGCGCGCATGCTGCCATAATAATGAGAGGGGTGACCTTCTTCATAATGTTCTCCTTCCAATGACGTTAAAAAACGATTCCTACATTGGTTATTACAAGGAGTGTGCCATATTTAATCTCTTGAATATTAAGAAAAATGTTTGGCGCTATGCGTATTTCTCATTATGACAATCAGAGCGAGAATGATATTTTAGTATCAATTCTTATTTTGAAAATTGATTTTCGGAATAGGAAAGGGTCAGTTAAACACTACAAACAAGCAACGCCGGAGCGCTGCATTTGATTCTTTATACTCTATCGTTCGGACTATTCTGTCCGGAGTAAGCCTGCTGAGATAAGGGATTGAAGGTCAGTCCGATGAACATGTCGGGCAATTTGCCATCTTCATCAACTTCATTTCACGCCAAGACATAGAAAGGGCATCCAAGATTAAGAGTTTCCCTTCTAATGATTGGCCGTAATTTGCAATGACCTTAATGGCTTCCATTGCTTGCATAGCACCAATGATTCCAACCACAGGTGCCATCACACCCGCTTCAACGCAGCTTAATGCTTGTGAGCCGAATAGGGCACTCAAGCATTGGTAACAAGGCTGCGTCTTGTCTTGATAGGTGAACACGCTAACTTGGCCTTCCATGCGGATGGCTGCACCAGAGACAAGCGGAGTCTTGTGCTTGAAGCACAGACGATTCAGTTGATTGCGAGTCTCAACATTGTCGCTCGCATCCACAACCAAAGTATGGGCGGCGATCAATGAATCTAGCTCGCTATCATCGAGGCGCTTTGCAATTTGAGTCACCTTGAGGTGAGGGTTGAGCTTGGTTAGCGAGTTCGCCGCCGATTCAACCTTGTTAACGCCAATGGTGCTGTCGGAATGGAGCACTTGGCGTTGCAGATTCGATAGCTCGACTACATCGTCATCCACTAACGTGATGTGTCCTACTCCAGCAGTTGCTAGATACTGGCCTGCAGCGCAGCCAAGACCACCAGCACCGAGCATGAGGATTGAGCTCTGTTTGAGCGCTTCTTGGCCCTCAAAATCGAACTGCTTGAGTATTATCTGCCTGTTGTAACGAAGCATCTCTTCATCTGATAGGATTTCCAACACGCGCTCCTAATACAGGGTATGGTTAAACAGTTGGATTTGAACGGTTTCACCTACTTCAACTCGGCCGCGCTCACGTTCAAGAACCACAAAGCAGTTCGCTAGGCTCATAGAGCGAAATGCGCCAGAGCTTTGATTACCGGTTGTTTCTACTGTGAACTGACCGTTCTCGAGGTTGTAGATACCACGTTGATAATCCGTTCGGCCCGGTGACTTCTTGAAGGCCGTCTTTGTGATTGCAGGAATCGATTCAGGTGCTGTCCATTGAGTGTGTCCAGCTAATTTAGCCAGCATTGGCTGCACCAACACATACATAGTCAGCATTGCCGAAACTGGGTTACCTGGTAGGCCGCAGAACCATGCACTTTCAAGTGCACCGAAGGCGAACGGTTTACCCGGTTTAATCGCCAGCTTCCAAAAACCAATCTCGCCGAGTTCTTCTAGAATGTCTTTAGTGTAATCCGCTTCACCAACACTCACGCCGCCGGAAGTAACAACCACGTCAGCTACGTCTTGTGCTTTCTCAAATGTTGCTTTTAATGTTTCAACGCAGTCTGGGATAATGCCAAGGTCAATCGCCTCACAGCCAAAGCTTTCAATCAAAGGCTTAATACCATAGCGATTGCTGTCGTAAATCTGACCTTCTTCTAGTGGTGTGCCTAAGGGTTTTAGTTCGTCACCCGTTGAGAAGAAAGCAACTTTAGGTTTTCTAAGCACATCGACATGGCTGATTCCCAGCGATGCAATCATTGGAATATCGCGTGGTGTTAAACGCGCCCCTTTCTCTAATACGATGTCACCTTGGCTGATGTCATCACCCGTTGGGCGAATATTATTTTGTGGTTTCACATCTGTCTGGTTAAACAAGATACCATTATCAGTTACTTGGGTATTTTCTTGCATGATGACAGCGTCGCAACCATGTGGGATTTTGGCGCCAGTCATAATGCGAATACACGTACCTTCCGGCCATTCACCTTCAAAAGGCTGGCCAGCAAAAGATTTGCCATGTAAGGGTAAAGTGGTGCTCTTGTTGAGATCTTGAATACGAATGGCATAACCATCCATAGCCGAATTGTCGAATGGCGGCACAAAAATAGGTGATCGTACGTCGTTGGCCAATACATGGCCAATGGCTTGCTCAAGGGGAAGCGATAAAGTGGTCTTAATTGGAGTGATGCGAGAGAGCATCTTATCCATTGCATCTTCAATTGGCATTAAGCCAGGTGCGTCACAGCAGCCCATGGTCTATTCCTAATTCGTTATTATTGTTTGGCTATCGATCAACACCGTGGTGTTGATGAGGAAGCAAAAACTCTAACACAGTTTACGCCCTGGAGAAATTTTCACAGCTCTAGTTAGTACTAGGTTGGACACTATTTAAGTACAAGAAATACCGCGAGTAAAATGTGGGTGTAATTATTCAAAATTCCGCGTATCCTTGTCTCCCATCCGAAAGGGGTAATCCTTTTGAGATGGGATGTAGCAAGCGAAAGATAAAGAGGAAGTGGAATGTCAGGTCTTAGCGAGTCAGCAAAGTTAGTTAAACACGCACTAGAAAGTCGCGGTTTAGAGACTCCAATGCGCCCTAATTCAGTGAGCCGTGAAGAGAAGAAGGAAAAGATCGAGCATCATATGCGCGAGATCCTCAATCTCCTGGAGTTGGACCTAACAGATGATAGCTTAGAAGAAACACCGCATCGTATCGCCAAGATGTACGTTGACGAAGTCTTCTCTGGTTTGGATTACCAAAACTTTCCAAAAATCACTGTGATTGAAAACAAGATGGACGTGAGCGAAATGGTTCGCGTTAAAGACATCACAGTTACTAGCACTTGTGAGCATCATTTAGTGACAATCGACGGCAAAGCAGCGGTAGCCTACATTCCTCGCGGTAAAATTATCGGCCTGTCGAAAATTAATCGTATTGTTCGCTTCTTTGCTCAGCGTCCTCAAGTTCAAGAACGCATGACGCAACAGATATTGGTTGCTCTGCAAACGCTTTTAGAAAGTGAAGACGTGGCGGTGACCATGGATGCGACGCACTACTGCGTGAAGTCTCGCGGCGTAATGGACGCAACCAGTGTGACAACCACAACGGCGCTTGGTGGTATTTTTAAATCGAACCCTGCGACTCGCCACGAATTCTTGCACGGATTGCGATAATCTTTATCGCTAACAGCCAACATTAAAAAAACGCCCTCATATCGTGAGGGCGTTTTTGATTTCGCAGGGAGTCTGTCTCTCTAGGCCATTCGTTTAGCTCTAGTAACGGCGGCCTTAGAAATTAACTGTCAAACAGAGTCAAGTACTCTTCATAGCCTTCTTTTTTCAACTGGCCTTTTGGAATGAAGCGCATAGCGGCAGAGTTCATGCAGTAGCGCAGGCCAGTTGGGGCAGGGCCATCAGTAAACACGTGACCTAGATGAGAATCGCCGAATCGACTACGTACTTCTGTGCGTGTGTAGAGCAACTTATTGTCGTCGTGCAGCGTTACGTACGCGTAGTTAATTGGTTTGGTAAAACTTGGCCAACCAGTGCCTGAGCGATATTTGTCGGTTGATGAAAACAGCGGTTCACCAGAAACGATATCCACATAGATACCTTCTTCTTTATTATCCCAATACGCATTATCAAAGGGCTTTTCAGTACCATCTTTTTGAGTCACGTAGTATTGAATGTCAGTTAGACGCTTCTTGATTTCACTGTCGCTCGGTTTTTCGTATGAACGAACCGAACTCACTAAGTTTGCTTCATCAATAAGCTGGCGCAGAGTTTTTGGATTCTCTTCGCGGTCGCCACCAAAGATGTCATCCAAGTATTGGTCGCGACCGGATGCATAACGGTAGTAGTTGTAACGGATTTTATTTCGTTTGTAGTAATCTTGATGGTAGTTTTCCGCTACCCAAAACTCTTTATATTCAATAAGCTCTGTTTTCAGAGGTTTCTTGAATACTCCTAGAGCTTCAATTTCCGCCATGAAGTTTTCGGCAATCATCTTCTGCTCTTGGTTGTGATAGAAAACAGCAGGGCGATAGTGGCGGCCTCTATCTACAAACGAACCTTGGTCGTCAGTTGGATCAATATGACGGAAGAACTGGTCAAGAACTTGTTCATAGGTAACGACCTCTGGGTCGAAACGCACTTGAATCACCTCAATGTGGCCTGTTTTTCCCGATGAGACTTGCTTATAGGTTGGATTTTCAACATCACCACCCGCATAGCCAGAGACAACATCGATAACCCCTGGTAATTTTTCTAAGTCTGATTCGGTACACCAAAAGCAACCACCCGCAAGTGTAGCGACATCGCCACCTTTTATTTGTGATGCATTAGACGTTGCAACTGCGCCACCAAATGAGAACCATACTCCAACGGCGGCAAGCAGAGATAAGGCAAATGCTTTCGAAACAATCTTCATTTTTGATACTCCGTTCAATGGTTATCTATTAAGAACGGATACGACAAGATTTAATTTCAAGATTAATAGATTGAATAAAAAGATTGATAATGTGATTGGTTCGTCGTGTCACTGCGACTCGTTAGTAAGAGGGATGGATACCCCAAATCCACAGCCTCCCGTAATAGGCTGGTAGCATTGGATATGCCTTTAAGTCCTTGGGTGACGAGGTTGTAAACGAGGTTGAGTCCTAAGCCTTTACTGCCTTTACCTCTTGCTGTGGTAACGAATGGGTCAAAGATATGATCTTGGACTTCTTCAGAAACACCTTTGCCGTTGTCTTCTAGCTAAGTTCAAGCTCATGCTCGTGAACAATGCCAACGATGAGGATTTCATCCGTGTCTTCGTTGGATAACCCGTGTTCTAGTGCGTTAAACACCAAGTCTTCAACAACTTGACCAAGCTGTGAAGTATTTAGCGTAACTTTTGAATTTGTCGGAAACACTTCCACGGCGACATTAGGCATTTTGGGAGGGCCGAAGTTGTCACACGCGAGAGTGACTGTATCTTCCAACCATTTTTGCAAAAGTATTTCCTCTGTTTGCCTGAACTGTGTTTCGTGAATAGAGAGTCTCTTGAATTGAGCAACGAGTTCCGCCATTTTATCGGTATTGCTAGCGATGATCTGATTTGTTTCCATAGAGTTCTGGATAAACTCATCGAAATCAGACTCTGAGAGTTGACCGTTGGTGAGCTGTTCCTTGAAGTCCTCGAGCATGTCAGGCTGAACGCTAGAGGCCATTTTAATGTTGCCTAACGGTGTATTAAGCTCGTGGGACATGCCGATAACAAGTTGAGCGATGGAGCCTTGTTTTTCTGCTTCGACAAGTTGCTCTTGTGCTTCCTGCAGCTCATCTAAGGTTTTTTGCAGATGGTAGCGTTTTTCATTGAGCATGGCTGTACGTTCAAGCACTTTTTGCTCAAGGTGCGTGTTGGCTTGCTTAAGCTCAGTTTGCGCTTTCGATAGCTCGGCCGTTCGTTTTTCTATTTTGCTTTCAAGGTTGGCGTTGAGCTTGATGATCTCTTCTTCTGCATGTTGACGTTTTATGAACTCACCCAGTAGTGAGCCGAACAACCGCAAAGTGTGACTTTGATAGGTATGGAAGGGTTTGTGGTTAAGTAAGTTGTCACAGGCAATCCAGCCAATGACCTCATCGTCATCCCAAATGGCAAGGGCGGCGTTCCAGCCTTTACCGACTTCATCGATCTCACCAATCTGTTCACCAAACTCATACAGCTCAACGTCATGCCAGACACACACTTTGCCTTTGGTGGACATCTCGCGAATGACTTCTTTAACATCATCAAGCATAGGTGCTTCAAAATCGGCTTCTGATCGGACATTGCCCACTTCATCAGTCCCCCAAGTACCAAGCATCCAATCTCTTTCTTTATCAATCATAAGTATACCCATTCGGTCAATATCGAGATGGGTTAAACAGGCGTTAACTGCAATTCGGTAAAGGTCATCAAGTGATTCGGCCCTTGATAACTCTATAGAGATCTCGTGAATCAGGAACAGCTGATGATAGAAGGCTTTTGCATGTTCGCTATCGGCCTCTAGTTCAGCGGATGCGTCATCAGAGTAGGTGATGAGCTTACTCATTTAACCCACCAAAGTATGTCATTTGATATTCTCTTGGTTAAACGGGTAGGCGTCTGTGCGCGCCTACCCAATATATTGTTCATGCTCAATGAGCCAATTTGCCCGTTACAGTTTGAATTTAGATACCATCTGTTCGAGTTCTTCTACTTTTCGGTATAGCTCATTAATTGCTACGGCACCATCTTGAGTGCTCTTAACCGAACTGTCTGCAATTTGGCTTATGGTTGTGATGTCACGTGACATCTCCTGCGTCGCTAGGGCTTGTTCGTTACCCGCCGTCGCGATGAGATCAATCATGCTATTCACATCTTTGGCCCTTGCAACAATTTGGACTAGGGCATCGCCCGCAGAGTTGGATAGCGACACACCTTCGGCGACGAGCTGTGTGCCTTCGCTCATTCGTGTGACAGCTTGGCGCGTTTCATTTTGGATCGACGTAATCAAGGTGCTGACTTCTTCTGTCGCCTTTGAAGTTCGTTCAGCAAGTCCACGAACTTCGTCTGCTACCACCGCGAAGCCACGGCCTAAGTCGCCAGCGCGAGCTGCCTCGATTGCTGCGTTAAGAGCGAGTAGGTTAGTTTGCTCTGCAATGTCGTTAATAACTTGAATAACGTTACCAATCTCTTCACCGCGTTTGCCTAAGCTGTCTACAGTATCGGCGGTTTCGTTCACGACATCGGAAATGCGGTTCATACCCGTTACCGTTTCTTGCATTAAATCTCCGCCATTGGTCGCTTCTTCGCCCGCCATTTTGGCGTTTTTCTGCCGCTTCTTTGCTTTGGTCTGCGACTTGATTTACCGTCACGGTCATTTCCTCAACGGCGCTGGCAATCATAGTGGCTTTATCCGCTTGCTCTTGAATGCCATCGGCTACCTGTCGGCTAGTTTGGTCAACAAGTTGGGTGTTGTTGGAGACTTCAGAGGCCACTGCTGTGATGTTCGAAATGACGGTTTTTAACGAATCTTGCATACTGTCAATGGCGCGGGCGAGGTCACCGATTTCATCTTTATTGCTTTCGTTAATGGGTGGATTAGACAAATCTCCGTTTGAGATTGTTTGTGCGCGCTCTGATATCACACTCAGACGTTTTCTAATGATACGCGAAAGAGTGATTGCTACTGCTAAGCCGATAACAATGGCCAATACACCGTTGACCACCAGCCAAAATACGATCACAGACATGTTGTCGTTAAGTGCTTTTAAGGCACTTATTGAGTCGTCGCGCTCTTCTTGTGCTGAGCTGTCGAGAATATCTTCTATAGGGCCAATTATTTCGTGTTCGAGTTGGTCGACAAGTTGAATGGAGGAGTTCTTGTAGTAGGGGTTGTAGCCGTCAAAGACTTCTTGCGCCGTTTTAATGATTTCGAAGTAGTACTGCTCGATTTGGTTGATGTCTTTAACTTCGTTAGGTTTTTGCTCAAGAGGCTTTAATCTTTCTAGGTAATCCGAGAAAGAAGCAGCATCTTTATTGAACGCTTCTTTAGCTGTGGGATCACCCATGATATAAGCCGTTAACGATGAGATCATATCGCCAGCTTCATCAACCAACTCTAGGTAGTAGCGAACGCCTGGCAAATCATCGTTAAGAGATTCGTTCAAATCGGTCGTCTTATAGGCGTCTTGGAACTCGCCTTCTTTTAATTTATCCAGAAGTTGTTCTAATGGGATACCGACATTTTTGGTTAAGTCGGCAATTTTCTGTATCGCGACTTTCTCTGCCTGTGGGTCATAGCGAGCAAAGACATTCTTTTCTAGCTCGTCTATGTAGCGCTCGGCAAGGCCAATGATTTTGTCCATCTTCTCTATGTCTGAAGGTTTGCCAGATTCAAGAGGACGGAGGATTTTGTAGTAGTAATGAAATTCTTCTGCGTTTTCTTTGAAGCTTTGGTACTCGTCGGCTTCGCCACCCAGATATTCCAGGGCGTTTGTTTGCATGTCGCCCACTTCATCGAGGACATTTAGGTAAGCCAACACGCCGGGAACATCATCCGCTTCGATTTCCTTTGAGATGATGGCTGACTTGTTAACGACACTCCAAACGATAATAGCGAGTGTTAGGTTAGCGACAATGATTGTAGAGAAAGCTATGTATAACGCATGCGTTAGGCGAACATTCATCCTGAGTTCTCCATTTGATTCTCACATCGGACTTAACTAAGTATGGTGGGAATTAATGGAGTCGCAAACTTAGGACTGCATTTTATTGATATTTTTCTTTTTATCTCGGGTTTGATGGAGTGGATTAAGAAATAGGAAAGTGTTAGATACTAGGCTCTATAACGGCTCAGCCCCAGTTCTGTTAAAACTGGGGCTGAGAGAAGTAAGTGCTTAACTATGGTGGTTTGATTAACTTAAACCGACGATTTCGCCATTTTCGTCTAGGTCTAGATTCATGAAGGCAGGCTTCTCTGGAAGGCCCGGCATGGTCATGACATTGCCACACAACGCATAGACAAATCCTGCGCCCGCACAAAGCTTTAATTCGCGAATAGGGACATCGAAATCTGTTGGTGCGCCTTTAACTGAGCCATTAGTGGTAATCGACATTGGTGTTTTCGCGAAACAGACTGCTAAGTGTTCAAAACCGTCACGCTTAAGCGCGGCAAGCTGTTGAGTCGCTTTGTAGCTCAGTGTCATGTTGTTTGCGCCGTAACCCACTTCGGCAACTGCCATGAGTTTCTCTTCAATATTCTGGTTGAGTTGATACAAAGGCTTGAACTCAACTTCATGAGCGCATTGCTTAACGACTTTTTCAGCTAAGCGAACCGCGCCTTGGCCCCCTTTAACAAAGGCTTCACTGATCTCTACTTCTACATTATTTGGCAGAGATTCAACCATGGCTTTAAGCTGCTCAAGTTCAGCGTCACTGTCTTGTGGGAAGCGGTTGATTGCCACCACGGCAGGTACGCCATATTTGTTGACGTTGTTGATGTGCCATTTTAGGTTTTCGAAACCCGCAACCAGCGCCTTCTCATCACATTCAAACAGTGAATCTGGGATAGCTTGGCCAGGTTTGAAGTCATACAGGCCAGAGTTCGCTTTCAGGCCACGAAGCGTCGCCACAATCACCGCGCAATCAGGCGCTTTACCTGACGCTTGTGCTTTGATATTGCACGCTTTCTCAAAGCCCATGTCTGAACCAAAACCGCCTTCGGTTACGGTGAAGTCAGATAGCTTAGTGGCAATGTTATCGGCAATGATTGAAGAGTTGCCATGCGCGATGTTGGCAAACGGGCCTGCGTGGATAAGCGTTGGTACGCCTTCGAGTGTTTGCATCATAGTTGGCTCGATAGCATCTTTCATGCTTACTGCCATCGCACCAGCAACTTGAAGATCTTCAGTGGTGATAGGGTGTCCATCAATACTGTAAGCCACCACGATTCGGCCAATACGAGCGCGCAAATCTTTAATGTCTGAAGCAAGAGCAAGGATCGCCATTAGTTCAGAAGCCGCCGAGATATCGAAGCCGTCTTCACGCTCAAAACCATTGATGGTTTTGCTCACTTCGTTGCGGCCAACCGTCACCATGCGCAATGCGCGGTCGTTGTGGTCGACAACGCGTTTCCAAATTACATTTTGAGGGTCGATTTTAAGGGCTTTTAAACCAGCGCGCGCTTCAAAGTCTGCATAACCATTACGCTGTTCATGATAGATGCGCGCATCAATAGCGGCAGCCGCTAGGTTGTGCGCAGCCGTAACCGCGTGAATGTCACCGGTTAGGTGAAGGTTCAACTCTTCCATTGGCGCAACTTGCGAATAGCCGCCACCTGCTGCGCCACCTTTAACACCAAATACCGGACCCATTGATGGTTGGCGAATACACGCCATTACTGAGCGGCCTAGCTGCTTCAAACCTTGTGACAGTCCGATAGTGGTAACTGTCTTACCTTCACCCAATGGCGTTGGGGTGATGGCAGTCACCAAAACCAGTTTTCCTGTTTTGTTTTCTTTTAGGCGTGATAATGCATTGAGCGATACTTTCGCTTTGTGTGGTCCTTGAGTTTTAAACTCATCGTTTAGTAGTCCACTTTGAGTGGCAACGTGTTCAATTGGAAGCAATTTCGCAGAGCGACAAATATCGATATCTGACAGCATAAAACTCTCGCTAGGCAGCAAATGGTGGTAAGGAAAACGTTTGCGTGAGGATAATAGCGTTATTTTGTGCGATGTAAAGAGAAACTACGCGTATTACTTTCTGCGGCAGTAAATCTAACAGAAAAGCAACGTTTACCCAAATATTCGACAACGATTTGGGGTGATTTTGTAATAGAAAAAGCCCGATATCAGATGATATCGGGGCTTTGATTTACTGGTTAGTTAGCGAGTTATTTGCTAGCTGCTGCTTCTAGGCTTTGTAAACGGCTCTGCAGCATCATTACGTTTTGGTTGAAGTTACCCGGGTTTAGCACTTGGCTAGCTTGGAACGGGTAGTCTGCAACAGACTCTACGAATGGTTGGATTTGACCAGCAACTGGTACGAATAGCCACATGTTGTCTGCCATCCAACGTAGGTACATGCCTGATTCGTGTGGTGCTTTCTCAAATGGGTCAGCACGTAGGTGGACGATTTGAGGCCAGTTAGTTTGGAAGCGAACAGCATCAGTGATGTTACCTTCTTGTACCGCGAACGATACTTTGAAGTCGTTCCAACGTACTGCGTTTAGCTCAGCATCCGCAGAGAAGTAAAGCATTGACTCACGTGGGCCTTTCTCTTCTTTACCTTCGAAGTAAGGTAGGAAGTTGTAACCGTCTAGGTGAACACGCCACTGTTTGCCGTTGTAACGCGCGCCTTTGTCAGACTTTAGTTTTTCAACGACTTTATCATCGCCTGCTGCAGCAAGCAGTGTCGGGATCCAGTCTTTGTGGGACATGATGTCGTTGATCTTAGTACCCGGTTCAATTACACCAGGCCAACGAACAAGTTGAGGAACACGCATACCACCTTCAAATGTCGTGCCTTTCTCGCCGTGGAAGAAGGTCGCACCGCCATCTGGCCAAGATACTGTCTCAGCGCCGTTATCGGTAGAGTAGATAACGATAGTGTTGTCAGCAATGCCTAGGTCATCAAGCTTGTCTAGAAGGATACCAACGTGGTCATCATGCTCTAGCATACCGTCAGCATAGATAGAGATACCTGATGCGCCTTGGTATTTCTCTTGTAGACGAGTCCAAACGTGCATACGCGTCGTGTTATGCCAAATGAAGAACGGCTTGTCAGCTTTCACTGCACGCTCCATGAATCTAGAGACGCTTCAAGGAACTCTTCATCTGCAGTTTCCATACGCTTACGCGTCATTGGGCCAGTATCTTCAATCTTGCCGTCAGCCGTTGACTTGATCACGCCACGAGGACCAAATTGTGCACGGAACTCTGGATCTTGTGGGTAGTAGTAAGTTTCTGGCTCTTCTTCCGCGTTTAGGTGGTAAAGGTTACCGAAGAATTCATCGAAACCGTGAGCCGTTGGTAGATGTTTATCTTGGTCACCCATGTGGTTCTTACCAAACTGAGCCGTCATGTAGCCTTGTTCTTTTAGTAAGTCTGCAATGGTTGGTGCCCAATCAGGAATACCGTGGTCTGAACCTGGCATACCAATGGTTAGAAGGCCTGTACGGAATGGTTCTTGGCCTGTCAGGAACGCAGCACGACCTGCGGTACAAGATTGCTGACCGTAGTGGTCAGTAAACAGTGCGCCCTCATTTGCGATACGGTCAATGTTTGGGGTTTCGTAACCCATCATGCCGTTGTTGTACGCACCAATGTTAAAGATACCAATGTCATCACCCCAGATAGCTAGGATGTTTGGTTGATCTGCAGCAGCGGCAGCACCAGCTGTGGCGATAGTGCCCACACCCAGAGCAACCTTACTTACTAAGTTTGCCATATTGACTCCAATAGTGGATTTATTAGGTTTTACACTCAGCAAATCAATTTTGAGTTATGCCTGCTAAGTGGTTGGCAATACGGTAACGAATCGAACTATTTGGTGTCGCTTTATAATATTTATAACCAAAAGTAATAGTGTGATATGAATCAATAATATTAGGTTGTGAGTACACCAAAATCATTTCATCGATCACATTTAGTCGGTGAAATAGCAATGAGCAATACTGACTATAACCAATAGTTATCTCAGTAACAGATAGGATGAAGCCAAATACGAAACGTTAAGGCTTGCTATGTCTTCATCTTATGAGGTGTTCGCCTCAATCAACCATGCAGTGAAATCTCAAGTTATTGGCCAAGAATCTGTTGTACAGGCTTTATCGATAGCGCTTCTCACCAAAGGACATGTCTTACTTGAAGGTTTACCTGGTACTGCAAAGACCCGTTCAGTAAAGGCGTTGGCCGAAGCTTTAAATGCGGAGTTTGGTCGAATCCAGTTCACGCCCGACTTGCTACCATCGGATGTCACGGGAACCGAAATGTATCAAGAAGTGGCCGGAAAACCACAGCTTAGCTTTCAACAAGGTCCCATATTTAACAGTCTGGTTTTAGCTGACGAAATCAACCGAGCACCTGCTAAGGTACAAGCGGCTTTGCTTGAAGCAATGGCGGAATACACGGTGACTGTTGGTGGCGAAACCCATGCCTTGCCTGAGCTATTTATGGTTTTAGCAACCCAGAACCCAGTTGAGCAAGAGGGCACCTATCCGTTGCCTGAAGCGCAAATGGACCGCTTCATGATCAAAGTGAATGTGGATTACCCCGATGCGACATCAGAACGTGCAATCATTCAGCTAATGCGAGATGAAGAGCGGCGTGATGAAGAGCTGAGAGAGGATCAGTCAAAGAAAGAAGATAACTCGCAGACCATAAGCAAACTAACAATTGATCACCAAGTGGTGTTTGCGGCGCGCAGGGAAGTACAAGAGATAGCCGTTTCTGACTTGTGTGAAGAGTACATGGTCAACCTAATCATGGCGACGCGAGAGTCAGTACGCCAAAGCGAATCATTAAAGCAGTGGATCAGTGTGGGAGTGAGTCCTCGTGCGTCGATTGCTTTGGATAAGTGCTCACGTGCTCAAGCTTGGTTATCTGGCCGTGATCATGTGATTTTCGATGATATTCGCGACGTCGCTCATATGGTACTTGGTCACAGAATTACCTTAAGTTACGACGCCCTAGCCGATGGGATTAGTCAAAGTGACGTGGTGAATGAATTACTAGATTCAGTGCCAATTGGTTAAGGTTCACTCCATGACAAATCAAACCAGAGCGAAAAAAGTGCTAACCAAACAAGTGAATAGCGTCGGCCTCGATTCACGAATCGCCTGTGACTATAGTCGATTGGTGCGTTTACAAAGCCACGCATCAGCGGTGAGTCTGCTGCCAAGTCTTTTTGGCCGAACGGCGCTAAGTGGCCGTCATCAGTCAAAGCTTAGAGGTCGAGGGCTGAATTTCGAAGAGCTTAAGCAATATCAGCATGGGGACGACATTCGAAATCTCGATTGGAAAGTCACGTTGAGAACCGGAAAGCCCTACGTTCGTTCATACAGCGAGGAGAAAGACCGCAATGTGATGATTTGTGTGGATCTTCGTTCAAGCATGTTCTTTTCGACGACATCGGTGATGAAATCTGTGGTTGCCGCTGAAGTATTGTCACTGTTGTCATGGAGAACGCTGAAACAGGGTGATCGGGTCAACTGCATGCTGCTCTCCGATGACAAGGTCCGTTACGTCAAAGTTGCGCGGAATCGAAATGCGCTACTTAGCTTGCTCAAAATCGTTTCGCAAGAATCACAAAACCTAATGCAGTTAGGCTCGCATTCGAGTGACAAAAAAACACTCGCCGATGCGATGAAGGCGATCAGTCGAATTCAGCCTCGTAACGCGACGGTGGTTTTTATCAGCGACTGGCATGACGCTACAGAAGCCGATTTGAAACAAGCCAATCAACTGCAAAGGCATAATGATGTTATTCCTATCATTGTCAAAGACCCATTAGAAAATGAAATTCCCGATGCAATTAGCATGAGTTCTTGGTTAGTGGGCGATGGCGAACACCAGTTCACCTTACAAGGTAAAGGCCAACGTGAACGCGTCAATCAAGCCTTCAAACAACACCAAAGTCAAACAAACCGACATCTTGGGCGTCTAACCAACAGCAAGTCATTACCAGTTATCACACTGGACACGTATGGTGAACACCTTAACCAGCTGATACAACAGCTAGGAGGTCGTTAATGCACCATCAACCGCCTAGTACTTACATTCTACGTGAGCTCGCTGATGTGGAAGTGATGGATTCAGTGAGCTGGTGGCCACAAACCATCGGTTGGAAAGTGCTATTTGCTTTGCTCGTCATAGCGTTAGCCTACGTGGCATACAAATGCGGTCTTCACTGGTGGCAGAATCGATACCGACAGGAAGCATTGGATGCTCTTGCTAATATCCAGCCCAATAGCCATGCGGTTGGGCCACATTTTTTTAACGTGATAAAGGCCGTGCTGACCTATCTATCGCCTTCTTATGCAAAATTGATCAGTGAGCCATTCTTTGAACAACTAACAGAGATGTCGCCAGACATTCCTGAATTAGATGAGTCTGTTCGCGATGCTTGGATGACATCTCTTGTGAACCCTAATTTTGAGCTTAATTCTGAAGATGCCGTTATTCTTCAAAAGTATTGCCTAGCTTGGGTGAAGTACCATGTGGCTTACCATCAAACCGCAAACGAAAATAACCCGGATAGAGAGGCTCCATGTCAGCACTCGAATTAACTTATCCATGGTGGTTGTTAATACTGCCACTGCCGTTTGTCATTCATAAACTAGCACCCGCTTATCGAACGCAGCAACAGGCAACGAAAGTGCCATTTTTCGCTCAGATTATGCAGATATTGAATGAAACGCCACGCAAAGGTTCTAGCCAGCTTGAGCCTAGCATTTGGCAGCGAATTGCTTGATAGTGTGTTGGGTGTTAATGGTATTGGCATTAACGAAGCCCACGATCATTGGAGAGCCACAGGTACGCGAGCAATATGGTCGCGACGTTATGGTTGTGGTGGATCTTTCGGGCTCAATGGCCGAACAAGATTTTGTATCAACCGACGGGGAAACCGTCAATCGACTTGAGGCGACCAAGCAAGTCTTGGAAGAGTTTGTTTCGCTTCGAGAAGGTGACAGGCTCGGCCTGATTCTATTTGGCGACGCCGCCTTTGTTCAATCGCCATTTACCGCCGACCACTCTGTTTGGATGGAGCTGTTAGAGCAGACGGATGTTGCAATGGCGGGGCCAAGCACCGCGTTAGGTGATGCCATTGGCTTATCGATCAAAGTGTTTGAAGAGTCAAACAGCACCTCTGAGAAGGTTGTAATTATACTCACCGATGGCAACGATACGGGCAGTTTTGTTGAGCCTGTCGAAGCTGCTAAAGTCGCAGCCGCAAAAGATATTAAGATCCACATGATAGCAATGGGCGACCCTGAAACCGTGGGTGAGCAGGCGCTTGATATGGATGTCATCGAGCGTATCGCAAAGCAAACTGGAGGGGAGGCATTTCGAGCCCTAAACGGTGAAGAGCTCCTCACTGCTTACCAAATGATTAACGAGCTAGAACCCGTTTTGTTTGAAAGCGAAACTTATTGGCCAAAAGAGAGCTTGCATCACAAGTTGTTGGGTGCTGTGGTTCTTATCTACTTGCTTGCCTTTTCCCTTGTGCACGTTAGCCAGCGACTTTCTCTGCAGCTCAATCGTCAAAAGTCGAATGAGGACGTTGAAGAAAAGGAGCATGAACATGTTTGATAGCATCAATTGGCAGCTGTTTTTCCAACAATTCCATTTCATTAGGCCTTTATGGTTACTAGCGCTAATTCCTTTCTCATTCCTGTTTTATCAGCAGTGGAAGCGAGAGGCTGCGCCTTCATGGCAAACACTCTTACCTGAACATCTACAAAAAGCACTTTCCTTTGGTCAAACGGGTTGGAAAAGCAACCTTCCGCTTAAGCTGCTTGCTGTGTGTATCTTTACAGCGGTGATTGCGAGTGCGGGGCCTACCTGGAAACAACAAGCGTCTCCATTTGGAGAGGACAAAGCCAAAGTACTGTATGTGTTAGATACCAGTACCACCATGCTGCAAAAAGATGTACCGCCTAATCGATTAACACGCGCCAAGCAAAAAGTACAAGACCTACTGAGCATAAGACAAGGCGGCCAAAATGCGCTCATTGCCTACGCAGGTAGTGCTCATTTGGCGATGCCTATGACACAAGACAGCGCGGTATTTACGCCGTTCCTCTCTGCCTTAGAGCCAGATGTGTTACCGGTAAGTGGCAAACAGGCTTCAACGGCGATTCCCCTGATTGACTCGCTTCTAGCAGATACCTTGGGATCGAGCGTGGTATTGATCACTGACAGTCTTGATTCGCCATCTTTGGCTCAACTCAGTGACTATTTTTCGACGAGTTCCCACAAGCTGATTGTGTATAGCGTTCAAGCTATGAACGGGGAAGCGGACTACTCATTGCAAATCTTGGCGAAAAACAGTTCTGCTGACCTTGTTGAGATGACCACTGACCACAGAGATATTGAGCGCCTAGATCGCTTGGTTGAGCGAAACATGCAGTTAGGCAGTGACACGGATATGCCGTGGCAGGACATGGGGTATGGATTGATGATTCCGGTGACATTGATGATGCTGCTTTGGTTTAGAAAAGGGTGGCTGGTTAAATGGGCGTTGGTCATGGTGTTAGTAAATCCAGCATGATGACGCCATCAGCTCAAGCGTCAGAGAACAATGGCGACTCACCCGTCACCGTGCAAATTGAACAATCTGAAAATGACAGTTCGCATAATCGAGTGACTCAGTGGTGGTTAGACTTGTGGATGACACAAGATCAACAGGCGCAGTGGGCGTTTGAAAAAGGTGACTACCTAAAGGCTGCAGAGCTCTTTACCGAACCAATGCGTAAAGGTGTCGCTTATTACTACGGGCGAAACTATGTCGAGTCTCACGCTGCGTTCATTAGCTCTGGTGACCCTGTTGGTTACTACAATGCTGCATCTGCTTTGGCAAGGCAAAGAGAGTATCCAGCAGCACGACAACTTTTACTGGACCTACTTGAATCCGATAAATTGCCGCAAGAATACATCGGTAAAGCAGAACAAAATATTTCAGTGTTGGATTACATCATTGGTGAGATAAATCGAACCAGTGAAGATCAAATGAATACCACAGATGGTGCAGAAGAGTCATTCGAGCTCGGCGATAATCCGCAAACCAGTGACGGTGCGGAGGAAACTGTCACCCAAGATTTGTTAGTGGAAGAATCTCTAAACGCCAATGAAATATTGGGCAGTGAAGAGCTTGCTTTGCGCTGGTTAGAGCGTGTTGAATCTGAGCCTAAGCTGTTTCTACAAAACAAGTTTTATCTGCAGCTAGAATCCAATACAGCGGCCCAAAAATACAAGGCTACGACCAAAGAAAGTCAAGGAGCGCATCAATGAGGATCAGAACCTTTTTGCAAAATCCTACTTCTTCAAGGATCGCTCCTAGTGGGGTAGTCCTTTCATGGCTAGCCCCTTTAAGAATAGTTGTTTTGCTCTTTTCTCTTATTTTACTCACATCTGGCGTAGTTCAAGCTGACGAATGGATAGGTGACGCTTCAGAAGCCAAGTCGAAACAAGACTACTCGCAAATGATTGAACTAAAAGGTTGGCTTGGCAGAAAAGCGCCGATCGAGTTAGAAGAAACGCCGACCATAAAAGAAGTGTCGACGACAGAGCAAGTCATTATGACTATCGAGATAGCAACGCCACGTTGGTTTACTGGCGCAACGCAAATAACGCCATTTGAGATCCCCAATGTTATCTCTATGCAGCGCAGTCAGTTTGCAACTAACATGACTGAGCGACATGACGGTGTCACATGGTCGAAACAGCGTTGGGAGATCACCTTTTATCCTTTGGTTAGCGGAAGAGTAGTGATTCCATCCACACCCGTGGAAGTGCAATTTTCGGCCGCAACTAATCAAAATATTGTCGCCACGCTTCATACGCCCCCTTTGTCATTTAATGCGCTACTGCCAGACGGCAAGTTAGCCCAAGATGAAAAGTGGTTGGCTTCAAGCGAGCTGAATATTAGTCAAGAATGGGCTGTTATTGCTCAAGAGCAGTCAGGCCGTGATGAGGCGAATAATGATGGCATGCTGACAGTCGGTGATGCAATCGTGCGCCGAGTGAACATCTCGGCAAATAACACGCTGTCGATATTGATTCCGGATGTTCTTACAGATCAAAGCACCGCTCATTATGAAAGCTATCTTACTCCAAGTCAGTTGAGTGACAGTCAGACTCGTGGCCGTTATGTCTCTACTCGCGCAGAGGAGCAAACTTTGATTCTCCAAACAGGCGGCGAGGTGACCTTACCCAGTTATACGTTGCGTTGGTGGAACACTGAAAAGCAGCAGTTGGAAACGGAAGTTATTGAAGGCAAAACTGTGATTGTTTCGCACACATTCGCGTCTTTTCTCGCGGCCTATGGCCAAACGATATTGCTTGGCCTAATCGTCACTCTTGCTTTGATTATTGTGCTTTGGTGGGCGGTTCGTCGCTATCGAACACATCCACTGCCTGCGGATCTTGAACTGGTTAAGATGGGTCTAATGGGCAACGATACGCAGGCTCGTCGGTTGGTTTACAAAAAACTTAGAGTCGCGACAGGCTGGCCTACTTTAATGAATGGTAGCCCTAAAGGTCATGACCAAACAAAACCTAGCATGGTACAGGCGAATGAAGCACGATCTTCGGGTTCGGAGAGTGGACTCGATATTCCACCGGAGAATTTCGCTGAATACCGTTTTCAAACTCAACATTTGACCAAGCGGTTATTGTTCTTGGTCTGGAGGCGATTAAGAACAAGGCTAAGTGGTGAATCAATGGACTCCACTAAGAACACAGACAAATTTAAGATTCCTAAAGCATTGGATCTTGATTGACGAAGTTGGTTTCGCCCAGTCACAGATCGAACCCAAAACGACATAACTAGAAGGCTTGGATAATCATAATTGTCTGAGCCTTTGTCATATCACCGTCTAACGTCAAAAAACACCAAGCGGTTAGGCACTTATGGATATGTTTGTTAGGATAAATGAAGAGGCACAACGCCTAAATGGTGATAACTAAAATATGAAAAATACCGAACTTAACCTAATTCCCGTCTTTGTCGCGATATATGAAGAATGCAGCTTGTCGAAAGCCGCCGCTCGGCTTGAGATCAGTCAGCCAGCGGTGAGTAAGGCATTGGCTCGACTGCGTGATATTTATGAAGACTCGCTGTTTCATCGTTCGAGCAGTGGAGTAGAGCCAACCAGCTTTGCGGCTGAAATTTACCCTGCTATGGCCACTGCACTTAAGAACTTTCAGTCGACATTGAGTTCGTCGCGCGATTTTGATCCAACCGAGTCTAATCGTGTTTACTCCATTGCCTGCTTGGCATCCATTGCCAACCATCTAATGCCAACGCTATTTAACGCCATGCGACAGATATCGCCTAATGTTCGTTTGGAAGTGCACCCCTTGTTCACCGCGGATTACGAAGCGGATTTAAGGCTCGAAAAATACGATCTCATCATTGATATGGAACCTATGGGTCGTAGCGTGTTAAAGCATGAAGTGATCGCCAAAGGCAATTTTGCAGTGTGCTGCCGTGCTGACCACCCGCGGATTCAAGGTGAGGTAACGCTCGAAGATTTTTATCGTGAAGAACATATTGCCATTGCCCGTTGGCACAATCGCCAGCACGTTATGACAAGTCTAGGAATTGAGCCATTAGAAAAGCGTAAAGTGGCGTACACATCACCAGGTGTGATGGAGGCCATTCCTATGCTGGAGGTGACGGATTGCTTGGCGTTCTTGCCGTCATTCTGTATCACCTATATGCAGCAGCTTTACAATATCAAAGCGTATCCAGTGCCTTTTGAAATGCCCAATCAGAACGTTGCCGCTATTTGGCACCCAAGCCGTAATCAAGATGCCAGCCACCAATGGTTGCGTACCAAATTGATTGAAGCATCGAACAGTCTGGAATGGTAAATGTTGCTTAGGCAAATATAGATAAGAATAAGAAAAGGGCCGTTTGGCCCTTTTTGCTATTCGTTGTTGTGGCTAACCCTAGTCAACATCTTTAACTAAACGCAGCCCCATGTCCGACATGATGATTGATTGCGAAGCGAAGTCGCGACGGAAATTCTCTGAGCGTTCAGCCTCATAAGCAAAGCTTCCGCCTCGTACAGATTTGTGGGCGAGATGAACAGCACTGTCTTTTTGATTCGAAGGGTTGTCAGTTGGCCCAAAGCGGTAAAAAGTATCATCAAAGGCATCAATAACAAACTCGCCTACGTTACCCGTCATATCATACAAACCTAATTCATTGGGTGCCTTTAACCCAACTGGATGGGCGCGGTTATTGGAGTTCCCAGCGTACCAAGCCACTTCATCAATATTGTCTGAACCAGCGTAAGTGTATCCAAGGCTCTTATGTCCACCTTTTGCGGCGTATTCCCATTCTGCTTCAGTAGGTAAACGGTAGTTTTCACCAGTTAACTCATTTAACTGTTCAACAAAGTAAACCGCGTGCTGCCAGCTCAGATTGTTGACCGGCACTTGAGGATCTTGGAAAAAGCTCATTGAAGATCCCATCACGCTATTAAACAACTCTTGTGTTACTTCGAACTTAGAGATGTAAAAGCTATCGACAGTGACCACCTTTGCTGGTTTTTCAGCTGCGAATTGGCTCTCATCTGAACCACGCACATATTCGCCTCCATGAACAAGCACCATGTCTTGGTTTATTTTGACGGCGATTGGGTGTTCAACCGTTGATGCGCATCCTGCTGTAATCAATAACATAGCGATAGGGGTAAGAAGAGCCTTTCGGCTTACGTTCATCATTGTATTACCTCTGGTAAGTAGGGTGCGAGTACCACCGAAAGGAGAACGGGCAAGGTGATACGAAACGAGAGTAAAGCTACCACATATCAACATGCCTAAAAGTTATAATGGGTATAACAAGCTGAATTTATAGGCAGTCGTTATGATTGAGCCTGTTTCCAATAACAGGTTGATGTTTATGTCTAATACTCAAGCTCCTATTACTCAGCAGCCATTTCCTAAAAGTAAAATGTACAAAGGCAAAGCCTCTAAACGTTTACATGTGATGGCTAAGCCTATTGGCGCTGTGTGTAATATTGATTGCAAATATTGCTATTACCTCAGTAAACAGGACTTATTGGAGTACAAAAAAGACTGCTCACCAAAAATGAACGACGAAATGTTAGAAGCTTATATTCGTCAGTACATTGAAGTGCAGAACACACCGGAAATTATCTTTTCTTGGCAGGGCGGGGAACCGACCATGCTAGGCCTTCCTTACTTTGAAAAAATCGTTGAGTTTCAGAAGAAGTATCAACCAGAAGGCGTCACGATTTCTAACGACTTGCAGACAAATGGTACTTTACTCAACGACAAATGGTGTGAGTTCTTAAAAGCAAACAACTTCCTCGTAGGCCTCAGTATTGATGGGCCTGAGATGTTGCACAATGCCTACCGAACCAACAGAGCGGGCAAAGGTACGTTCAAGCAAGTTATGGCTGCAGTGGAGCTATTACACAAACATGAAGTGAGGTTTGCCACGTTAACGTGTGTGAATAACCTAACCAGCCAAAATGCGCTGGAAATCTATCGCTTTTTGCGTGACGAAGTGAAGTCACCTCAAATGCAGTTTATTCCTATTGTTGAGCAGAAATCGTTCCGAACAACCGCACCACAAACGTGGAGCGTTAATGAACAGCCAATGCAAGGTGACAAGCGACTCATTCCGGGTAATGCCAACTCGATTATGGAGCCGTGGTGTGTGTCTGATCACGCGTGGGGTAACTTCCTGATTACTATCTTCGATGAGTGGGTACAACATGATATCGGCAAAGTGTTTGTTCAATATTTTGAAGCCAGTCTAGAAGCGTGGATGGGGCGTCGTAATCCGCTTTGTACTTTAAGCGATTTGTGTGGCAAAGGGCTAGCAATGGAGCCCAATGGCGACGTGTTTACCTGTGACCACTATGTGTATCCAGAATACAAAATTGGCAATATTCATCACGACAAACTCGACAAAATGGCGTTTAGCAAAAGCAGCAAGATTTTGGTTTTGGCAAGTCAAGAACGTTAACGAATCAATGCCAAGCGTGTGATTATCGATTCGCATGTCATGGCGAATGCCCGAAGAATCGCTTTATCAGAACGAAAAGTGGCGAGCAGGGCCTCAATTATCTGTGTGCCGGTTGGCATAAGTTTTTTTCGCACATCGATAAATCGATGGCCTACATATTGCGAAGTGCAAAACATCCTGTCGCTCATGGAAAGTACAGTGATAAACATCTACAAGCCTACTTAGAACAAAGAAAGGCAGCAACATTCCAAACTCGCTTCTAGCGCGTGGGAAGAGGTAAACCATGAGTAAGATGAAAATGATCCCTTTGCTCGTCATGACTGCCATGATGAGCCAATCAGTAACCGCAAACAACAATGTAGAAGTGGTGAGCAAACCTCCTGTTGAATCTGCGACTCCTTCGTTGGCTGGAGCAACAGACGCAGCAGCGCTCGCTTACGCGGCTCAAGACATTCGTCTATCTGACGAAGAACGCGCAGAGGCCATTAGAGCCTTGGGTACACAACCCAGTCAAAATGGTTTGGTGGCGGTCACGCGAGCGGTGAAAGATGAAAGTGCCACCATTCGAGAAGCCGCGATCATTGGCGCATCGCCCTATCAATTAGAGCATCGATGGAGAATGCTATCTCCGTTATTAACAGATACAGAAGCTTCTGTCAGGCTATCAGCCGCTACTGCATTTGCTCAAGATTTTCCTCAGTTAAATGAAGCGCAAAAAGAGTTACTAAATGAGCCTTTGCACGAGTTAGTAGGGCAATTAAGTTCGATGGGTGATGCAGAATCTCAACTTATGTTGGCTGATGTTTATCGTTGGACGGGAGACTATCAACAAGCGCAGAGCTACTACGAAAACTTAGTGGATACGATGCCAATGGAGTCGCAGGTGTGGCTTGGCTATGCAGACAACTACCGTGCGCAGAATAAAAACAGTGAGGCGATTGAAGTGTTGGACACAGCAATCAAAAAATTGCCAAATCACGCCAACCTACACTATTCAAAATCATTAGCATTGGTACGAATTGATGATAAAGCGGCGGCTGCAACGGAAATGGATCAAGCGGCAAATCTCGCAAACAATAACAGCTACTTTTGGTATTTGAATGGCGTGCTGCAAGAGCCACTAGCGATAGACAAATCGACACAATCGTTTGAAAAAGCCTATGCCCTGTCAGGTGCACCAGAACATCTTTATGCACTGTGTGATATCTACGTTAGACACAACAATGATTATGCCGACGACTGTATGGAAGCACTAGGTAAAATCGCACCGCCGCTTGTGATTGAAGAACTCAACGCCAAACGTAATCCAAAAGGTTAGTCGGCCTAGATTTTCCTTCGAAGTTAAAAATGCCCCTGCCAATAAGCAGGGGCATTTACATTTG
>NZ_JYJP01000105.1 GCF_001012815.1 Vibrio mexicanus
CGGTCTTCGCCTCGCCTAAAACGATTTTACCTCGAACAAAATTTAACCGCGAAAGGTCAACAGACCCTAATCACGAAAGTTTTCAAACTGGAACGGCTGACCGAGTTCACCATTGCGAACTAAAGCCATTACTGCTTGTAGGTCGTCACGCTTTTTGCCTGTGACTCGAACCTTTTCACCTTGAATAGATGCTTGGACTTTAATCTTAGCGTCTTTAATCATCTTAACGATTTTCTTAGCAGTTGGCGTATCGATACCTTGTTTGAAGACAACATTTTGATGCCAGTTCTTGCCAGTTTGCTCTGCTTTCTGAGACTCCATTGCGTTCACATCTACACCACGCTTGGTGAGGTTTCCGCGAAGAATGTCACGCATTTGCTGTAGCTGAAAGTCAGCTTCACTGCTGAGTTTTACAGATTCATCTTTCTGCATTTCAAAGCTTGCTTCAACGCCACGGAAGTCAAAACGCGTTGATAGTTCACGTGTCGCATTGTCGACAGCGTTACGTAGCTCGACTGTATCAATTTCAGAAATAATATCAAAAGAAGGCATAATCTATTCCTTAAGTTTTAAAGTCTTGTTTTAACCGCGTTCGCCAGTAGCTCTAGCATATGAGTGGTATCTTGCCAGCTTAGACATGGATCGGTAATGGATTTACCGTATTCAAGGTTGCAGATATCATCCATCGGCTGATTGCCTTCTTCGATGAAGCTTTCTGCCATGATACCCGCGATGCGATCACTGCCTGATTCGATTTGCTTACAGATGTCTTTAGCAACGTCAATTTGCTTTCTGTGTTGCTTTTGGCAGTTAGCGTGGCTGAAATCAACCACTAAACGTTGTGGTAGGTCGAACTCTTCAAGTTGCTTACAGGCTGCAGCAACGCTTTCTGAGTCGAAGTTCGGCCCTTTATCACCACCTCGTAGAATCACGTGACCGTGTGGGTTACCTGCAGTGCGGTAAACGGTCATTCGGCCATTTTTGTCTGGCGAATAGAAGTAGTGCGATGCTTTTGAAGCGCGAATCGCATCTATTGCAATCTTGATGTTGCCATTTGTACCATTCTTGAAACCCACTGGGCACGATAGAGCAGACGCCATTTCGCGGTGGATTTGAGATTCTGTCGTACGTGCGCCAATTGCACCCCAAGTAATAAGGTCAGCAATGTACTGACCAGTAATCATATCTAGGAACTCTGTCGCTGTCGCAAGGCCTAGTTTATTGATATCAAGCAGTAATTTACGAGCTTTGCTTAGGCCAGCTTCTAAAGCGTAAGACCCATCTAAGTTTGGATCTGTGATTAGACCCTTCCAACCTACAACGGTGCGCGGCTTTTCAAAGTACGTGCGCATCACGATGAAAAGCTCATCTTTGTATTGTTCTTGGATGTCAGCAAGGCGAGCTGCGTAATCAAGCGCAGCATCAGTATCGTGTACTGAGCAAGGGCCAACAATCACGAGTAGGCGTTTGTCGTCCCCAGTAAGGATATTTTCGATTTGTTTTCTAGATTGAGCGATACGCTGGGCTACGTCATCAGTGATCGGATGCGCGCTTCCTAGCTCTGCCGGAGTTGGCATTGGCCCCAGTGCTTGGGTTCTTAGTTCATCTGTTTTTAATGGCATACGATAGCCTGATCTTTTAAATTTCGAAGCGGTAAAGATAACGGAAATGGGAGTAGGAATAAACTCTTATGGGGAATCTTTTCGTATTGATGAAAGATTCCTCCAGTCGCGTAGAGCACTGAAGTTGTTGTTTGTTATGAATGAGGTGGTTTTCGACTGACGACTAGTGTCGTTTATACGTTTCATACCAAAAGGAATGCGCTAGGCGGCATTGTTAGAGTACAGATGTTGACAAAATGTTACTTCAAATATTAACTGGTCAGACTAGTTTTCAGGGAAGACAAATATGATCAGTGCGGTAAGAAAAGCTAACCTTTACCTCTCTTTGTTTGGTTTTTTCAAAGTCCCATTCATTTGGTTGAGCCGACCGAAAATTTTGACTTTAGATGATGATAGGGTGGAGATTCGGATTCCACTTAGAAGGAAAACTAAGAATCATCTGAATAGTATGTATTTTGGCGTGCTTGCCGTGGGTGCAGACGTTGCAGGTGGATTTATGGCGATGCATAAGGCTGAGCAGCGAGGGGAGAAGGTATCGCTGGCCTTCAAGTCGGTGACGGGTGATTTCCTTAAACGGCCCGAAGCCGATGTTCATTTCATTTGTGATGATGGGAAGAAGATTGATGAAATGCTCGACGAAGCATTTGCAACGGGTCAACGAGTAAATCGGCCTGTAAAAATTACGGCCATCTGCCCATCACTTCATGGCGATGAGCCAATGGCCGAATTCCACTTAACACTATCATTGAAGAAAATCAGCGCTTAGTTCCGTTATCTTTTATTGAGAAGGTTAGCTACTAGGTTGCGCTGGTATTTCAATTTGCTCAATGGCGACGATCTTGCTCCGGTTTAGAACAATCTTCCAGCGGTAGTATTGAGGCTCGTTTTTATGGTCGTCTTCTTTAATGATTAAGTTAAGTAGATGGCGTTTTTCAACGGACTCTTTAGTCACTTGCCCATTATTAACTTGGTACACTTTGTTAGCGCCTTTATCCATAAGTCGAGTTAAAGGACGCATGCTAATCATCAGTGATTCTCTCGTCTCTTCATAACCGCTCATGAAGCGAGACGTCGACATTTCGACTTCCGAGCGGTAATGGACAATCTGCTCTTCACGTTGAACAACGCGCTTCTTGCGAATGGCTTTGATACGGTCTGGCAGCTTTGACAGCGATTTATAGTCCAACCATTCAAGCTTTTGGCCTACCGACTTGTTTGTCGTCGGATCGATGTAACGCTTACGCCATTTAGGTTTGCCTTTCCTTAGCCAACGCCAGAGCACGTCACGAAGGTCGTCTTTAAAGATTTCCCGTAGAGCATAGACAAAAGACATAGCAACAATGAAAGAAGCGGTAATCTCACCCCAGTAATCTCGCGCCATGATCGCGGTAATGGTCACAAAGACCATTACTAAACCAGTGGCGACGCCTTTGGTGGCGCGTTTCATGTTTTTGCCAAGTGATGTTGTTTTCTCTTTGAGAACAATGGGGTGTTCAATAAGCCTGCGCAGTAAGCGCATCTTATTACTCATTCGCGTTACGTCGTCACGTACACGCTGTGAGTTGTAGTTGTTCAATTTACGGTGCGCGAATTCTTTATCGACCAGCGTGAGTAGACGTTCTTTCACGACCTTATAGTCACCGTCACGGGGCATATGGGCAACCAAGGATAAAAATCGTTGGCTCGTATACCAAGACAAGTAGTTGTCGATATTTGCGTAGTAGCGTTTCAAGCTCTCTTCATAAGGAATACTGCGTCGCAAGCGTTTCAGTATATCCAATGCTAGCTCGATAACTTCATCAACCTCATCGGTCGTGATGACATCTTTTTCATGTTTGTTGAGCTCTGCAACCGCCTTATCGAGTGCAATCACATACTGGTAGGCAAACAAACTCAAACTGACACGATACTGAGTGTTGGAGAGTCGGCCACGTTTTGCTAAGCGGCTGTGCACCAGTGGCAAAAGAGTTTTGTCACTATAATAGGCGCGCTTTTGATGAATGGAGCTGTAGTAGAGTTCATTCTCGCTTAGTACATCGGCGTTAAGTCCAAGTTCTCCGGGAACGAAAAGAAATACATCGAGATCTGACCTTTTGGTGGAAGCCATTGCGTGAGATATCTTAAGAGTGATGCCGTCCTGTTTATCAACGGTTACCAATGGTTCCTCCTGAAAAAATAACTAACTTTCCTTATGGAAGTTAAAGAAAGCATATCAGAGTTTGGGTATAATCACCGCAAATTTAACGAGAGACAGATGAAATGATTAAAGTTGGGCAAATAAACCGTTTAGAAGTTGTTAAGAAAGCGGATTTTGGCGTGTTTTTAGATGCTGACGACTTCGGAACGACTTTGCTACCAAACAGACTTGTGCCAGAAGGTACGGAAGTTGGTCAGTCTTTAGATGTTTTCTTGTACTTCGATTCAGAAAGCCAACTTGCAGCAACAACAGAAACGCCTATCGCCCAAGTGGGCGAGTGGGGCTTGATGCAAGTTGAAGGCATTAATGCAACAGGTGCCTTTGTAAACTGGGGTATTAAGAGTAAAGACCTCTTGGTTCCTTTCAGTGAGCAACGTGGTCGGTTGAGCGCTGGTCAAACAATCTTGGTCCACGTTTATACAGACAAAGCGTCGGGTCGTATTGTGGGAACAACCAAGTTCAACCGTATCTTGGATAAAACACCAGCCAACTACAAGCGCAACGAGCAAGTCGAACTACTGATCGCAGAGCGCAGCCAACTTGGTTACAAAGCAATCATCAATGGCGAACATTGGGGTATGATCTTCCCGTCAGATGTGTTTGGCAAACTCTTTGTTGGCAAGAAGCTAAAGGCTATATCAAGAACATTCGTGAAGATGGCAAAATTGACCTGTCTCTGCAGAAAATTGGTACAGGTAAAATGGACGATCTGAGCGAGAAAGTGATGGATCTGCTTGCAAAGAAAGGGGGCTTTTTACCTCTGAATGATAAGTCTTCACCAGAAGCGATCTTTAGTGCGTTCAGAACCAGTAAAGGAACGTTCAAGAAGACCATTGGCGGCCTGTATAAGCAAGGTAAAATTACTATCGAAAAAGATGGAATCCGTATCGTCGACTAACTTGCCTGATTAAAAAAAGGCCCAAAACCGTTCTTGTTTTGGGCCAGGGGAAATGGCTCATGCAGAGCCTGCGCTAACTGTTTGATATATTGAGATATCCATACAGTAACTATAGTAGATTGTATGGAGTTAGCTAGGCTCAATTAGAATTTCATACTAAGGGGTTACGGTTTAGAATAGGTTTTTGTCTCTAACGAGCTCTCTAGGTAGCCCGTTCTTTATACGATTAGCAACCCATTTCCCCAATCCAATCACATCGTTACCGTGTTTGACAATCACTTCACCTTTACCGGCGATGTTTTCTGGTCGGACATCCCTTCCCATGTACCACTCACGTGCATCTTCGACTGAAAGTACTACACAGTTTTCTTCGTTACCGGTGGCTAGCGAAGTCGCGACTTGATGTTGCCAACGATAGCCATTTTTGTGTGTCTCAGCGATTTTGATGCCCATACGAGAAAAGCGCAGTTCACCAATCATTGGCTCTAGTGACTTGGGGAACAACCAAACATCTTTGTCTCTAATCCATATCTGGCTGTCTTCAGGCAACTCAATGTTCAGGCAAGTCGATAGAGAATTTGAGATTTCGTCCGCTTGCTTTCGGGAAGCCTTTTCAAATGGGAATTTACCCATGCGTTTTTTAACTTGTGGCGCTTCAACGGATTGGGTTTTGTTGATCTTAGCGACAAAGAAACCCTCGCAGTCGTAAACTTGTGGGAAGATGTGCAAGAAGCCTTCTTCCGTTGTCGCTTTTGACGCGTCTGGGAAAAGGTTCTCTAGCGACTCGAACTCGACCGCGTCGCCAAAGGTTTCTTTGAGATGCAAACAGACTTGCTGATTCTCTTCAATACTTAACGTACAAGTAGAGTAGACGAGTGAACCACCAGTTTTAAGTGCATGAAAGGCGCTTTCGATTAAGTCTTTCTGTGTGTCTGCAATGGATAACACGGACTCACGATCCCAGTTTTTCATTGCATCGGCGTCTTTACGAACCGTACCTTCACCTGAGCAGGGAGCATCAATGAGCACAGCATCAAAACGTTCTGGGAGCCATCCACCGAATACACGGCCATCAAAGTTGGTCAATGCTGTGTTTCTTACACCGCAACGCTCAACATTCGCGTGCAGAACTTTTACTCGGCTTGCTGAAAATTCATTGGCCACCAGTACGCCACGATTGCCAAGTTTTGCCGCAATTTGGGTTGATTTTGACCCTGGAGCTGCGGCCATATCTAATACCGCATCTATCCCTCCAATACCGTGATTGAATAGGGCAGACACAGGCATCATGGAGCTGGCTTCTTGGATGTAGAATTGACCGGACATGTGCTCTGCAGTGTTACCTAGTGGGACTTCGGATTCATCGGCCTCGATCCAGAAACCTTCTTCACACCATGGAACAGCTTCTAGTGACCAGCCTTTGTTTTTCGCGGTTTCAAGAAAATCTTCAACACTGGTTTTGAGCGTGTTGACGCGAATGCTTTTTCGCAAAGGACGTTGGCATGCAGCGATAAAGTCTTCCATTGTAAGCGGCTCGGGTAAAATCGCTTCAATTTGGCTTAAGAATTCTTCAGGTAAGTAAACGTTCGAATGCAAGGTCTGGTCCTATGTTTTGTGGTTCGCAGGGATTATAGCGAAATGCTACGAGACTACTAGGTTTGAAGGAAGGAAAGATAAAAAAGGCGAGCCGTTAATGGGCTCGCCTCATGTCTAAAAGATAGTATTTTGAGCCTAAGGCTTAGGTATTGGCGTTCGCCAAGTTAACCAGCTAGGTTCCGCTTTGGCGTAAAGGTAGAAGGACTGAGTTGGCTTAGCAATCGGCATAAGCTCAGACTGCTCAGGCGTGGCAAACGTAATTCCCCCACGAACTATACTATCAATCGTGCCAGCTTTAATGTTTGCACCCGTAAGACCAATCGATACGTCAACACCTGACGTGTTCCAAAATACCGTGTTTTGTCGAATCAAATACGCGTATTCATTGTCGATATTGATAGTAGTGATCACGCGGTCGGCGAACTCCCCAAGTCGAACATTGGTCGCGACACCGACTTCGATGTCTCGATAGAGTACCGGCGTACCAGCGGCAATTGAGCCTCGAGTCTCACTTTGCAAAGTAAACGTGGTGTACTTACCTGTTTTCGGTTTGGTGTTGAGTGCGAATAGGTGGTGAGGTTTACCGTCCCCCGGGGATACACTGATTGAACTGCTCAAAATGTTCTTAATATTGCGTACACCACTCAATCCGATTTCAGGTTCATTAATCCAGAAATACGATCCTTCTTTGGCAACGATTTGTGCAAAATCGGGGTAAATACGCGCTTCAAGTACAACCGATTCTGAGTCGAAATCTGGTGTTAATCTCGTGAGTTCCCCAATCTTGACGCCGTTGTACTCAATTCCTGTACCCACAGAAAGCGAGTCTGCATTGCTAGCTGTGAGGGTAATTGTGTGACCAAACTTCCTTGCATTATCAAAGCTCTCATAGAGCTTGTAGTGGTTGCCTTGTTTGTTTTCAACTCCCTCTAAACTATCAAACGCAATGCCGCCTTGGACTAATGTCTTGAGAGGAGAGGCTTTGACACTCACGCCGCTCAAGCTTGCATTGAACTCCACGCCTGAACGATTCCAGAAAACAGAGCTATCAGTAATAAGGTGTTTGTAACGGTTGTCTATGTTGGTCGTAATGACGACATTTTCACCTTTGAGTTTGTAGTCAAGAACGCTACCGACCTCGAGGTTTCGATACAAGATTGGACTGCCTTTGGATACAGGTGGAAGCTCGTTGGCGACCAAGGTCACCGTGATTGAGCTGCTTGATTGGATTTAGCTAACTCCGCTAAAGACTGGCTGGCATAAAGCGGGTAACTCTTTTTCGATTTTGACGACCCATCACTCACAAAGCTAATCGAACCTGTTAGGAGCTGTTTGGCTGGTGGCACGGTCACACTAAGCCTGATTCTGTGAGCTCGGCACTCGCACTTCCAGTCACAAAGAATCGGTTATTCGAACGCAGAAGCGAGGCGTAGTTGTTATCGATGAGTGTATCGATCAGCACCGTTTCGTCTTTGAGTGATACTTTGGAGATCACACCCACTTGAATGCCGCGATAAAGGATGTTGGCGCCAGGTTCAAGTCCGAAAGAGTTGTCCGATACTAACTGCAGCGGGATAGAACGTGCCTGCTCACGATTAAAGTCGTTCTTGCGAATCGCAGTGAAGTTTCGGGCTTTATCTCCGCCACCCGGTACCAATGTTAGGAAATTGCCTTTTACTAAGTTTGAAATGTTCTCGACGCCAGAAAGCGAGACTTTTGCTTCTTCCAAAATAAACTGGCTTCCAGTGTTCAACATATCGCTAAAGGCGGGTTGTATTGCAGCAGATGCAATAATGCTTTCTCGGTCTTCGCTCAAGCTTAAATCAGTAACTTGTCCCACTTCTAGACCGCGATACATTATTGGAGCACCAGCTGGGCTGATTTTGTTGTCATCAGGGAGCGTCACCTTAATGGCGATGCCTCGCCCTGCCGTTTGGACATCCTTATAGAGTTTGAATTGAGTGTCAGTATCAACGGGAAGGCCGTCGTCTGGGGAGTCGACAGCAATGGCGCCAGAGAAAAGGGCGCTTAAGCTTTCTAGTCGAACATCAATGCCTTTGAAGTCGAAATGCGCGCCTATGCCACTCACATTCCAGAAACGGCTCTTGTCGGTGATGATGTGACGGTATTCTTCTTTAATAGACGCCTGAATAATGACGTTTTGCCCTTTGTCGTCGAGCTGATAATGGTAGATTTCACCGATAGGTATCTTTTTGTAGACGATTTGAGAGCCAACTGAAATCCCACCAAGGTCTTTGGCTTTGAGTGTAATACTGAGTCCGTCTAAGGTATCGCGTAGATCCGCAGGGGCTTTGTCTAGGGCAACAAATTTAGTTTCAAGCTCTGCGGATTCAAGGGAGCCCGGTTGGATGGATATGTAGTTACCAGAAACAAGGGCATCTAATCCTGAAATTCCTGATAAGCTTGCGGTTGGTTTGACCAACCAAAACCGCGTCTCTTTCGAGAGTAATTTGGTGGCCTCTGGGTAGATATCCGCATCGACGTAGATGCTATCGAGCCCTTCGGATAAATTGATGTCCCGAACCATACCAACTTCAAGGCCTTGGTATCGAATCGTTGTTCTACCAGCGACAAGGCCTGCGGCGTCAGAGAAATAAATCTGTACACGCTGCCCCGCATCGTGAATCGCTTTAACCACTAACCATCCAGCAAGAAGCATTGTCAAAATAGGTAGAGCCCATAGAGGGGAAATACCTTTGTTGCGCTTCACTTTAGGTAAGTGACTTGATGGAGGCAATGATTCATTACTCATGTTCTAGCTCTTTCTCGTTTTGATTCGATGCACTTTTCACGGGCTTCGGTGTGATAGGGGAACTGTTTTGAGAACGTTCCCTCTTTGAATAATTATCCCAAATAAGTCTTGGGTCTAGGCTCTCGGCGGCAAGCATGGTGAAAACCACAACGGCTCCAAATGCAACGGCGCCAAAACCTGGGGTGAAATTAAGTATCTGGTCGCGGTCAACCAATGTCATCATGATAGAGATAACAAACAGATCCATCACCGACCACTTACCAATCCATTTAACCGCAAAGTAAATCATCATGCGCTGTTTGTGAAACACTTTGCGCTTAAATTTAATGGCGAGTAGCAAATATCCGAGTCCTAGAATTTTTGCTACGGGAACGACAATACTGGCGACAAAAATGATGATAGCGATGCCCAACATGTCCGTATTTACCAGAGAAGCAACCCCAGAAAAGATGGTGTCTTCAAGACGTTTACCGTTGGTGATTAATATCGAAATGGGGATCAGGTTGGCTGGAAAAATGGCAATGGTTGCGGCGATAAGGTAGGCCCATGTCTTTTGAACGGAGTTCGGCATGCGGTGATGCAGTTCCGACCCACAACGAACACAGCTTTCTCCCTCTGGTTGGGACAAATGACAGCTGTGACAATGAACTTGTTTCTTTTCAAAATGAAATGCTTTTTCACTGCGCCAAGCCTCCCAGTAACGTCTTACGCTGACCCGAGTGATCAAAAGCACAGTGGTTAATTGCAGCATGACCAAGCCTAATAAGCCTGGACCAACGAAAATATCGGAGTAGTCTTGCAGCTTAAAACAAGAAACGGCGATGCTGACCAAAAACACATCGAGCATAACCCAATGTTTCAGTTGCTGAACCAATACCAATGAATATTTGAGTACCTTAAACCAGCGATAACGAAGCGCGAGGTGAGCGGTAGCGACAGAAGTGCAGACCAGAAGTGGGGCAATAGAGCTACAGAACAAGATCAGTAACCCCAGAATGACAAACCCTTCGGACATAAGGGTGAGTGTACCGGCAGGCAGAGTTGCTGGGATCATAACTCCAACAAGACGTATGCTGATGAACTCGAAGAAGTGAGACGGAATGAATAGCAATAAGCACGTAATCGCAATGGCGAGGTTACCGGAAAGAGAGGGCTTGCCTCCTCGATATAACTGAGTGCCGCATCGAGGGCAGTAAGCACTTTTTCCATGCGCAACAGGAACGACTTCGACGGGAAGTTCACAACCTTGGCATAACCGAATCGTCTCGGTATTACCTTCTGGTAAGTCAGTTTCGGTCTGTTGCGCCATTAATCCCTGATTCCATTGCGTTACAGTGTCTCTTTTCGACTGCCTTTAATTGAGAGACTGTAAATTGCCATATAACGTTTGATAGAGTCCTTGCTCTGCCACAAGTTCCCCGTGTGTGCCTGCTTGAGCGACCTGTCCATCTTCTAATACGTATATAAGGTCCGCTTGTTTCACTGCAGATAATCTATGCGCGACGATTAATGTCGTTCGGCCTTTCAAAAATAGAGACAAGGCCTTATGAAGCTTTGCTTCGGTTGATGTATCCAACGCCGAAGTTGCTTCATCCAAAATTACAAACTTAGGATCGCTTAACACCATGCGAGCGATGGCGAGCCTCTGCCTTTGTCCACCGGATAAGCGAATACCATTACGTCCGACTTGGGTATCGAGGCCATCGCTTAATTGGTTAGTCACATCACTGAGTTGGGCGATTTCTAGTGCTCGCCAAAGTTCCGTATCTTTAAACTTGCCACCCAGTGCCAGATTATGCCTTAAAGTGTCGTTGAATAGTATAGGTTGTTGTATTACAACAGCTATTTGTTCACGAATGAGATCAAAGCCTATGTCGTCTGTATTGGCGCCATTGAATTTGATCGTTCCAGACGATTGTTGATAAACGCCTATAAGTAATTGTATTAGTGTGGATTTACCACCGCCGCTCGCGCCAACTAACGCCACCTTCTTGCCCGCTGGGATAGACAGCGACAGATTGTTTAATACTTGCTGCTCAGCATTATACGAGAAGCACACATTGTCTATTTGAACATCGACTTCTCTGTTTGCTTCAAATGGGTTGATTTTACTATTCGGCCGCTGTTCTTCTTCTGTATCCAGAAGGCTATTGATGCGATTTAGCGCCGCTTTTGCGCTATACCATGAAAACTGAATGCCGAGTAACTCTTGTACTGGCGTTAACATAAACCATAGATAGCCGAACACCGCGAAGATTTGGCCTATGGTGAGGTCACTAAACAGTACCATGAGCATTGCTACGGCTCTAAATAACTCAAAGCCCAATAAAAATAGAAGAAAAGAGACGCGACCAGCGGCTTCTGATTGCCAAGCGTATTTATCTGCATCTAACCGAATCTGATTCGCTTGCTCTTTGAGTTCGTTTAGGAAAACGCGTTCTTTATTTGCTGCTCGTAATTGGTAGATGCCATCAAGGGTTTCGACCAGTCGGTTTTGAAACCGCTCGAAAGATTCATTTTCACGGCGCTTGAGGTGTTTTACTTTGCTACCAAGTTTGCGAGAAAAGTAGATAACGATAGGGTTAACCAAAAGAATAAAGAGGCCAAGTCGCCAGTCTAACCACAATAAAACGCCAGCTGTTCCCAGCACTGTAAGTAGGCTAACGATGAACTTACTTAATGTGGAGCCGATGAAGGTATCGATAGTCTCAATATCGGTCACAAGGTGAGAGTTGATGCCGCCGCTACCTTTGGTTTCATACTGCTTGATGCTAATCCGGCCTAACTTATCGATCATGAGTGTACGAATTTGGTAGGTGATCGTTTTAGACACCAAAGTAAATTGTCGGCTTTGAAAGATGTTCAAACCTTGGCTTACCGATCTCATTAGGCAAACTAATATAAGGGTCAGGCCAATGTATCCGGTCGGCGTTTGCCACTGAACAGGAAGAACTTTGTTCATCATATCAAGCCCGCTGGCAGGCTGGTTCAACAGCACTTCGTCGACCATTAACGGCATTAGAAGGGGAATCGGAACACTGATAAGGGTTGCCAAAATCGCAATGGCATTAGCTATCAATAGCTTAGACTTGTGTTTTTTTGCTTGTGTTATAAGCCAAGAGCGGCTAATAGTGTGTGTGTGATCAGGCATTTTAATTGAGAATAAGTCCTATTTTAGTTTAGGGTCACATAATACGTATAAGTCACAATGAAGTCTCCTATTTACAGAGAAGTTAATATGAAAATAGAACATTACCATCGCTTAACCAAACAAGCTGTCGCATTACTGGAATCTGAAACAGATCTTGTTGCTAATCTTTCTAATCTAAGTGCACTGCTGAATTTAGAACTAGAAGATTTAAATTGGGTGGGTTTCTATTTGATGAAAGGAGGTGAGTTGGTTCTTGGTCCTTTCCAAGGTAAGCCTGCTTGCGTGCGTATTCCGGTTGGGCGAGGTGTATGTGGTACAGCGGTGGAACAAAACCAAGTTCAACGTGTCTACGATGTACATCAGTTTGAAGGACACATTGCTTGTGATGCAGAAAGTAATTCTGAAATTGTTATTCCGTTTAGCATTGGCGGAGAAATAGTAGGGGTTCTGGATATCGATAGTCCAAAAATTGGTCGATTTAGCGAGGTTGACGAGGAAGGTCTGGTATTTTTGATGACAGAAGTTGAAAAGCTGCTCAATTCACACGCTAACAAGGCATAAATTAACCTTATAGTGTGGTTTTTCGTTTGCAGGTCACTATAATACCTGATTAATTACTCTTAATGCTCGCGGACAGTCCGCAATAACCAGGAATCCTCATGGAAAACACTGAAAAGTTAAAAAACAGCAAAGAAGTTATCGCATATATTGCTGAATGTTTCCCTAAGTGCTTTACTTTAGAAGGTGAAGCAAAACCATTGAAAATTGGTATTTTTCAAGATCTTGCTGAACGATTAAGTGAAGACCCTAAAGTAAGTAAAACTCAGCTACGTGCAGCGTTAAGACAGTACACATCATCATGGCGTTACCTACACGGTGTAAAACCGGGCGCAACTCGCGTTGATCTAGATGGTAATGCATGCGGTGAACTAGAAGAAGAACACGTAGAACACGCTAAAACAGCGCTTGCTGAAAGCAAGGCTCGCGTACAAGCTCGTCGTAAAGAACAAGCGCAAAAAGCACGTGAAGAAGGTAAGGCAAAAGCGAAACCGGCTAAAAAGCCTCAAGCTCGCCGCCAACAGCCTAACTCACAGAAAGCACAAAAGGCACCAAGTAAGCCTGTAGAAACACGTGCACTGAATGCTGACGAAGTAACTGTTGGTAATCAAGTGAATGTGAACATGGGTAAAGGAAACATGGCTGCGACCATTGTTGAAATCAATAAGGAAGATGTGCGTGTTCAACTAGCAAACGGCCTACAAATGGTTGTTAAAGCGGAGCACTTGCGCGCATAAAGGAGATACTCCTACGCATGAAATGCCGTTCAAAATTGACTCTGATTGCTGCTAGCCTTTGGCTAGCAGCAACATCAGCTCAGGCTCTAGAAGCCAAAATTAGCAAAGAAGACTTACCAGTCCTCGCCCCTGAAGTTCAACATGCTACTGCGAGTAAACGAGTTACTTCTCGATTTACCCGTTCTCACTACAAGCACTTCACCCTCAACGACGAGTTCTCTCAAGCCATTTTTACCCGTTACATTGAAATGCTTGATTTCAATCGTAATGTTTTCACTCAAGCGGACATTGATTCGTTCAATAAGCTGTCTGTTGGTCTTGATGACCAGCTCAAAAATGGTGAAAACCAGATTGCTTTTGACGTATACAACCAATCGATAATCCGTCGCTACGAGCGTTTCAAATATGCGTTGTCTCTGCTCGACGAAGAGATGAAGTTTGATACGGACGAAGTCATTGTTCTTGATCGTAGCGAAGAAAGTTGGGCGAAAGATACGGCGGAGCTCGATGAGCTTTGGCGTAAAAGAGTAAAATACGATGCTCTGAATCTTAAGTTGACGGACAAAGAGTGGCCAGAAATCAAAGAGATTCTTGGCAAGCGCTATAACAACGCGATTAAACGACTCAGCCAAACTCATAATGAAGATGCATTCCAGCTGTACATGAATGCATTTGCCCGCGAAGTTGATCCGCACACGAGTTATCTCTCTCCTCGTAACGCTGAACAATTCCAATCGGAAATGAATCTTTCGTTGGAAGGTATTGGCGCCGTTCTTCAAATGACGGACGATTACACTGTGATTCGTTCACTTGTTGCTGGTGGCCCTGCGTCGAACAGCAAGCAGTTGGGGGAAGGAGATAAAATCCTTGGTGTTGGTCAAGACGGTGAAGAGATCGTTGATGTTATCGGCTGGCGTTTAGATGATGTCGTACAGTTAATCAAAGGTCCGAAAGGGACCAAAGTGATGCTGCAGATCTTGCCAGAAGGTAAAGATGCAAAAAGTCACGTTGTCACAATTGTTCGAGACAAGATTCGTTTAGAAGATAGGGCGGTTAAGTCAGAAGTTATCGAACAAGATGGCAAGAAGATTGGTGTTCTTGAAGTGCCAAGTTTCTATGTTGGCCTTGCTAAAGATACAGACAAGCTTATTACAGAACTAACCGAACAAAACGTTGATGGCATTATCGTCGACTTGCGTAACAATGGCGGCGGTGCCTTGACTGAGGCTACAGCACTTTCAGGTCTGTTTATTGAGAGTGGCCCAGTAGTTCAAGTTCGAGATAGCTACGGCCGTGTCAATGTCAATAGCGATACCGATGGTAACATTAGCTATAAAGGTCCATTGACTGTTCTCATCAACCGTTACAGTGCTTCGGCATCTGAAATTTTTGCAGCGGCAATGCAAGATTACGGACGGGCGATTATTCTCGGTGAAAACTCATTCGGTAAAGGTACGGTTCAACAACATCGCTCTTTGAATCACATCTATGATCTGTTTGAGAAAGAGCTGGGCTATGTTCAGTACACGATTCAGAAATTCTATCGAATCAATGGCGGCAGTACGCAGAACAAAGGTGTTGTACCGGATATCAGTTTCCCATCTGCTGTCGATCCTGCAGAAACGGGGGAGAGTGTTGAAGATAATGCTCTGCCTTGGGACCAGATCGACCGAGTGAAATATCAAACATTACAACGTAACGATGAGATCATCGACAAGTTAAATGCTAAGCACGTTGCTCGTATCGCTGATGACTTAGAGTTCTCGTTCATTCAAGAAGATATTGCCAAATATCAGTTGGAAAAGGACGACAACACGCTGTCACTAAATGAAGCGGTTCGCCGCGCAGAGAGTGATGAGTCAGACGAGTTACGTTTGTCACGTATTAATCAGAGACAAGTTGCGAACGGCGATGAAGCTTTCAAGGCTTTATCAGACGTTCCAAAGGATTATGAAGTGCCAGATGCTTATTTAGATGAATCTGTTGCTATCATGATTGATCTGATTAAGTAGCGGTTTTTCATAAACTTTTTCAAAAGCGGACCCATAGGTCCGCTTTTTTTGTGAACCGAATAAATGTGATTTAGATCAAATTACTTAGCATTATCGAAAAAGCCCTCCTAAGCTTAAACAAAAAAGTGTGAGGTAGAGCATATGAGATGGATCCTAGTATTAGCAGCAATTCTTACGTTTTCGACGGTATCGAATGCTGAAGAAAACACAAACCCACAAAAGAATAAGAATGACTTAACTCAGTTTGATATGCCGTTATTGCTAGGCGATTGGTACTTGTTTAATGACAATCCTGAGGCGACAAAAGAGAACTTTATTGCCATTAAACTCACACTCGATTCAAATTATGCCTTTACTATCGATATTCAGAAAAAAGACTACAGTGTTGACCATTGGGAAGGTTTGTACACCGCCAATGAAGATACGATCATACTGGGCTTGAACACAGACGAGCCGCAAGTTTACGGCTATCAAGCTAATCACAATATGCTCAACTTAAACGGTGTGACATTTACAAAGGCGTTATCCAACTCGCTCGCGGGTATGTGGTCGAGTGAAAGTTTAGGTGGTTCGGATTTATTGGCGAGTGATGTCGAGAAAATGGACTTACTGTTGCAGCCGGACTTCGTGTTCATGTTTAGAGTGAGTAACGATGACGGACAAGAAGCGATACACCAAGGTGTGTATTACACTGAAGGTGACCATCTTGTATTGCTGTATGCGGATGGTGAACACGATACTCGATACACCTTGAATAGTGACAAGCTCACATTAGAAGGTGAAAACGGAGATATGTTTGCAGTTCTTAATCGAGTTACTGAGTAGGCATTCCATATTTATGACTACAATTAACACATCGCATGACCAAATAGATTGGAAGCGCTAGCTTAACCAGCAAATTGACGAGGTATTTCTTAGAGATACCTCGTTTTTTTATACCTGTCATAGTAATCTAGACTAATTATATTAACGGTGAATCAATCACTGAACCCAGTCACAAGGAAAATGACATGGCAGATGCTCCACAAGCCAAATATCGCAAAGATTACCAACCGCCTTCGCATACCATTACGCAAATCTCTTTAACGTTCGACTTACACGATACCCAAACCATTGTCACTGCTGTTTCTCAAGTAAAGCAGGTGGGAAAATCTCACACATTGACTCTTGATGGAGAGGGCTTAGAACTTGTTTCTGTCAAAGTAGACGGCACCTCTTGGTCTGAGTTTAAACAGAGCGAAGGTCAGTTAGAAATCTCAAACTTACCCGCTGAGTTTGAGTTAACAATTGACACTAAAATTAATCCAGAAGACAACACGGCGCTAGAAGGTTTATACAAGTCGGGTGGTGCTTTCTGTACTCAATGTGAAGCTGAAGGTTTCCGTCGTATTACTTATTATCTTGACCGTCCCGACGTACTGGCCGTGTTCACAACGAAAGTAATCGCGGATAAATCCAATTTCCCGTTCCTATTAAGTAACGGTAACCGCGTTGAAAGCGGAGATCTTGAGAATGGACGTCACTGGGTTGAGTGGCATGACCCGCATCCAAAACCAGCTTACTTGTTCGCGTTGGTCGCAGGGGATTTTGATGTACTTCGCGACAAATACGTCACGCGTTCAGGACGTAATGTTGAGTTAGAAATCTTCGTAGACAAAGGAAATCTTGACCGCGCCAATCATGCGATGGTTTCTTTGATTAACTCAATGAAGTGGGACGAAGAGCGCTTTGACCTAGAATACGATCTGGATATCTACATGATCGTTGCCGTTGATTTCTTCAATATGGGCGCGATGGAAAACAAAGGTTTGAACGTCTTTAATTCAAAATACGTTCTAGCCAATACGCAAACTGCAACCGATGCCGATTACCTGGGTATCGAAGCCGTGATTGGACACGAATATTTCCATAACTGGACGGGTAACCGAGTGACTTGTCGCGATTGGTTCCAGCTTTCATTAAAAGAAGGCCTGACTGTCTTCCGCGACCAAGAGTTCTCATCGGATCTTGGTTCACGCTCAGTAAACCGAATCAACAATGTTCGAATCATTCGTGGGCCACAGTTTGCCGAAGATGCGAGCCCGATGTCTCATCCGATTCGTCCTGAGAAAGTTATCGAGATGAATAACTTCTACACCTTAACGGTTTACGAGAAAGGCAGTGAAGTGATTCGAATGATGCATACCTTGTTGGGTGAAGATGGATTCCAGAAGGGTATGAAACTTTACTTTGAGCGTCATGATGGAACGGCCGCAACTTGTGAAGATTTCGTCGCTGCTATGGAAGATGCTTCCGGTGTCGATTTGAAACAGTTCCGCCTATGGTACAGCCAGTCAGGTACACCGACGGTTTCAGTAACGACGTCGTATGATGACGCTGCCAAAACTTATACGATGACTGTTGTTCAAAAGACAGAACCAACGTTAGATCAAGAAGAAAAACAAGCACTTCACATTCCGTTTAACGTGGAATTGTACACACAAGCTGGTGATGTGATCGAGTTACAATGTAACGGAGAGCCTGTCTCCAATGTGCTCGACGTGAAGCAATCAAGTCAAAGTTTTGTCTTTGAGAACGTAAGCTCACGTCCGATTCCGTCGATGTTACGTGAGTTTTCTGCACCTGTGGTTCTTGAGTACGATTATTCAGATGAAGAGTTGATTTTCTTAATGTCTCAAGCTCGCAATGACTTTGCTCGTTGGGATGCAGGGCAAATGTTGTTGGCGAAATACATCAAAGCGAATGTCGAGAAGGTTCAGGCAGGCGGTGACGTTTCCGTTAGTTCAGAAGTGGTTGATGCATTCCGTGGCGTACTATTGAGTGAAACTTTAGAGCCTGCTTTCATTGCAGAAATGCTTGCGCTTCCGAGTCACAATGAAGTTTCGGGTTGGTATAAACAAGTTGATGTTGATGCGATTGCTCATGTGCTTAAGTCAATCAAAGTTCAACTTGCTAACGAACTGCATGATGAGCTAACAGCTGTTTATCACAGTTTAAATCAGCAAGAGTATTCCATTGAACATGCTTCTATTGGTAAGCGTGCTTTGCGTAACATTGCACTTTCTTATTTAGCATTTACTGAGCAAGGAAATGGTTTGGTGTTAAGTCAGTATGACTCTGCTAATAACATGACCGATACTATTGCAGCGATGAACGCGGCAAATAGTGCGCAGTTGGAATGTCGTGAACGCTTAATGTCTGATTACAGCGATAAGTGGACTCACGATGGACTTGTTATGGATAAATGGTTTGCGTTGCAAGGCACTAACCCAGCCAAAGATGCGCTCGACAAAGTGAAAAGTACAATGTCTCATGCGGCATTTAGCTTAAAAAATCCGAACCGTACTCGAAGCTTAGTGGGTGCATTTTTCAATATGAACCCTGTTCAGTTTCATTCGGTAACTGGCGAAGGTTATCAATTTGCAGGTGAGATATTACGTGAGTTAAACAGTTCGAACCCTCAAGTTGCTTCGAGGCTGATCGATCCACTGCTTAAGTTCCGCAAATATGATCCTAAACGCCAAGCGCTGATCAAGGCTGAACTTGAAAAGCTAAAGGCAATGGACAATCTAGCAAAAGATCTGTTTGAGAAAGTAACGAAGGCATTAGCGTCTTAATCACTTTATCTCATTAGATCAATATATTATGGTAGCGATAATTGGATAACAGTTATCGCTATTTTTAAAATTACGCTATGAATCATTACTACTTCACGCTTAATATTTCCTACCAAACATTTGTGTCTCATTACAGTGGCGCGGCCAGCAGTGTCGTTGTTCACACCGATAATGGTCTTCGGATACAACTTCCTGCGGTACGCTTTCGTCCTTACCTGACTCAAATCGGGGTAAAAGGGCGCTTTCGCCTTACAACAGACCAGAATAATAAGTTTATAAAGTTAGAAGTTCTGTAGATTTCCAGAATGATAGACGTTTAAATAGTGTCTCTATCACAATATCCAACATTCCTCCTAGATCCCCGACAAAATTAATTAACTTATCAGTAGCAAACCTCTTACAATAACAATGCATTACCCGTAGTAAGCACTATGCTTACAGCATCCCCCTATAAAATAATAAAATGTAATTGTGGAGTGTGATTATGACCGCGCGTGAAACCATAATGCCGGTTCTGCTTGAAAAGGTTTATAAGCTAATTCAAGACAAACTCGAGCTTGCTCATCAACCCCTAGTCACAAAACTTGCTCAACATCTCTTTAGTAACATTTCTAGAGACGATCTCAATGAGCGAAACGAATCTGATCTCTATGGTGCCGTAGTTAGCCTTTGGCATCACCTAAACGAAAAAAAAGCAGAAGAGATTTCCGTTAGGGTATTCAACCCAACCGTGAGTCGCCAAGGATGGCAATCGACACATACTATTGTTGAAATCGTTGTGCCTGATAGTCCGTTCTTAGTTGACTCAATTAAGATGGCGCTCAACAGACTAGACTTGGTTTCGCATTTAATGCTGCATGGCCCAACACAAATTGGTCGTGATAAGAAAGGGAAAGTCACAAGCATCAATGACGGAGAGGGTGCGTTTCATTCTTTGTTTCATTTGGAAGTGGATCGACTTGCTGACAAAGAAGCCATGACCTCTTTGAAAGAAGAACTCATGACAATCTTGACCGACACTGGATTAGTCGTGAACGACTGGTTGTTGATGGTTGAAAAACTCGATGAAGTTACCCATCAGGTTGAAGCACAACAAGACAAGATAGAAGTTGAAGGCGATCGCTATGACGAAGCGCTTGAATTCTTAAAGTGGTTAGGCAACCACAACTTCACATTCATGGGATACAAAGAGTTCGACTTGGTGACCAAAGATGGTGACAGTGAACTGGTTCCAACTAAAGATAAAGGATTAGGTTTGTTCGCGAATCCTGATCGTGTTCGATCCGTTAAGCTTTCTGATTTTTCTGACTCGGCTCGCCTTGAAGCGAAAAAGCCGTTCTTGTTGATCGTTACCAAAGGCAACACCCAATCAAGAATCCACAGACCGGCTTATACCGATTACATTGGCGTGAAGAAGTTCGACAAGAACGGTAAAGTGATTGGGGAGCATCGATTCACTGGCTTGTACACTTCGGCCGTTTATAACCAAAGTGTTTCCGGGATTCCGCTTGTAAGACAGAAGGTGGAACGTATTCTTGAAGCAAGTGGTTACCGAGATGGATCATACTCTTATAAAGCACTGCACAATATTTTAGAAAACTACCCGCGTGATGAACTGCTTCAAGCCAAAGAGCATGAGCTGTTAGAAGTCGGCATGGGTGTAGTGCAAATGCAAGACCGCGACATGCTCCGATTGTTCGTGCGCAAAGACCCGTTCGGCCGTTTCTTTAGTTGCATGGTGTACGTGACTAAAGACAGATACAACACTGAACTTCGTCGCCAAACCCAACGCATTTTGAAAAATTACTTTGGCTGCGAACAGGAAGTAGAGTTCCAAACTTACTTCTCTGAAAGTCCGCTGGCCCGAACTCACTACATTGTTCGTGTTGATAACAACAACATGAATGTTGATGTTAAAACAATTGAGCAAAACTTAATGGAAGCATCGTCTACTTGGGATGACCGACTGTCAGAAGCTATCGTTGCAAATTTTGGAGAAAGTAAAGGGTTACCACTCACCAAAGAATACATGCGTGCATTCCCACGTTCTTATAAAGAAGACGTGATGCCAGCATCTGCGGTTGCGGATATTGAACGACTAGAGTTCCTAAATGATGATCATCGATTAGGGATGTTGTTCTATCGACCTCAAGAAGAGGCGGCAGATTCGAAAGCGGTGAGGCTGAAACTTTATCATAGAGATGAGCCGATTCACTTGTCGGACGTTATGCCGATGTTGGAAAACTTAGGCCTACGTGTGATCGGAGAATCGCCTTATGAAGTGCGTAAGAATAACGGGCACACTTATTGGATCCTTGATTTCTCAATGCTTCATAAGAGTGAGAACACAGTTGATCTTCGAGAAGCTCGCGATCGTTTCCAACAAGCGTTCGCTGCCATTTGGGCAGGGGATCTAGAAAGTGACGGCTTCAACCGACTATTGCTTGGCGCTTCTTTAACGGGGCGTGAAATCTCGATTCTTCGTGCTTACGCACGATATATGAGACAAGTGGGCTTCCCATTCAGTCAACAATATATCGAAGATACGCTGTCTCACTATCCACATTTGGCAAAAGGCCTGGTGGATCTCTTTGCTCGTCGCTTTGATCCTAAATTCAAAGGCGGTCAAAAAGGCCAAGATGATCTAATGGCGAAATTAACCGAACAGTTAGATCATGTTGAAAGCCTAGATGACGACCGGATCATTCGTCGCTACATGGAGATGATTACCGCAACGCTTCGTACTAACTACTATCAAGTTGGTGCTAATAAGATGCCAAAACCTTGGTTGTCTTTGAAGATGAAACCAAGCGATATTCCAGAGATCCCACAACCTGTACCAGCATTTGAGATCTTTGTTTATGCACCAGATATTGAAGGTGTTCACCTGCGTGGCGGAAAGGTCGCTCGTGGTGGTCTTCGTTGGTCTGACCGTCAGGAAGATTTCCGTACTGAAATTCTTGGCCTGGTGAAAGCACAACAAGTTAAGAATACCGTCATTGTTCCGGTTGGTGCGAAAGGTGGCTTCGTTTGTAAACGTCAGCTACATTAACGAATCGTGATGAGATCTTTGCTGAAGGACAACGTTGTTACAAACGCTTTATCCGAGCGCTATTGGATGTTTCTGACAATATTATCGAAGGCGAGATCGCTTATCCGAAGAATGTGGTTCGTCATGATGAAGACGATCCTTACTTGGTTGTTGCTGCCGACAAAGGCACGGCAACATTCTCTGACTTAGCGAACTCTGTATCAGAAGAATACAACTTCTGGCTAGGTGACGCTTTTGCATCTGGTGGCTCAAATGGTTACGACCATAAAGCGATGGGTATTACCGCAAAAGGTGGTTGGGAATCAGTTAAGCGCCACTTCAGAGAGATGGGTATTAACTGTCAAACCACAGATTTTACCGCGATTGGTGTAGGTGACATGGCGGGGGACGTATTTGGTAACGGTATGTTGCTATCGAAGCACATTCGCCTACAAGCTGCCTTTAACCACATGCATATCTTCATTGATCCTAACCCAGATTCAGCGAGTAGTTGGGAAGAGCGTAATCGACTGTTCCAACTGCCACGTTCAAGTTGGGAAGACTACGATGCGAAGCTGATATCTAAAGGTGGTGGCATCTTCTCTCGCCGAGCGAAATCGATTGATTTAACGCCAGAAATTCAAAAGATGCTTGGTACCAAACGTGCCTCAATGGCGCCAAATGATCTGATTAAAAAGATCCTATCTATGAAAGTGGATCTGCTGTGGAACGGTGGGATCGGTACTTATGTTAAAGCTTCAACTGAAACCCATACTGATGTTGGGGATCGCGCTAACGATGTATTACGCATTGATGGACAAGATCTAAAAGCAAAAGTAGTGGGTGAAGGTGGTAACTTGGGTATGACTCAATTGGGTCGTATCGAATATGGTTTGAACGGCGGCCGTGTTAACACTGACTTTGTGGATAACGTGGGTGGCGTTGACTGTTCAGATAACGAGGTCAACATTAAGATCTTCCTTAATGGCCTGGTTATGAATGGCGATCTTACAGTCAAGCAAAGAAACACCATACTTGAGTCGATGGAAGATGAAGTCGGTGAGATTGTACTTGAAGATGCTTACAATCAGTCTGAATCAATTTCAGTAACTGAGCAGCAAGGCGTTTCTTTGGTGAAAGAGCAGATTCGCTTTATCCATACAATGGAAAAAGCGGGGCATTTGGATCGTGCGCTTGAGTACATTCCAGATGATGAAACGCTGCTTGAGCGTGAAAAGCAAGGCAAGGGACTGACTCGGCCAGAGCTCTCAGTACTTGTGGCTTACGGTAAAATGGTGCTGAAAGAGCAATTGGTTCACGATGACATCTCTAATGATGCGTATCATGCGAAACAGCTAGTACAATACTTCCCTGATGAGTTACGCCGTAACTATAAAGATCATATGGATAATCATCCATTAAGAGCAGAAATCATAGCAACTGTTCTTGCAAATCAGATGGTTAACGAAATGGGGTGCAACTTTGTCACTCGTCTTCAAGAGGAAACAGGCGCCAATGTGGTTGATATTGCCAATGCTTACGCTGCGGCAAGAGAGATCTTCAATCTAGGCTCTGTTCTCACTCAAATTAGGGAATTAGACAATATCGCAACTACTTCAGCTCAGTATGATTTGATCTACTATGTCCGTCGTACCTTGCGTCGTTTAGCTCGTTGGCTGCTTCGTAACCGTACCGGTAAGCAATGCGTCAATGAACTGATCAAGTTGTATCAAGCCGATGCCATTACTATCACTGAAAAAATTGATGACATGCTGGTGGCCGAAGAAGTAGCTGAACACAATCAGATGGCTAACGCTTGGATTGAACAGGGCGTGACGGAAGCATTGGCCAATTATGTCGCTCGTTTATCAAGTCTATACTCAGTACTGGATATATCCACAGTGTCTCGTGAAAAGGGCACCACAGTCGAGCAAACGGCCAAACTTTACTACACATTGGGTGATCGATTGTCTTTACATTGGTTCTTGAAACAGATTAATGGCCAAGCGGTAGACAATAACTGGCAAGCGCTAGCAAGAGCAGCTTTCAGAGAAGATCTGGATTGGCAGCAACGTCAGCTAACTGGCCAAGTATTAAGCTGCGGATGTTCTCCCGATAAACTCGATGTTAATAAGGCGTTAGATGATTGGATTATCATGAATGAAGTGTCTTTACATCGCTGGGAAAACATTTTGAACGAGTTCAAAGTCGGTTCTGTGCATGAATTTGCGAAATTTTCCGTCGCATTGAGGGAATTGATGTTATTAAATTTGAATTGTTCGGCAAATGAGTAAATAATAACGCCCCGTTTATACGGGGCTTTTTTCTTTCGGAGGCACAATGCTTTACCGTCTAGCCAGGACTGGCTTTTTCCAACTTGATGCCGAAAAGGCACATGATCTTGCAATTCAAAACTTCAAGCGAATCACAGGTACTCCTCTCGATCTCCTTTATCGTCAGCAGCTACCACATCGTCCTGTTGAATGTATGGGGCTTCAATTTCGCAATCCGGTCGGCCTAGCTGCTGGATTAGATAAAAATGGTGAATGCATCGAAGCTTTTGATGCGATGGGTTTTGGTTTCGTTGAAGTTGGAACCGTGACTCCACGCCCTCAACCAGGTAATGATAAACCTCGTCTTTTCCGTCTAGTGGAAGCGGAAGGGATCATTAACCGAATGGGTTTCAACAACGCAGGTGTTGATAACTTAGTCGAGAATGTTAAGAAAGCGAACTACTCATGCGTCCTTGGTATTAACATTGGTAAAAATAAAGATACGCCAATTGAAAAGGGTGCTGAAGACTACCTTATCTGTATGGAAAAAGTGTATGAGTATGCCGGCTATATCGCGGTAAACATCTCATCACCAAACACACCGGGACTGCGTTCACTTCAATACGGTGAGGCTCTCGATGAGTTGCTTGCTGAATTGAAAGAGAAGCAGAAAGAGCTTGCAGAAAAACATGGCAAGTACGTTCCACTGGCATTAAAGATCGCGCCGGATCTCAGCGATGATGAAATCGAACAAATCTGTGAATCTTTGATCAAGAATGAAATCGATGGTGTGATCGCGACAAACACAACATTGGATCGTTCTATCGTTGAAGGTATGAAGCACGCGAATGAAGCTGGTGGATTGAGTGGCCGCCCGGTTCAAGCAAGAAGTACTGAAGTTGTTCGTAAACTCCAACAAGAACTTGACGGTAAGCTGCCAATTATCGGAGTAGGTGGTGTGGATTCATATGTCGCTGCGAAAGAGAAATTTATGGCCGGTGCGGATCTTGTTCAAGTCTATTCAGGCTTTATCTATCACGGCCCTGGCTTAGTTGCCGATATCGTAAAAAACATTTAACTTTATGCATTGTTAGGTGACGGCGTCACTCTAAAAATTCATTTGAGTTCAATGCAATTTCAAGAGGAAATGAGAAATCATTTCCTCTTTTTTTTTGCCAGAACCTTCATAAACTATCGGATATTGGATGGTAAATGAATGTTTTACCTTAGGACATGCACGTTATAGAGAATGGAATGATGCTCAAACCCAGTGACAAATGGACTTGGTATTATGACGACAAGGCGAGCCACCTTATGCTTGACCTTGGCGATAACATGCTTTTCAAAACAAACCTGTCCAACAAACTTCTAGTCAAATGCGCACTCGACGTTAATGAGTTTACCGTAGATGACGCTTCCTCATACCAAACGTTCAAAGAACAAATCTCTTATCTACAGCTAAGTGAGCCGAGACAGGCAGAATTAGCACTATATTGCGTAGCTGCTAAACGCTTTCACAAGCCTGTTCAACCGAAAAGCTGGTTCTTCGATTCGTGCTCGATTGTGGGTGACGAACCTCAAGAAGGGGATATCGTTCAGTTGAGCAATAGTCTAAACAAGGGCTATTTCATTGTTCTAGAGTCGGGTGAGGCATCAAGCTTATGTGCTTATGTCGACTTAGAAGAGTTCCAACTCAACCCTTCCAAGGCTCTTGTATTTGGTCAGGCGATTAAAGTGATGCACGACCGCATGATAGTCGTTAATGAACAGCTTACCGTTCAGCCTGTTGCTTTAGTCAGTTAATTTGGTGCTGGCTAAGTTAGCTAGCCATTTCCCTTAAAGTTCGTTCCTTTTTGTATTATTTCCAATCGGCTTCTTAGCCGATTTTTTTTGCACGTTAGATATTAGGCTGGGTGAAAAACCACGGCCAATTTGTGTAAATATCAATCAAAATGCCTGCCCCAATCGTGAGATAGATAACGTTGCTCACTAATATTTTTCATATTTAATTCCCCAAGTTATCCTTCATTTCCTTAATAGGGTTCTGTTTATTCCTCATTTATGTAATTTTGTAGCAAAATTACAGTGTAAATTTCATATTGGTATATACCAGTTTAAGTGCGAATAAGTATTCACTTCTTCTGTAGGCCCTATTTCTCTGTACTAAGACTGTTAATGTTGGTGATGGAGTTGGCGCTCACTTGCTGATGATTTGATAGGCGTTTGGATAGGGTATTTTGAGAAAAGTCAGCGTTTCTTTTACTTATCTGGAGGGAAGTCAGGTATAATGCCGTGTCATTTATTACTATCTAAAGAACGCTATGCATCAATATCTTGCTGTAACATCCAACGGCCTAGAAAACTTACTGGTAGATGAGCTAACCAAGCTCGGTATTTCCGATCCAAAACCTGTTCAAGCAGGGGTTAAGTTCAAAGCAACGAACGAGCAGATCTATCGCTGCTGCTTATGGAGTCGTTTAGCATCAAGATTTGTTCGTGTTCTTTCTGAATTCACCTGTCAAGATGACATGGATCTCTACTTATCTGCGACGGCAATTAACTGGGTAAACCATTTCGATAGCAGCAAGAAGCTGGTGGTTGATTTCAACGGTACTAACCGCGAAATCCGTAATAGCCAGTATGGTGCGATGAAAGTAAAAGATGCGATCGTGGACAGTTTCACTAAAAAGAACCTGCCACGTCCTTCGATCAGTAAAGATCATGCCGATCTTCGTATTCACGTTCGTCTTCACAGGGATAAAGCGCTACTTGGTATTGATATGGTGGGCGGTGGCCTTCATCAACGTGGCTACCGACCAGCATCTGGCCGTGCACCTCTAAGAGAGACACTGGCGTCTGCCATAGTTCAACGTTGTGGTTGGGACGGCTCTCAGCCTCTTTTAGACCCTATGTGTGGTTCAGGCACCTTACTTATTGAAGCGGCAATGATTGCTGCCAACATGGCGCCTGGCGTCAAGCGTGAGTCTTGGGGTTTCGAGTCACTTGAAGATTTTGAACCAGAGCTATGGTCAGAGATAAAATCTGAGGCCAACGTTCAAGCAAGAAGGGGTGTCAAAAAAGTTGACTGTAAGTTTTATGGCTTTGATAACGATGAAAAAGTTCTTAAAACTGCACGCGACAATGCTCGCCGTGCCGGTGTTGAAAGCTTAATTGAGTTTAATTTTGGCGACGCCGCGCAAGTTAAGCGTCCTGAAGGCTTCGAGGCTGGCGTCATCGTGTCAAACCCACCTTATGGTGAACGATTAGGCACACATCCTGGCTTGATTGCGCTTTACACCGCATTTGGTGCTCAGTTGAAATCGCAGTTTGGTGGCTGTAAAGCTTCGATCTTCTCAAGCTCTGACGAGCTACTAAGCTGTCTGCGTATGCGAGCGGATAAACAGTTCAAGTTGAATAACGGCGCGTTACCGTGTCACCAAAAGAACTACTCTATTTCAGAGCGCGCTCAAGTTGAAGGCGGTGGCTCTCAGCAAGAATCGCTCGTTGCCCCTGATTTCTCGAATCGATTGAAGAAAAACATCGGTAAGATTGGCAAATGGGCACGTAAAGAAGGCTTAGATTGCTACCGTATCTACGACGCAGACTTACCTGAATACAACGTTGCCATTGATGTTTATAACGATCACTTAGTGATTCAAGAGTACGCAGCCCCTAAAAACATTCCTGAAGAGAAGGCGAAGCGTCGTTTGACGGATATCATCAGAGCTTCCATTCAAGTGACGGGTACTGATGCAAACAAAGTGGTGCTTAAAGTCCGTGAGAAACAAAAAGGCCGCTCTCAGTATCAGAAGTTGAGTCAGGGTCAAGAGACGATGACCGTTCAAGAGTATGGCGTCTCCTTGATTGTTAACCTGCACGATTATCTGGATACAGGCTTGTTCTTGGATCATAAGCTAACTCGCCGTCGTTTGGGAGAAATGGCGCAAGGTAAAGATTTCTTAAATCTATTTGCTTACACCGGTTCTGGAACCGTTCATGCGGCTTGCGGGGGTGCTAAATCGACGACTACGGTGGATATGTCCAACACCTATCTTGATTGGGCAAAAGAGAATATGCAGCTCAATGGTCAAGTTGGTCGCCAGCATCGTTACGAGCAGGCAGATTGCTTGCAGTGGTTGTCTAATGCAAAAGGTCAGTATGATCTTATCTTTATCGACCCGCCAACGTTTTCAAACTCGAAGCGCATGGAACAGACGTTTGATGTTCAGCGCGACCACATCCAGCTAATGGAAAACCTTCAACGCATCCTAAGAGAGTCGGGCACCATCGTATTCTCTAATAACAAGCGCCACTTTAAGATGGACTTTGAGGCGTTGGACAAGCTTGGGCTAGAAGCGAAAAACATTTCGTCTCAAACGCTGCCATTAGATTTTGGCCGTAATAAACATATCCACAATTGCTGGATTATCACTCACAAGAGCTAATACAGGAGTTTGAGCTAAGTGATTACGCTCTATAGCACAGAAGGGTGCCATCTTTGTGAGATGGCATTTGAATTGACTCAGCAAGCGAATGTTTCTCATCTGGTGGAAATAGTCGACATTGCTTTTGATGACGCGTTGTTTTCTCGTTACGGCGTCACTATTCCAGTATTAAAAGTGGATTCTTCAGAGATCAATTGGCCCTTCGATTTACAACAATTACAGCATTGGTTAGAGAATAATGGCATTACTTACAATTCATAATGGTCAGCTTGCATTTGGTGACCATCCACTATTAGACAAAGCGGACTTTGCTCTACAAGAGAATGAGCGTGTTTGTCTTGTTGGTCGAAATGGTGCGGGTAAGTCAACCTTGATGAAGGTGCTTGCTGGTGAAATCATCATGGATGACGGCAAGATGCAAATCACCCAAGACGTGGTGGTGTCTCGCTTGGAACAGGATCCGCCACGTAATGAAGAAGGCACGGTTTTAGACTACGTATCAGGCGGTTTGGCAGAAATCGGTGAGCAGCTTAAGATCTACCAAGATCAGCTTGATCTCGTGGGTGAAGACCCAAGCGAGTCAAACATTAATAAGCTCGCTCGCATTCAAGAGCAGTTAGAGCATTCCGGTGCATGGCGCTTTGAAGACCGAATCAAGAACGTATTGGCGGCGCTTAAACTTGAGGGCAGTACAAAACTAACGGATTTGTCTGGTGGTTGGCAGCGTAAAGCCGCATTGGCACGTGCGCTTGTGTGCGACCCAGATGTTTTGCTTCTTGATGAGCCGACTAACCACCTAGATGTGACAACCATTGAGTGGCTTGAGACTTTCTTAAAAGACTTCCGTGGTTCAATCATCTTTATTTCTCACGACCGGACTTTTATTAAATCGATGGCGACGCGAATCATCGATCTCGATCGCGGTAAATTGAACTCTTTTCCTGGCGACTACGAGAAGTACCTCGTTGATAAAGAAGAGCTTCTTCGTGTCGAAGAGATGCAAAATGCAGAGTTTGACAAAAAGCTAGCTCAGGAAGAAGTCTGGATTCGACAGGGCATTAAAGCGCGTAGGACGCGTAATGAAGGCCGTGTGCGTGCGTTAAAGAAGTTGCGACAAGAAAGAAGTGAACGACGTGAGGTTCAGGGCAAAGCTGTTCTTAGGATCGATGACGCAGCGCGTTCAGGCAAAATTGTATTCGAGGCTGAAAACCTCAATTACAGTATCGATGGGCAAAACATTGTTAAGGACTTTAGCTTTAACATTATGCGCGGAGATAAGATTGCGCTTATCGGCCCTAATGGTTGTGGTAAGAGTACTTTGTTGAAGCTACTGCTTGATCAGTTAAAGCCTGATAGCGGTAGGCTCCATTGTGGTACCAAGCTAGAAGTTGCGTATTTTGATCAGTATCGTGAAACTCTTGACCCAGAAAAATCCGTCATCGACAACCTTGCTGATGGAAAGCAAGAGGTGATGGTCGGTGGTAGAGAGCGCCATGCTCTGAGCTACTTGCAAGACTTCTTATTCGAGCCTAAACGGGCGCGCACACCAGTAAAAGCGCTGTCTGGTGGTGAGAAAAACCGCCTTCTCCTTGCTCGTATTTTCCTACGTTCTAATAACTTATTGGTTCTTGATGAGCCAACTAACGATTTAGACATAGAAACATTGGAACTTTTAGAAGATTTGCTTGCCAATTATCAGGGTACTTTACTTCTTGTCAGTCACGATCGTGAGTTTGTTGATAATACCGTTATGACGAGCTGGATCTTTGAAGGTAATGGTGTCATTGAGGAATTCGTTGGAGGTTACCACGATGCTCAGCAGCAACGTAGCCAAGTAATTAAGTCCAGAGCGGTTGAAAAACCGACGAAACAAGAAAAAGTGGTTGAGGGAACTCCCAAAACTTCAAATCACAAAAGTAAACCGAAGAAGTTATCTTATAAACTGCAACGAGAATTAGAAGAACTGCCTCAACGATTAGAAAGCCTTGAAGAGGAAATCGAATCGTTGCAAACTCAAGTGAATGATCCATCATTTTTCTCAAAATCCGTGGATGAGACACAACCGATTTTAGATAAGCTTTCTGCGGTAGAGCAGGAGCTTGAAATTGCGTTCGAGCGTTGGGAAGAGCTCGAAGCGATGCAACAGGAAAGTTAGAAGTTACATGAGTAGTATGAATTTAAAATTATCAACAGTCGCTGTGACCGTTTTTACAGCACTAAACGCAAATGCAGCGCTTTACCAAATTGTAGAAGTGGCACCAGAAGGTATTGGTGCAGATGAGTACAATACTTCATATGGTGTTGCGATTCAGCCTGGAGATAATGGACAGCCGTTAGGTTGTTTTGATAATGCTGCCAGTTGTCAGTCTTCAGATTATGCTCTAGCAGGCGAAACTCGCGTGACTGTTGATGGAGTAAGTTATCGAGAAGAGGCTCCGTTTGCTTTAGATAATGGCTTCTTCTATATCCAAGACTGGGACGATTTTAAAAACTACTGTTATCGTGAACTGCTTTACTCAACTTGTGACTCTTGGGCGGATGAACATTACGCTCCATGGGAGCGTGAGATGAACGGTGATACTACTTCCAATGCTCTGGCCTTTGTAGAAGGTGGTTCATACAACAATAAATTTAATAATGTTATCAATAGCTTGACCGAGGGCCGTGAGCCGGTAGGTAACCAAAGCACATCGAAAGACAGGCGTAATGATGCTGTTGCCCCAGTACTTCCAACCGAAAGCGGTTCTAACTGGAAGCAATCTCGCGCTTGGGTGGCTTTCGAAGCTAATGGCGATACTTACGTTGCCGGTAGTGTTGCGCGTGAACTTTCAAATAATGAAGGTGAGCACCATACCTCTCGTGCTGCGTTATGGAACATAGATACGGTTGTTGAACTGGATTGGAACAATAAAAATAGCAACGGCACTGAAAGACCGGAAGTAAATAACCGTCTGGCGCAAGGTAGCCTCCGAGATGTTGCTGTAGTAGACGGAAAAGTTTATGCGGTTGGTTATAACAGCCACAGTTATGACGACAATTTCATGAATGCGACGGTATTCCAAGTAGACGAGGCGGATGTGCTGGACTCTACTCAATGGTCGAGCCGCATTATCAATGAAACGTACTCTAAAAATGGTAGCAACGAGTACGTATACTCAAATTCGGTAGCAGAAAGTATCAACAACAATCTAGTCGCGGTGGGTTCATCTAAGCGCCCGGGTAGTCGTCCGCAAAATGGTGCAGCTGGTAACCGTTTGTTCTATGTACCAGATGTGACTAGTCCGACGGCGACTTACTTTACCGGCGGTATCTTCTTTGATGGTGCTGGTGGTACAGTAGGCGCAATCAACAACTACAATGAGTTTGTTGGTATGTTAGATGCGGAAGATAACCGTGAAAACCGTGGTAAGCCGCGTCGCAAGCGCGCGTTTATTAATCCAATCAGTGCAAATGGTACTGACGCAGCTCGTAGCGCAATTTTTAACAATCAAGCTTGGTTCTTGGATACATTGACGAATGGTGACACCAACGGTCAAAACGTATCAAGTCACAATAACCAGTTCCGTATTTTCGCCGCGTCGGATATAAATGATGCTGGTGTTATTTCGGCGACAGCGACTAAGTGTGAAGGCGGTTATGATACGGTCGCGCATAACTCATACTGTGGCGGCGGTTCAACGCAAGAGAAAACAGTGGCTGTTAAACTGATCCCTATAGCGGGAGCGAGTTACGCGAATGGTGACATTGTCACAAGGTCGATTGATGAAGAGCCAGTTGAACGCAAAGGTGGTAGCTTAGGTTGGCTTGGTTTGGCTGTCTTAGGTCTGATTCGGTTTCGTAAAAAATAGTCTTAAATTGTAAATCGAGGCACGGGGTCACAAAAATGATCCCGTGCCTTTTTTATTGCTTGAGAAAGGCCGTATTTTGATCGATTCTTAATACTGGAGTCATAAAAGCTCCACATAGATTTAATAGTAGTACGTTAGACACCATTTTTATGTATGAGGACGACACTATGAAGAGACAGAAGCGTGACCGCCTAGAGCGAGCTCAATCTCAAGGTTATAAAGCAGGACTAAATGGACGCTCGCAAGAAGCTTGTCCATACCAACAGATGGACGCTCGTTCCTATTGGTTAGGAGGTTGGCGTGATGCCCGCGACGATAAAACTGCGGGACTCTATAAATAACGAATGCATCCACATGCAGTAAAATAGGAATTTTAATAAAAGCCCCATTTGGGGCTTTTATTGCATTAACTAACGCACTATAACTAAACGTATTGTTTTAAAATAAAACGGCGAATATCGCCGTTTTGGGAAACTATCTAATAAAGAAAAAGTAAGCTTAGAAAGCAGACGTATCTTGGAAGAGGCCAACTTTAAGATCTTTCGCTACGTAGATCTCTTTGCCGTCTACTAGAACACGGCCGTCAGCTAGGCCCATAACAAGCTTACGATTAACTACGCGTTTCATGTGGATTTCGTAGGTCACTTTCTTCGCAGTTGGAAGGATCTGGCCTGTGAATTTAACTTCACCAACACCTAAAGCACGGCCTTTACCTTTGCCGCCAACCCAGCCAAGGAAGAAACCAACCAGTTGCCACATCGCGTCTAAACCTAGGCAGCCTGGCATTACTGGGTCGCCAGGGAAGTGGCAATCGAAGAACCATAGGTCTGGGTTAATATCCAGCTCTGCTAGAATAAGGCCTTTACCAAAATCGCCTTCTGTTTCAGACATCTTAGTAACGCGGTCCATCATAAGCATGTTTGGCGCAGGCAGTTGTGGGTAACCCGGGCCGAATAGTTCGCCTTGGCTAGATGCTAGTAGGTCGTCGCGGTTATAAGAATCTTTTTTATTTTGCATTATCAATAAACTCCGATTTTTGATAGGTGCATGTTAGTGAACACGTGTAAGCTAGACAACTCCGATCAGTGTATTAATTTGTTTCTATTCAGGAAATCCATTCGCGAATACGTTGGAATAAACTTGGTGGATGCTCATGCCTCTCATAGTTTTCAATTCGAGCCGCAATTTTACTGATCACGCTGTTTTCATCCTCACTGCGGAACTCTTGTCCCATAAGGATTGGAATGGCCTCATCGACATGTGAAACCGACCAGATGTGAAACTCATTGTTCTTGATGCTTTCAACAACATCTTTACTTAGCGCGAGATGCTTTAAGTTTGAAGTAGGAAGTATGACGCCTTGATGGCCCGTCAGTCCTTGATGTTTACAGACATGGTAAAAGCCTTCGATTTTTTCATTCAAACCGCCGACAGCTTGTACGCGTCCAAACTGATCAACAGCGCCGGTTACTGCGATTTGTTGATTGATAGGGTATTCAGATAGGGCACTTACGAACGAACATAGCTCAGCTAATGATGCGCTGTCGCCATCGACTTCTGAGTAAGACTGCTCAAACACAACAGAAGCTGAGTAAGGCAAAGGCTCATCTAGATTCAGAGCAGAGCTTACAAACGCTTGCATGATCATCATGCCTTTAGCATGCAAATTGCCACCAAGTTCTGCCTTTCGTTCAACATCTGAAATATCGCCATCGCCGAAATGGATAACGCAAGAAATTCGAGCAGGCTCACCGTAAGCAAGTGGGTGGCCCGGTACATCAATGACTGTAAGTCCATTGACTTGTCCAATTTGCTCACCTTGAGTTTCAATGATCACTTGACCATCGAAAATGTCCGACAATGCACGCTCTGGCAAATAGCTAGAACGGTAGTAACGTTCATCGAGTGCTTTATCGATATCAGGGCCATCGATTGAATTGGAAGAGCCGTTTTTGGACGAATTATTTAATGCAGCTTCTTGAATGAGAGCGAGGTACCAAAGAGTATCCAATGGCATATAGCTTGATCCTCGGTTAAACGTGCACCCGCAACCATGAGTCGTTTAATGGCAGAAGGGGTTAGATTTGGTAATTGATATTTAGCAGTGAGCCATTGAATGTAACCCAAATACAGACCAATACTTTCATCATTCAGTGCGAGTTCTGGCTCATACTCGCTGAACATACATAAGCCACTGTGTATATCTTGATCTTGGAAGTCTAAGTCTGCTAGTTGCTCCCGATTACCAAGTACGATGAGCTTAAAGTTGTAGGGTTGTAGGCAGGACTCTTTCGCCGGTAGTTTAGGGTTTACGTTAATAGGCTCTACCGCATGACCAAACAACGCAGACTTTAACGTGAGCCACGTGACGGGATTGGTAAGGAGAAGATTGGCAGAAACACAGAGAAACCCATTCTGAACTTGGCTCAGTAGCCCTTCAGTTTGCGTGACAACGGTGCCGTGTTCATCGGCTTTGTAGCTTCCAAGCACGTCAGCCATAGTTAGGCTTTCACATAGTTTGAAAGGCTTGTCGGTAAACTCACTAAAGGCTTCAGTTAGTAGAGCGTTATGAAATGGATTATCTTGACCATTCACCAGTAGAACACGGGTGACACCGTTGGAGAGACTAAACTGGGAGATGGCGGCCTTGAGTCTTGGTTGGATATCTAATAGTTCGATAGGATTTTGGTTCGAATAATTGTCTATTGAGGTACTAAACTTATCGAACTGTGGTGTGACGGCCTGCCAACTTTCTTGTTTCATGTAGTCTGTTGTTTCCTAAAAATTTTGCACGATTATATAGAAAAACGGTAGTAGGGGACAGACAAATGATCTCGCTCTAGTTTTTTATCTATCGCTATTGTTAGGTTGACTGATTTTGGGTTACGCTGTCACCCTAAACGTTAAGGATCCTGCTCAATCATGAAATATCAACAACTTGAAAACTTGGAATGCGGTTGGAAATGGCAATACCTCATAAAGAAATGGAAAGACGGTGAGAAAATAACGCGTCATATCGACAGTAGTGAGGATGCTACCGCGGTGGAAAGCCTGAGAGGGCTAGAACACGAGCCGACAAAAGTTCTTGAGTGGATTGAGAATCACATGTCCTTGGAGCTTGATAATAAGCTCAAGCAAGCGATCAGAGCGAAGCGAAAGCGCCATTTCAACGCTGAGCAGATTCATACAAAGAAAAAATCCATCGATTTAGACTATCGTGTATGGGAGAAGCTTTCATACCGAGCTAACGAACTGGGTTGCACGCTCTCAGATGCAATTGAATACCTTTTATCTGAAGCTTCTCGAAGTGAGAAAGCCAGTAAAGCGGTAAGTAACTTGAAACAGGATTTAAGTAAACTGCTGTCTGATTAAACAAGGAGTTGTTGTATGTTGTACGTCATGCTCATTGCTGCAGTGATCATATTTTGGCTAGTTGCTGTGGATCGTCCTGCTCTTAAAGTGACGTTTGAGGGTGGGGTAATCACGAATGTCAAAGGGCATTTCCCGCCTAAGTTTCGTCATAATGTAATAGAAATTGGCGAAATTGTTCCATTTGATGGAACGATGAAGGTGTATAAACAACGAACAGGCGCAAAGCTAACCTTCTCCAAGCAAGTTCCTAAAAAAGTACAGCAACGCATACGAAATGTATTTCCTCATCAAGGTTTTAAGTCTTCTGGTGACAAGAAGCGCGCTTAGATTCTAACTTGTCAATTACGGCATCGTTGGCTTTGAGCCCGATAATTCTCCTCACAGTTTGTCACCAACTTCCAATCTCGACAAGATAACCTCCTTAATAGGAGGTTACATGACAAGACTACTCATTGTTCTATCACTCTGTATCTTTGTTAAAGATGCGTACTCTAGGGACGATTCTGAGCGAAACAATGTCGCAAGTAAGATCAAGAAAGAGGTAATGAAAGCGGTTAAGCGCAGTCCAGATACTGAGTATGGCTACTGTGATTTAATGATTGAAATGCGCCATGACGACAATTATGCCTATATAAAAAGTGCTAGTTACACTGGTGACAAACGCGTCTGCAAGGTGAGTAAGAAGGCTTTGAAAGTAGGGAAGAAGTATCGTTACAAGGAGCCAGAAAAGTACATAAGACTGCATATATCGCATTGATAATTGCTTATCTTTGAAAGCCAGAACCGTGAGTTTTGAGCTAAAGTTACTTTATTGAGTAATGTGTTATGTAGGTGTCGTACCTTGCTTGTAGCCAACAAAACTTATACCGATCAAGCGAATCAGCTAGCAGAAAAAATTTCACGAATGACGGAAGAGCGACACGCTAAGTGGTTGGTTAGCTTGAAATATTTATTAGACCAGTCAGAGGTAGACAGCGTATTTAGCCGTCAGAGTGAATTTTGTGACACTGTCATTACCAAAGAAGAAGAACGTATCACGAATAACCAGCGATTGCTTTTGGAATGTGAGGCGGCACGTGTCAAAGAGAAACGGAAGCAACTCCTAGATCGGCAAGCATTGCATCAAAAGGTGGTGTTAGATGTAAGTAAGCACACTGAGAATGTTATGGTAAATAGCTAAGTGAAATGCCAGTTTCAAAGCTCTTTGGTCGATTTCCAGATTTCTCTTATTTTTTGTCTGTCGCTTATTCGCCATCGTTCAACTTTTCAAAGCTCAACACCTTGATTACGCTAGATACACAGTTAAGGGCGAACATTGTTGAATTAGCCAATAACCCCAAGTTTTGTAGCCGCCTTGGTAAAACGGCAAGAAACGTCACGGATTGTAAAGTGGCCATTGGTCAAGTCGGGTTAGACAATTTAAGGTTGCTGATTCCTGTGCTTATGGCGAAGGCCTTATTGAAATGGGATGACAAACAGACGAAAACGATAGCGCCGAAGTTATGGCAACACACAATACTCACGGCAAACGTAACAAGACTGAGGCTTGTAGAGTCCAAGGTCAAAGAACCCGATGAAGGCATTGCCATTGGAATCCTAAGAACGTTGTATCAATTTGGTGTTGTGAATCATTTCAGCCAGCTGTTTGAAGATGCTTTGGTGGAAAAAATGCAGCAGTACAGAGCTGAGCATCGAAGAGAAGAATATTATGCATGTGCAGAGGTACAGCCAACGTTTTCTGTTCTGCCAAATGTTCTTGTTAAGCTTGAGCATAAACTGACGGAGAAGCTCGTAGAGCACATAGAGTGGTCAGGAACAAATCTACATTTAAAAAATGCATTAATTGAAGACATCGAAAAACAACCGGTATTAGAGAGAACGCCACATGGAGTCGCATTGGCTCAAGCAAGAGCGTACTCGATATTTGATTGTTTAGACAGAAGCAATGTGTTTGTAGAAAAGCACAAGCCATTTTGGTTTGCACATGTGCAAATGCCGCCACAAGATCTTGAGAGACTTAAACAATTAAAGCCTGGCAAGATTGGACTACAAGCATAAGAGGACATTTTAAAATTGTTCAAACCGGACATTACTAAATTGCACCTACAATTTCAGTGCGCATTATGTGACCTTACGTTAAATGGAACTAGTTTCACATCAAAGCGTAATTTTCTCGGTTTTGAATCATACAATCCACAAATAGCCCGTAATAACAAAAAACCTTACTTTTCCGTGAGTTACTAAGCTTATGGAAGTCGAAAAATTAAATGTTCCTAGATTAAATAATGTGACGAGGTTCAAATTGAACCTGGGCCATAGTTGTAGCGTGTCGCATGTAATAATTGAAATTACAACGTCACGTATTGGTACTCTTACATTCCCTTATTTCACTAAGGGAACAAGTTATGAAGTATCACGAGATGACTAAGAATCAAATTTTCCGTGAGTTTAACTGTGGTCTAACCATCGAAGAAGTGGCAAAGATATGTTGTAAAAGCCTTGGAACGGTTAGAGGTTGGGACAAAGGTAAGCCTATTCCAAATGAATGCCGTAAGCTTATGAAAATGCATAAACGACTGGAGTTGAGTGGATTTGAAGAATGGAATGGGTTTAGAGTTAGCGGCAAAAACCTTGAATTACCTACTGGGGAAACAGTTACACCCCAACAAATTTTGACTGGTGTCGCTTTGTTGCATATTCAATCTGACTTAGAAATTAAGACTAGCAAAAGATTACTAAGGTTATCGAGGGCGATTTGCAATATTAAAAGCAAAGCAAATGGATAGGATCTTGAGTTCATAGTTCATCAAGCTTGTAAACATTAGGCCGAACTCTTTGAAAGGGAACGGCTTTTTGTCTCATTTAACTGAACAAAAATTTGACGTGGCAAAAGGGGTGAATGAGAATACTAGAAGTTATCTAGCCAATCAGCTGATGAGATATTTTATGCAATCACGAAAACTAACAGCTTCTAAAGCTACGGTTAAAGCCAAGTTCAAACAAATGTCAAAACCCAAGGCATTTTCTGAGTTCATTTGGAACGCAATCGACGCAGGTTCTACAACTATAGAAATCACAACGGACATTGACAAAGAAGCCGACCATATAAACAGCATCATCATAGAAGACAACGGGTCAGGGTTCGAGTTAAGTGATGGCAAGTCTCCTTTCGACTATTTTGAACAGTCAAAAAAGAAAGGTTCAAATGACTACTTAATGCGAGGGAGACATGGTCGTGGAAGACTAAGCTTTTTTAAATTTTGTGATAGCGCGTCTTGGAGAACGGTCAGTAAAGATAAAAAGCCCATCGAGCTGAATATAACAGAGGGGTCACTAGATAAATTCAATATTCTAGAAGTAAAAAACAATAACAGACCTTTAAGCAATGGAACTACAGTTACGTTCAATAGTTTCAGTGTGTCAGCTGATAATTTTGTATCCAACGTAACTGAATACTTAGAAGAAAACGTAACTTGGATTAACTTCTTTAAAGCTGATCTAAGGATTAATCTCAACGGGAAAAGGTTATCGACTAAACCTCCAAGAGTGAGCACAAGTTACGAAGAAACAATAGATAACGACCCGGTACAGTATGATTTACATGTATGGAATAAAAAGATAGACGAAGAAGAGTGTACGATCTTTTATTGTGATGAGATGAATAATGTCGTTTATAAAACAAAGTCTAAACCAAAAAACTCTTACTTCTATACATGCATAGTTAAATCACCGTGGTTTAATCAGTTCTGCACTGAAAACGATGGCCTTGCCACAAAATTCGATAAGACAGCATCAAAATTTCTATCTATTTCCCGAATAGCAAACGAAAAGATTAAGTCTGTTTACGATAACTTGAGAAAAAGTGCAATTGATGAGTTGATTGATGAGTATACGAAATGTGGGATCATTCCAAAGTCACAAAACAATGCCTTAGCTAATTTCAAAACTCAACAATTGAAAGACGCTATTCGAGTGATTTATAACGCTGATTCATCAGTTTTTGACAGCTTGAATACTAATAAGCAAAAGAAAATTTTAGTTAAACTAATAGACAAAATAGTTAACTCTGAAGACCCTAAGGCACTTTTTGATGCTCTTGATGGTATTGTTTCTCTTGACGAAACTGAACTAAGAATGCTGTCAAACTCGCTAGAAAAAGTAGCGATGGGCAATATGGTAAGAACAATAAACAAGTTAGAAAACAGATTGTATGCATTGGACCTGTTTGAGCAGTTGCTAGCCAATAAGAAAGACAGTTACGAAGTCGCTCATATTCAAAGAGTCATTGAGTCTAATTTGTGGATCTTTGGTGAGGAATACAATGTAGTAACGACTGAAGAAGAAAAGTTCGATAAAGCATTGAGGAAATTACTTAAATTTAAAAATGAGGACTTGAATGCGTTAGACGACTTTGAGAATGAAGTTTTCCCACCAAAACACTTCGATAAATACAAAGTACAGCACGAGAATAAGAACAAAGAGATGGACGTTTTTGCTACACAAAAACTACCAATGTATGAGCAAGGCGAACAATATTACAGACATTTAGTATTAGAACTCAAAAGACCTTCTGTTAAGTTAACGGACAAAGAATACGACCAGATTACAGGCTATGTGAAAGTCATAAAGTCGGAAGAAAAATTCAATACTAAAAACGACCAGTGGGATTTTGTTCTCGTCGGAAATAGAATTACCGAGTCTAGCCATCGTCGAGCAATGATTGACATGCAACTAAACAACCAACGAGAGAAGGGTAAAAAAGGCCTGCTTATTGACGATGGTAATATCCGCGTTTGGATAAAGGAATGGACGGATGTTATAGGTGACTACAAGTTGAGGTATAACCATATTATTCATACGTTGAACATTAAGTATGCGGAAAGTAAAGAAGAAAAAAGTCCTGATACTCTGACTCAAGATATTAAGAATCTGACAACTGCATAACATTGCTAGAAGTTAGGTTGAATTTACCCCCGTAATACAGAACGGGGGTCGAAGACCAAGTCGCGCTGGGCGCTCTTCGTCCCTCATAGCATCCCATGCGCGTTATTGTGTCTTTGGTCTTCCTGTTCAGTCTTATGGGTTGCAGTTGCATGGAGCACCTTTGTTACTGTGAGTCTCTGCAAGGTTTTATCTTGGCAATGAAGCGGCTTTTTTGGGGGCGTTGGAGTTTGGCGCAGTGAGTGACACCGAAGGCGCTAGCAGTTGGTACTGGCCTTCGGTGCGTGCTTTGAGTTGCTATTGATGTGCCGTAGCGTTCGGCTTGGTACTTGTTGGGCGTTTGGCGGTTTCGCTTCGCTTATCCCTGCGGGGCTTTATACTTCTTCTATGTAGAGCACGACGCTCAATGTGCGCTTTGCTGCTTTCTCACTTTCCGAACTAAACAAGATGCCGAGTAACGGAATGTCTCCGAGAACCGGCACCTTTACATTCACTTTCTGGCTGTCGGTCGACGTCATTCCTCCAAGTGCAACTGTGTCACCGGGTCTCACTGTAAGAGTGGTGTCTATCTGTCTTTTCGACGTTACGATGTCGCTTGCCTCAACTGACTTGTCCACTCGGCTCAGTTCTTGGCGTATCTTGAGTTTTATGTCTCCGTTGTAGCCAATGTAGGGTTTCACGAATAACGAAAGTCCCACGTCCTTACGTTCGATGGTTTGAAAGGGCTTGTCGCTTGTATCGGATTCGGTTGTGTAGCTGCCTGTTATAAAGGGCAGTTCTTGGCCGACTGATATCAATCCTTCGTGGCCGTGGAGTATGGTCAGCTCTGGGCGGCTAAGTAGTTGCGTTTGGTCGCTCGATTCTATGAATCGAATGAAGGCTGAGAAGTCATCGGATGATACTTTGAGGTTTGGGTCAGTTCGCATGAACCCTGCGATTGAACCTGTAAAGGCAGCTTGAATGGCTCCGGCTCCTGCTTTCATGTCAACGGTCAAATCTCTAAGGCTACCGTCTAAGGTTTCAACAATGGCCGCGCGTATTTTGATTTGCTTGAGTGGCGTATCGACCGCGTTGATGAAGTTCGCAACGTTTTGATGTAAAGATTTAGGCGCAGTCACCATAAGGGCAGACCCAGCAATGATGCTTGATACTGCGGTCACTTCGGGAACATCGAGCACCGAGGACTGTACCCGTAATGAGTCGGTGATGGGTTTGAGTATTTCGTCGGCCGTTAAGTGTGAGAGCTTATAAGTTCGAGTGACAATATCGTTTCCCGCTTTGAGTTGGTTACGCAGCTGGACTCGAATCACTGTTGATGACTCTACATAGGTGAGGTTGTGCGCACGCATAACACTAAACCAAACATCCCGAAAGTTAGCCGCGCCATGGGATTGGTACAGCTTTAAGTCTCCGTCGATTTTTGGATCAACCACGATGGATTTTTCAAAGGTCTTACTGGCCACGATGAAAAACTCGTTCAATGTTTTGCCTGATAGGTTTGCTTCAAATGCTTGTGCATTAAATGACAGCGCGAACAGGATGAGTAATGTCCTTATCATTGTGATACGCCTCCTTGGTTGAGTGAGCCTTTTTTGTTACTTCGTTTTTGGTTTCTACCGGATTCATTTTTGAATGGGTCAAAGTAGCCAAACTTGGCAATGTTGATACACGCGTCCATGTCTATGGCGTAATCGGTACCTTGTTGGGTGAAGCAAGAGCAATCATTACGCGCAATAACGCAAATCAGTTCTGGGTACTGGCTTGGGCTGCTTGTGATGTCGTCATAAAGTGGGGCGCTGAATGGCAGTGAATCAATGCGCTTGTTGAACTTGCTGATGTAGTCGCCGTTGTTTGCAAATACGGGTGACTGGGTTGAGGTCTGTGTGACTGTTGACTGAGTGGTTTGTTCGGCGCTCGGTTCTTGGGCTTGGGCGTCATCACCTGAGAAAAACAGATAGTAGAAACCCCGATGAGAAAAATAATACAGGCAACGATCCAACTGATGGATGAAATGATCATCTTTCTACCCAATGCAATGGTCGGGTCGGTTTTGACGTTCTGAGTGTGTTTAATCGAGCTTAAGTAAACCCCGTAGTAATTGGCGTCACGGGTAATGCTTCGTTTGTCTGTTTTCTCTAAGTCAGACGGTTTGTCTGGGTCGAACGCTCGAATGTGAAAGTATTCGTGTAGGTTGTCCCCACCAATCAAATGGTAGTGTCGGTATTCTTGTAAACGTCGTCTGATGAACTGGTCAACGTCTTTGAAGTCTTGGCTGATGTAAACGAGGTCTTGGCCGTTGTGTCTATGGGTGGCGACATGTTCAACATCGGGCGGCACTTCTTTTGATGATTGGCGTGTTCCCCAAATGTTCTGCACTTCATCGACCAAGGCCACGCAACCCGATGGAAGTTCATGGATGATGGTTGGATCATGAAACTGTTTCCAAGACAGGTTCATTTGTTGGATATGGTCGTAAGTCAGTTGCGATTCATCAATACCTAAGACGTCCAGCGCTTCTTGGTACATGGTGAGGCGAGTTGGGGAGGCGAGCTTTTTAAACCACGCAAGCCAAAGCGCCATTGGGTCATGTTGCTTGTACTCATAAGCAAGGTATGGAAAGTCTTCTATGGTGGCTAAGCGTCTTTCTTTGTCTATCTTTTCAAGCTTGGAGGATAGGGCGGTATTGTCTTGGTTTTTCTGCCAATAGACCCCGTAGAGAAAGCCTTGAAAACTGTCACAGACTTCGTAATCGAGCAGTAGCACCCTAATGCCTTGGTAATAGACGGGGCGCCCTGCAAAGTCGTCGTTCTCTATGATGAACTTGATCGCGTTAAGGGTTTTACCTGTTCCCATCACACCTGAGAATCCAAATAACATAATGATGCTCCTATGAAATGGCTTGAGGTTTTCGCCAACTTGGACGATAGCCCGTCGCCACCATTAGGCCGCGAAGTGTTAAGGCAAAGACCCCACACGTCAGGACTATGTTGATGAACTTGTCTGCTCCTGCCAGTGATAACAGCATGGCGATATCAGCCCCAACACCGTCCATATTGGCTTGGATGTAATCGACCAAGGTTTCAATGGCTGACTCAGCACCTTTATAAACGACAAGGCTGAAACCCAATGACACCGCTGCATAGGTGACGATGCCTCTTACGATTGAGGGTATTAGTGGCAGCACCACGGTGGATAAAAAAGTAATAAAGTAACTCATGTTTACACGCTTCCATTTGCTCTAAAGATGATGAATAAGCCAAATATCCAACCTGCTATGTGTACCAATGGATTGAAAATTTCTGCCCATTGACAGGCAGGCTCGTAACTAAAGTCGATGGTGTAAGAACCTGCCCAATCAAGGTCTAAGGGGATATGAGCAGGGGCGGGGCAACTGGCACCACCACCGAAAGAAACGCCGTTGTCTAGGTACTTGGTATCGATTTTGGAAAAGTCCATTTCCGTTTCTTCATCGACTAACATGCCTTCATTGTCGACGTTCGCGATTCCATCAAAGGCGGCTTCAAGCTGCTTGAGTTCGTCGGTGGTACAGGAGTTTTCGTAAGTGACTTTAAGTAGGGCGCATTGGATCACATCGCCTTTGCACTCGAAGATGGACTTTGAACAATCCACGTTAGCGGTGGGCTTTTCTTTACCTTCGGATTCGCACTCTTCATCGAGTAAACACGCAATGTCATCGAGTTTGTCATTACCTTCATTGACCGCTTGTGTGGTTCCAGAACTGCCGCCGCTACCCGTTGATTTCTTCTTTAGATCTTTAAGTTCACCCAACTGATGTTTGGCGAGTTCGTTAGCCAGCTGCAATTGAGCCACAAGATTGTTGTCGAGTTCTTTGACGTTGTGGTTGATATTCTGTAAGTGTTCGTTGGCTTCTTGAAGTTGTTTACTGTTTTCGTTTTCACCTGGCGTTAGATCTGGGTTATCCGGTTTGGTGGACGCATCTGGATTTGGGTTTGGCTCAGGGGTTGGCGGCTGTGTCGGTTCAGCAGGGTTACAAAAGCTGAGGATGTAAGTCGCAAAAAGTTGGGTTCACCGTCTGGGGTTTCGTTTTCATCGGGTAAGTCGGGCGTTGGG
>NZ_JYJP01000106.1 GCF_001012815.1 Vibrio mexicanus
GTTCTCAAACCAGAATAACCATGTAAGAGCTTTAAATTGGATAGGAAAAAGCCTGCTCTTATTTGCTTTTCTGTGACAAGAATCAGTTTCTTTTGATGGTCTTTCTTAGCTACTCTTTGCTTTTCAGCAAATCTCACCCGAAAGTCTTCTTTGGTGGTTTGACTGGAGTGTTTAACTTCAACAAGAGTTCCATTATCTGAATCATTAAACAGTTGAAAATCTGGTGTATATCTGCACGTTCTCCCGTTAAATAAGTATTCAAAACCAAACGGTTGAGACTCATATCGAGCTACTTTAGGGTTGTACTCTGCGTGAAAACAGAAATCAAACTCAAGTATCGACATTGTACGGATAACCGAGTCATTCTTGAGACTCATGAACTTGCAAATATTGTGAACTGCAGAGGATTTTTTAGTTTGGTCGTACATAGTCAGAATCTACTTATTTGTAGTAAACCTACAACAAAAAGTAGTCTATGCAGACTTATAGTGCAAATATGCGAAGAAGCCTGCAATTTATGCGAACATATATTGCAGGCTTCAAAGGGGTGGAAGCCCCAGCCACATCCCGGCACACAAGTCACACGCTGCGGCTGCTTCCTTCCGGACCTGACCGAGTTCACGAGCTATTGTTGCGGGAGGACCAGGGCCTCCATAGATTCTGTTTCTTTGAGTCGCCTCAAAGAGTGTTTGGATTATCAAGTATCCCTTGCCCCTTTGCAAGAGGATATCGATAAATTTGCTTGTTTTACTCTTTAAGTGGCGAGCAAATAACCGGACTAACTGTGAATTCCCACTAATGGCTCTTGTTCGACTGTTTTTACAGCCATTTTGCTAGCGCGTTTTTCTTTATACATGGCTTGATCTGCACAATTAAGAACCGCTTGTAGGCTCATGGGTTCGTGCCGCTTAACTGAAAGTCCAATTGAGGAGGTGACCGGAAATGTTAAGTCTTTAGAGCCACTATAATAGCGACAAATTCCTAATGACTGTTTCACTTTGTCGATATCTTTATCTTTGGCCTTTCCGACTAATATAAACTCATCACCGCCAATTCGATAACAGTCTCCCTGCCAAACGGATTTAATCCTTTCCGCGATCAACCTGAGTACATCGTCCCCGACTTCATGGCCATAGCTATCGTTGATCGATTTGAAATGATTCACATCAATGTAAACAAGTGCAAGTTCAGGCCGTACCCCTCCCCTATACTTTCGGTGAAGTGAACGGCGATTCTTGAGTGATGTCAGATTATCAGTATTAGATTGTATATGTAGGTAAAAGGCAAACACACCTACAATGCCAAGAACTAACAGTAGTATCATTTGATTATTTCTTGAATAGCGTTTTTCTGCTTGCAGCGCGGCTTGCCAATTGGGGGCAAGATCATATTGTTCGATTATTTTCGTCACGTCTATCATCTTGATAGCACGAGAGAACAGCCCACTGAGGATTTCGCCTTTCACCGTTTTGGCAAAACCCAACGCTATATTCGCGCTATAAAAAGGGGCGATGCTACTTGCTTTGGTGATAGGCAAGTCACCAGAGGCATTACGTAAAATTCGGTTAAAGGTCGCCTCACTTAGGGAGATATAACTAACCTCACCTTGAAGTAAAGCAGCAATCTGAGCGTCTACATTAGAATAACGAAGCAATGTCTTTTTCGGCAGCAGCGACGTTAGCAGCTCATCATAAATATCACCCGATACCACACCGATTTGCTCCGTCACCAACTCAGATACATTGCGATAAACGCCAGTCTTATATCCCTCTCTCGTCACCAAAATGGCATTCGCCTCATAATAAGGCTCACTAAAATTCACGAATTCTTTGCGGCTTTCCGTCACTGTAATGGGGGTCAGAATGTCAATTTGCTTATCAATTAAACTCGTATACATGGTTTCCCACGTTTCAGTGGCAGGGTTAACGAGTTGGCAATCTAACATCAGCACTTGGCAAGCTTCGAATAACACTTCAGCGCTGATACCAGTGACCGAGCCATCACCATTAAACACTGCAAAGTTACCGACGTTCTCCAGCTTGACCTTCAATGGCTCTTTTATGTTCAAACCACTGTTGTACACCGCACTGCGTAAAGCTTGTTGACGAATCGTAAACTGATAGTTCTCAATAGACTCTCGTAAATGCTGCTGCACGTATGCAGAATGCACGACTCGCTCAAACTGGCCAAGCCAATCACTGTGATTACCTTTAGCCGTGACGATAGAGACAGGTTTAATGGTGAGTTGGTGGTTTAAAAGCTGAGCATCCATACCTGACATCAGCATTGGCTTTAGCTGATTGATGGCATCAACGACTCCTTCAACCTCTCCCGAATCTAGTAACCACTTGCCATGATCGTATCCCGAATACTCAACTTGCTTGATGTAGGATAATGCTGTCTGATTAAACTGCCATAGATGGTGTCTTTAGGCACGCCAACCACATTAACGTCCCTTAATGTGGCGTTGTTTAAGCTGTATAGATAAGTGTATTCAATATTAGTTGGCGAAGAGAAGTCGAACAACAGCGCACGGCTGTCTGTGTAAGTCACATTCGCAGCAAAATCTGCTTGCTTCGACGCAACTGCTGACAAGATTTCATCAAAACTAGGGTAAGTCACATACTCAATGGAAACATTTAAGTCGTCAGATATTGCATCAAACAACACTCTACTCACCACATCATCCGCTTCTATCGCAACCTTAAAAGGCGCAGGGCTAGAGGCATATGACACCATCGAATAAAGCAAGGACGCTGACATCCATAACAGCAGGACCAAAATACGCTTGTGCATAATGAGTGAGTGAACACTTCTCCGAGTTCAGGCTAACAAGTTACACAATACTAACTTAAACCAAACACTATGCACACAAATACACTAAGCGCGATGTCATATTTTGAATGATAAATACTAAAACATTTATAAGCCCAGAAGATGTATCAGAACTCTTCCTGATTCTCGCTGCTACGCAGAATATAATCTGTCATCCAAGCCGTTGCGAGTAAACATAGCCAAACGACAAACACTGGTTGTGGCACTTCAATACTTGGCGACACGACCAGTGCGGCGAAGCCCACCGTTGGTAGCGTCCAGCACAACAACTTGTTCCACTTGAACGTCTTGAGCTGGGTTAAGCTTTCCATAGACGCCATAATACCCGTCACGCTCAGCGCCAATAGAGCAGCATAAGATAAGTCGGCGATCCATAGTGGTAGAATCAATCCTAACGTCCACCAGCTGTGTTTATTATTTGGCTTCCAATGACTCGCAGCCCACCAAATCACAATCACCGAAAGTGTTTGGATACCCGTGACAGTTGCGCTTCCGTCCAGCTTACCGCCCATCTGTGTCACCATGATACCGACTTGTAGAGTCAGAACGATAAAGGCAATGACTCCCACAACCATAAGACTGCTGCGTCGAGAGAATATAACCATGAGAAGTGGAAACAAAATCCACACGCTGATCGACAGCGCGATTGGTTGATGTGGAAGCGTCAGCCCATAGGTTATCATTGCCGCAAGTAGAGCGAGACCTGCGTAACGTGCTTGGGGGAAAATCCATAACGCGGGGATCACAAGCGCGAGTACTGGAATGTCTCCTTCACTCAAACTCATTGCTCGTGCACAAACTACCGCTAATAGTGTTGTGATAATAAACTGAAACATCGAGAATACCATGCCAACTCCCTATACCTTTCCGTGGTAACTATTGAACAAGGACAAATTCAGTATGGATCAATTCTTAGCGCAAATCTTTGCTGTAATTCACCAAATTCCGCAGGGAAAAGTGGCAACTTATGGAGACATCGCACGTTTTGCAGGTTTTCCTGGTTACGCTCGCCATGTAGGACGTGCATTGGGAAACTTGCCTGAGGGTTCAAAACTGCCTTGGTTTAGAGTGATAAACAGTCAAGGTGCTATCTCGCTAAAAGGCGATTCATTTGAAAGGCAAAAGGCCGCGTTGATTCAAGATGGCATTGAAGTCAGCGAAGCGGGGAAGATAAAACTCAGGCTCTATCGATGGCAGCCGTAGCCACTCTTGTCAACTGAGATATGTTTACTTGTGAGAGGCTTACTTGAGCACTGGTTACTTGAAAATGGCGGCCGACTTGAAGGTGGTTTCTTTGAACCTGATTAAGAGCCTACTCTTTGATCCTACAGCATAGGAAAAAAGACATCTCACACTGAGCCTTTTGCACTCATCATTGACTGAATTGCTTGGTGTATTTCCTGATTGAAAACGATCAAGGTGGTGCCGACAACACAGATGACGATACCCACAATCTCCACGACGTTTACCGTTTTTTTGAAAAACGCCCACTGAACCAAAATTGCTATCGCAAATGCCGCTACTTTAGCAATGATATTTAGTGAAGGATAAGAGAAGACTTCGCTGCCTTTACCGTAGAACATAGTAAAGCCAACAGTGCCCGCATAGGTGACAGGCAGTGTAACGAGCGCAATCTTCAGCACGGATGCCAAGGTAAGTTCACTAGCGTTACTCATACCCATTAAGTTTGGAACTTGCGTCATCACTGTCGCTAAAATTAGTGAAGATATAATCAAGCCCATACTGCTATTTTCCCGCCAACCCGTGATAAAGAGCGCGTAATTTAGTCAGTTACTGGTCAATTTGCAAGCAGTTATTTGAACAATTACTCTAGCTGAATTTAGACCGAATAGGAAAGTCTTTATCAATTAGATAGATATCAATTAAGGCTTCTATCAAGAAACAAACATTAAGAATGAAACAAGCACGAACTTAATCAGTTCGCGCATCTCTTATAAACCTAACCTTGGGGTTCACTCGGTCGGGCAAGTTTAGGATGTGATCTTCCCAGTTCACCACGTCAATTTCGTAAACCACTTTGTTTCGCACACTTTCGCCGGCCGCATGCATAGCAGATTTAGAACCTGTGATCAGCGGGTGCCATTCTGGAAGCGGGTTACCCTCAGCCAATACTCGATACGCACACGTATCTGGCAACCAGTGGAACTCATCAATTTTATCGCGAGTGAGTTTTAGACACTCTTCCCCCGAGCTAAATCGATTTGGGTAATCTTTGCATGAACAGGTTTTACTGTTTAACCAGCTGCACGCGACATTGGTGTAATAGACTTCATCCGTGTCTTCATCCATGAGTTTGTGTAAGCAGCACTTACCGCAACCATCGCAAAGAGATTCCCACTCTTGCTCGGTCATCTGTTCAAGGCTTTTGTGTTGCCAGAATGGAGTCGTCATTGATTCAGTCTTCATATTAGGAGCAGGATGCGTTTTATACCTTTGAGGGCTATGAATTTCAAGTGCTGTTAGGAACAGTATAAACTTTGAGCTGCATCACAAAGTAATTTTTGCTACTATCGCGCCGTTTTTTTGATTGGATTCTGTTATGGATTGTCGTCTTGGCTGTGGTGCCTGCTGTATTGCACCGAGTATTTCATCCGCTATTCCCGGTATGCCCAATGGCAAAAAAGCGGGTGAGCGCTGCATTCAACTTAATGAAGACAATCTGTGTAAGCTGTTTGGCAAAACTGAAAGGCCGAAAGTTTGTCATGACTTCAAGCCCTGTCCGATTGTTTGCGGCAACACCAATCAAGCCGCCTTTGACAACATCACCGAGCTTGAAAGAGTGACATAGTTAAGTCGAATAAAGAAAAAGCCGCTATCAAAGCGGCTTTTTGCAATTTAGTTTCGTTTTGATCTTCGCTAAGACAGCTTTTGACGACCAAGCAGCGAATGCGACAGCGTTGTCCCATCAACCAACTCAAGTTCACCACCAACTGGGACACCATGAGCGATTCGACTGGCGCTGACACCATGCTCTCTACAAAGTTCAGCAATGTAGTGAGCGGTCGCTTCACCTTCTACGGTTGGATTGGTGGCTAGTATAACTTCACTAACATCACCACGGCGTAAACGGTAGTCCAACACATCTAAGCCGATATCGCTTGGGCCAATGCCGTCAAGTGGCGACAAATGTCCCATCAAAACAAAGTATCGACCAGAGAACTGTCCCGTTGCTTCAACCGCTGCAATATCTGCAGGGCTTTCTACAACACACAGTTGACCATTTTCCTGACGCTTAGGATTGGTACAAATGTGACAGGTTTCTTCCTCTGTGAAAGTGCGGCATTCGTTGCAGTGACCGATTTCAGTCATCGCTTTACTCAACGCTTCAGCAAGCTGAAGGCCACCTTTTCTGTCTCGCTGTAACAAATGAAAGGCCATACGTTGCGCCGACTTGGGGCCAACCCCAGGTAGACAACGTAAGGCTCCATCAATTGTTCCAGCATATGGCTGGTTCGCATCTGAGTTCCTATTTATAAAGGTTCAGATCGAACTTAGAATGGCATCTTCATGCCTGGTGGTAGTTGCATACCCCCAGTCACACCTGCCATTTTCTCTTTTTGAGTCTCTTCAACACGACGAGCCGCATCGTTAAACGCAGCAGCGATAAGATCCTCTAACATCTCTTTGTCGTCTTCCATTAAGCTTTCGTCGATTTCTACGCGACGAGTGCTGTGGCTACCCGTAATCGTTACTTTCACAAGGCCAGCACCAGATTCACCGGTCACTTCCATATTTGCGATTTCTTCTTGAAGCTTTTGCATGCGATCTTGCATTTGCTGGGCTTGCTTCATTAGGTTGCCCATACCGCCTTTACCAAACATGTTAATCTCTCTGGTTTTATTGGGTGTTTCGTAGTTAATGGGGCTGAAGTTATAAAATTCAACCCCTTTCGTATTCTTGTTGACCGTTAAATTGGTCGGACGCTGTCTCTGTCTAGTTCGGCCGCAAATCGTTGCTCAAAGAACTTAACGTGGCTATCTTCTTCCAAACTATCATAAGCTTGCTGAAGTTTACCTTGATACAAAGTATCTCGCAGTTCAAGCGGTGTAGTGCCACTTTCACCAATCTCTACCGTTAACTGACATTCTTCACCAAGCTCTGAATTTAAGGCTGCAAGCAATTCGCTTTGAGCTTTATCTGTATTGAGGTGCGCTTGGCTGTTTCTCAACGTCAGTGCTATGGTGCTGCCATCTTTAGTATAGGCCGAATTAAGTGCAAGCTGTTCAACAAGCTTCGCTGTCGAGAGTTTTGAAATCAGAGCTGCCCACTCATCTTGAGCATTCGACTCTTCCACCAGCTTCTGCGCCATTTCAGGCGTCTTTATGTGCTCTAAAGCGCGTTTAATCTGCGTAGGTGTCAGTTCCGTACTTTTCTCTTTCACTATCGGTTTAGAAGGCTTCCACTGATAAGGTTCATTCTCCTTTTCTGCGGTTTCTTGTGTGTGTGAATGAGAAGACAGAGGCGACACCCGCTCTGAGCCTTGGTGCTTTTGAGCAACACGATCAAGGACAGATTCTTTTTTTGCAGATGCCGCACTAGCCTTTTTTGGGCTATTGCCCTTATTTTGACCAGACGCAGCGTTTGATGATCCAGAAAGACCTTTACGTTGTGAGCGCAACTGATGTCGCAAACCACTCACTGGCGACGACGCTTTCGGTGCTGGTTCAGATTGGGGTTGCGCCTGCTCCGGTGCAGGTGTCGGCGCTTGCCCCATCATCGGTTCTGAAGGTACATCGTAGTTCGCTGGTGGCTCAATGCTAGACGTGTCAAACCCTGGAGGCGGCTCTGAATACCCCATTGAGTCTTCGTAACCATACGCTGGTGGCGCTGATAATGGTTGCTCATACGCTGGTGATTCAGGTGTTAGCGACTCAGATGAGTAGCTTGGTTCATCTACACGATCTAATGCAGCAGAAGGCGCTGGTGCCGGTTGATTAGGTCGCTCAACAGCCGAAGCTTGCGCTTGATTAACAACATTTGCTGATGATGGCGTCGAAACTGGCGCTGCTACTGCTTGGCTAGGCTCAGTTGAGATGACATTAACTGCCATCGACTTGACAGGGCGAAAAGCAAGCATTCGCAGCAAGATCATTTCAATGCCCATTCGCTCAGAAGGCGAAGCCGTCAAATCAGCGCGACCTTTCAACGCAATCTGATAATAAAGCTGAACATCTTCAGGAGAGAGCGCACGGCTTAGTAGCTCAATTTTCTCAGAATCTGGCTGACCTTGATCGAGCGTTGATGGTAATGCCTGATACATAGCAATTCGATGAAGTTGTGAGGCCAACTGCTGCAGTAGCCCATCCCACTCAACACCATTTGAGGCCAATTTCTCAACACAACCCATTACAACTTGTGCCTGCTTAGCACTGATCGCTTCAAGAACATGAATCGCTTGGTCGGTATCAAGTGTACCTAGCATGTGCGCGACAGAGTCAGTCAGCACCTTGCCATTACCCAAAGCAATAGCTTGGTCCGTTAAGCTCAAGGCATCACGCATACTGCCGTCAGCTGCGTGTGAAATCATCCCTAAAGCTCGAGCCTCGGCTTCTACACTTTCAGCCGCCAGAACCTTGTCGAGCTGCTGATGGATAGTATCGACGCTGATTGGCTTAAGGTGGAACTGCAAACAACGCGACAGAATTGTCACTGGCAGTTTCTGAGGATCGGTCGTAGCAAGCAAGAACTTCACATACTCTGGCGGCTCTTCCAAGGTCTTTAAAAGCGCATTGAAGCTGTGACGCGACAGCATGTGCACTTCATCAATCAGATAGACCTTGAAGCGCCCACGGGCCGGTTTGTATTGAACGTTATCCAGTAGCTCACGTGTGTCTTCAACTTTGGTGCGAGAAGCCGCATCGATCTCTAATAGATCGACAAAACGACCTTCGTCGATCTCTTTACAGGTTGAACACTCACCACAAGGTGTCGCGGTAATACCCGTTTCACAGTTCAAACCTTTAGCAAACAGGCGTCCGATCGTGGTTTTACCCACGCCACGCGTCCCACTAAATAAATAAGCATGGTGCAAACGATTTTGCGCCAGCGCGTTCTCTAGTGCCGTTAGTACATGAGCCTGTCCAACAACTTCATTGAACTGGGTCGGTCGCCACTTACGGGCGAGAGCAAGATAACTCATTAAGATGTCCAGTTATTTATTTAGGGACAATTGACCTTAGTGGCCTTCAAATTCGCAAATACTGTAAACCTCTAAGCCAAGGTTTTTCAGACGAACATCGCCACCAATTTCAGGTAGATTAATGACAAAAGCAGCGTGCTCAACGGTACCACCAAGTTGGCGAATCAGTTTGGTCGTCGCTTCAATCGTACCGCCTGTTGCAAGAAGGTCATCCACCATCAGTACTTTGTCATTTTCGTTGATTGCATCAACGTGAATCTCAAGTGTGTCTGTGCCGTACTCTAGCTCGTAAGACTGCGCGACGGTTTCACGAGGTAATTTACCCGGCTTACGAACAGGAACAAAGCCCACGCCCATTTCTAGCGCAAGTGGCGCGCCAAACAAGAAACCACGAGCTTCCGTACCAACAATCTTGGTAAAGCCCATGTCTTTGTACTTCTCGACCAACAGTTGAATCGTCGCTTGATAAGCTTTCGCGTCTTCCATCAGGCTGGTGACATCACGAAACAGGATGCCCTTCTTAGGGTAATCAGGAATGCTCTTGATGCTTGATTTGATCAGTGAAAGGGTTTCAGTTGTCATAATTTGGTTTCTTAGATTGGCTTCAATTTTGGCTTTGTCGTCAAAACCGAGAGGCATTAATACAGGCTTCTACTCAACTGGTTGTTCTGCGCAGCAGAGTAAACAATCATCCCCACAGTAAGTGGGCACACTTGTGTGTAATGCTAGTGATTTTCTTGGCCGTGATCAACTGACTCATGTATCGGTAAACGCACAAACCAGGTGATCAAGACCACAAGGCCAATCAACAGCCCAACTTTCAACCAAAAATGCGGCACGACGATAATTGAAAAGGTAAAGCTCAGTACAATAAGTACTGCTCCACGACGTTTGACTTTGCGACTTACGGCACGATGCTGCTCCCAATTGGAAATAATTGGGCCGAAAGTTTTGTGACTGTGCATCCACTGATGGAATCGAGGGCTACTGCGCATAAAACAAGCGCTGGCCAAGAGAACAAATGGAGTAGTAGGAAGAAGAGGAAGGACGATGCCGATAACACCGAGAATTAAACTGAGCCCACCAACGACATTGAGAAAGAGACGGCGAATATTGATGATGGGCTCCAGTGGGTTGAATCAACCAAGTTCAGTTAGCCACCAACGTAACCGTTAAATACCTTAATCCACGTTAGAGTGGCCGGTAATGTAGGGATCAGTAGCGCTGCGATAAATCCGAGAAAGTAGAGTACATTATAAGGTTCTTTAAAATCTTTGTCTGCCATGATGAACTTCCAGTTTTTTTGCTGAGCTTCGCTCCCTTTTCGCAGCCAGTTCTGACTGTTAAGAGAGTCATAAATTTATTTTGGTTCGTGACTATAGCTCAATAATGAGACAACAAATACCGATTAAAAAAAGGGTTATTGTCGAAACAATAACCTTCCCATATCGTTAAATGCTGAAATATCTACATATGCTGACTCTGGTAGATTTCTAAACTAAAGCTACTCGACCCGATACGGTTCAGCATCAATTGACAAGACGAGTCGATAGGCAAATCTTTCATAATAAAGTTCTTTCCTATCTGTTCACCTAACATATTTTCCGCTTCGATATGTTGAGTGGTTTGGGAATTACTCCACCGTGCATCAAGGCCCGCAGGCAACAAAGAAATCGTTCCTTGGGTCATATCCACAACGCCGAACAAAGCGCGAATCGGCCCGGCGCTGCTCGAACAAGCAATGCCTTTCTCTAACACATACGCGATGTCTTTAAGGTCGGCATTGAAGCTCTTGAGGTTCCGTAAATAGTCGTGGAATAGCGCACGAACCAGCAATGTTGTCGCGACACCAGTCTCTTCCGAAGCAGAATCCACAAGATAAAACGCAAACTGCCCATTCATTAGCCACGCGTAGTCAAAAACCAATGGCATGGTGTCGGCAGATTGTAAAAGCCTATAACTGCACTTCCACGCGCCTTGTGATGTGTCCTTATCTGGCAATAGTGCATGTAATAGGTCACGAGCGGCATTTGGGTTTTCTTGCAAATACTCTAAGTGCCAATGAAGCTCTTGTTCTTCAGGCACATCTCCGCCGTCTACCCGGAACCATTGGCTAGCAAAATCGCGTTGGTCACAGAGATGATCGGAGGAATCGTCAAGTGTATTCTCGACCGCTTCCAACAAATGCTTTGGGTTGGATATCGGTTTAGGCAAAAAGTCCTTAATACCAAATCGAAGTGCTTGCGCCACATCAGACATTTCATCCGTTGCAGACACAACGATGAGAGGTAATGAAGGATATTCCAAACTGATCTCTTCAACGAACTCCAACCCACCTAAGATTGGCATGTTAAGATCGCAAAGAATCATATCAGGCTCAGCGGTACGCAGTTGTCTTAATCCATCCAACCCGTCTTCTGCTTCGATGACACTGTATCCCTTCGCCTCAAGACAACTTCGAGTTATACGACGAAAAATCGGATCATCGTCGACAACTAAGATAAGTTTTTCAGTCACAGCCGTTGGTGTCGATGGTACGCTAGCCACAGTGTGTGATTTGTACATAACTTACGCCTCACTCGTAAATTCATTAATATCTTTTTATTGTTATTTTAGTCAACTCTAGACACTCTCTAAAAAGTAGCCCTGAAATTACGTTTATACAAATATAGTGATGTTGAGCCAAGTTTTGCACTATATGTATGAAAGCTCATATATTGTTACTCTTGTTGATATGCCTCAAAAATTTACAATTAGATAAGCGATAAATTGGGAGTAAGTGTAAAAAATCATGTCGAGCACAATGAAATTAGACGATTTAAATCTATTCAGACTGGTAGTAGAAAATGGAAGCTATACCGCAACTTCGAAAAAAACTTCCATTCCAGTGGCCACGATTACTCGACGTATTCAAGCGCTCGAAGAGTCTCTTAACATACGTTTACTCAACCGCCATGCGCGTAAATTGACGCTGACAGAAGCAGGTGAACGTTTCTTTAGAGAATGTGCCCCATTGTTAAAACAGCTTTCCATGCGCGCTGTTGAGATTAGCGACGACTGTCGAGGGGCGGCGGGTAAGATTCGTATCTCTTCTCCGACCAATATCACTAAACGAACCATGATGCCGATGTTCAACGCATTCATGGCAAAGTATCCGCAAATCAGCTTAGAGCTCACCACAAGTAACAGCCCTGACGAGTTAGACCCAACTGAGTGGGATGTCATCTTCCGAGTCGGCCCACAGCGTGATTCAAGCTTAATTGCCCGCAAGATCAGCGAAGTTAAAGATATCTTGGTGGCAAGTCCTTTGTATTTGAAGCAGCACCCTGCGCCGCTGCATGCAGAAGATTTGGTCAACCACCAGCTGTTAAAAGGCCACCCTCTATTAAAGTGGCAATTGACAAACAGCAATGGCGAGCACGTCGTTAATAACGACAAAGGACGCTTTGAAGCAAATGCCTTGAATGTGGTGAGAAGTGCTTGTTCTGAAGGGCTAGGTATCACTTTAATGCCAGATGTAATGATCAAAGAGTACATTGAAAGTGGGAATCTAGTTCAAGTACTTTCAGACTGGAGTGCGAACCCGAGAGATCTCTACATGCTATATAATCATAAGGACCATCTCCCAGAGAAAGTCCGGCTGTTTATCGATTTCATCATTGAATACAACCAACACTAAAAAAGCCCGCTCATTTGAGCGGGCTTTCACTATCTAGGGGGTTATCTAAAAGCTCTACAAGAACTCAACAAATTTGCTCAGGTCGCGCTCCGGCACTTTCATCGGAGTACAACCCGGTGTGCCTAAGTAAAGAAAACCAACAATTTCATCTTCACCCGTTAAGCCAAAGGCTTGTTTCACTTCTGGGTGGAACATCCATTTACCCGAGCGCCAAAACCCTTGAAAGCCTTGCGCCACAGCGGCCATTTGCATTGCCTGCACTGCGCATCCCGCAGACAAATGTTGCTCAATTGCTGGTACTTTCTCATGTTCCGTCACCTTAGCGATTACAGTAATCACCATTGGCGCACGAAATGGAGCGTTAGATAACTTATCGATTACTGCGTCTTCGGCCTGCTCGGATTTTGCAGCAGAAACAAGAATGTTCGCCAACTTTTGCAAGCCTTCACCTTGCGCAATGACAAAACGCCAAGGGGTTAACCCTGCATGATCAGGCGCACGAAGACCTGCACGAATAATATTTTCCAAGGCCGCCCCTTCAGGCGCCGGTGCGGATAATTTAGCAATAGAACGACGGTTGAGCAGAAGATCCAAGGCTTCCATAGCATGTCCTTTATTATGTACTTATAGTGATGATAATAACTCTAAAAAACAAAAAGGCGAACAACCTGTTCGCCTTTGATTAACATAATTTAAACCACGCTATGCGCTATTAGTTATTGGTTATCAGCTATAGAATGTTTCATCTAAGCCCGCTCGGGTTAATAAACCATCACAAGGTGCAAAACGGTCGCCGTACTTTTCGGCGTGTTGATTCATAATTTCAACCAGTTCTTTAATGCCGATGCTGTCCATGTAACGGAAAGGTCCACCAAGGAAAGGAGGGAAACCAATACCGAAAATAGCACCAATGTCGCCATCACGTGGACTGCGAATAATACCTTCATCAAGGCAGCGAACCGCCTCGTTCAACATAGGGAGCACACTACGCATTCCTATGTCTTTAGCACTCATCTTCGCTTCGGGTGATAACTTCAGTAGCTTGTAGACTGACTTATCGACTTCTTTTTTCTTACCTTTGTAGGTGTAGAAACCTTTGCTGCTCTTTCTGCCTTTTCGGCCATCATTAAGCAAAGTATCAAATACATCAGGGCCTTTAAAACGTTCACCTAACTCGTTAACGAGAATCGGCATAATTTTCGCGCCAATGTCGATACCCACTTCGTCGAGCAGCGTTATTGGGCCCACAGGGAAGCCGAAATCAAGCAAGGCTTCATCTAGCTGCTCAATGGGTTCACCTGCCATCAATATTTGCGCCGCTTCATTCATATATGGGGCCAAGATACGATTGACATAAAAGCCAGCGCAGTCTTTAACGACGATCGGTGTTTTACCCTGTTTCTTTGCAAAATCTACGACAGTAGAAATGGTTTCTTGCGATGTCCCTTCATGAGGAATCACTTCGACCAGAGGCATTTTTTCAACAGGGCTAAAATAGTGCAAACCCACAATGTTTTCAGGACGGGCCGCTTTTTCAGCAATTTGATGAATCGGTAACGACGAGGTATTGGTAGCAAAGATCGTCTTCTCGCTGCTATTTGCTTCGATATCGGCGACCATTTGCTGTTTTAAGTCGAGATCTTCAAAAACCGCCTCTACAACAATGTCTCGGTTCTTGTAACTGGTGTAATCGATACCTCCCGACAACTTAAGCATATTCGCTTGCAGTTTAGCTTTACTGATAATTCTGCGTTTTCGCTGCTTTTCGAACAATTTATAGTTGTAATTAAGGGCGTTCAACACACCATCGTTTGACACATCTTTAATTCGAACTGGCAGTTTTGCTTTAGCCACACTTACATGAGCGATACCCGCGCCCATTAAGCCGCCACCGAGTACACCAATACGATTGACTTCAGCTGGTTCTGCATCACCACCCGTCTCTTTTTTCATTTCAGTCGTCGCAAAGAATATAGAGCGCAGTGCTTTAGATTGGCTCGTCATCACAAGCTCACCAAATCTTTGCGCTTCCAATTGCAAACCTTTGTCAAAGCCATGCTCTAAGCCGTGACGAATGACTTCTAAGATGAACTTCGTGGCAGGGTAATTGCCGCGCGCTTTTTGTTCTGTCTTCTTCTCTGCTTGTTCGAAAATGACTTTGCGACCCAATCCCGTTTTAGAGATCAGTTTCTCTTTGGTCGAGGTTTTACGGCTTGACTTCTTCGAACCAGAATTTTTCTCAACAAACTGCTTTGCAACGTCTAACAGAACAGTATTAGGCACACAAGCATCGGTTAAACCGAGCTTCTTGGCTTTCTTCGCTCGAAGCTGCTTTCCCGTCAGTATCATATCTAGTGAAGTGAGCAGCCCAACAAGCCTAGGTAAACGTTGCGTACCCCCGGAGCCCGGTAACAAACCCAATTGCACTTCAGGCAATCCCAATCGTGTTTTATCACTATCGCTGGTCACACGGTAGTCACAAGCAAGAGCCAACTCTAAGCCGCCTCCCAAGCATGGGCCATGGATCGCCGCCACCACAGGGTATGGCAAATCAGAAAGTTGCTGAAAGAGCTGCTGACCTTGCTCGGCAAGTTCTTGCGCCTCTTTTGCGGAAGGGCACGCTTCAAGCATTCGCACATCAGCCCCGGCAACAAAGTTATCTGGCTTAAGCGAATGAACGATCAAGCCTTTCACCGCACTGCCTTTTTCACTGAGCTGCGCAAAGATCGCTTTCATCTCTTCAGCAAATGCTGCCTGAAGAGTATTCATTTTTTCATTCGGCACATCAATGGAAAGCCACGCAATGTTGCTCTCATCGATCGTTAAACTAAATGCACTAGCAAGGTTGCCGTTTGACTGATTCGCTTCTGTTGCTTTGCTTACATCACTCATTATTCAACCTCCAAAATCATTGCTGCACCTAATCCACCCGCTGCACACGCGGTATTCAACGCTAAGCCACCTCCCCTGCGTTTCAGCTCTCGCAGAGTTTGTGTCATCATTCGCGCACCCGTTGCCGCGAATGGGTGTCCGTAGGCAATCGAGCCACCTAATACGTTAAACTTGTCCATATCGATTTCACCAATCGCTTTACCAAGCCCCAAATTTTCTTGCGCAAAATTTGTCGCTCGCGAACATTTTTACATTCGATAGAGCTTGAGCCGCAAACGCTTCATGCATGTCGATTAAGGTTAAGTCGGATAGTGAAACCCCCGCACGGCTGAGGGCGAGTGGGGTCGCATAAGATGGGCCCATGAGCATATCTTTTTCTACACCAATCGCAGTAAAGGCGTATGAACGAATGTAACCGAGCACTTCCATACCAAGCTCTTTCGCTCTACCCTCGCGCATTAACATCACCGCTGCTGCACCATCGGTAAGTGGCGTACTGTTTGCGGCAGTCACGCTGCCGTATTGGCGATCAAACGCAGGGCGAAGTTTGGCGTAGCTCTATTGTCGAGTCTGTGCGAATATTATTGTCTTTCGCTAACCACTTTTTGTAGGGTTCTGGGAAAGCGGTCATCACTTCCCCTTCAATCTTGCCATCTTCCCAAGCTTGCGCTGCAAGGGTATGCGAACGATGGGCTAACGCATCTTGTTCTTGTCGAGTAATACCGTGAGATTTAGCCATCTGCTCAGCGGTTTGACCCATTGACAGGCCTGTCGAATATTCGGCCACCGCAGGCGGCACAGGAAGAAGGTCTTTGAACGAGAGATTTTTTAGAATCTTAAGTTTCTGGCCAACGGTTTTCGTCTTGCTAAGCGCCAGTAAATTAGCGGCCAGCTTTTTTGATACACCGATTGGTAGTACAGAAGACGAATCCGCACCTCCTGCTATACCGATGTCGATTGTGCCCGCCATAATGCTTTCTGCAACGTTAACCGCAGATTGGAAACTGGTCGCACAGGCTCGAGTTACGCTGTACGCGTCGGTATGAATGTTCATCCCTGTACCCAACACAATCTCACGTGCAATGTTTGGCGCTTCTGGCATTTGCACCACCTGACCAAACACCACTTGATCAATGAGCTTAGGGTCGATGTCGGTTCTTGCCAGCATCTCGCTCACAACCATCTTGCCCAAATCAACTGCGGGTACTTGACTAAACTCGGTACTCTGACGGGCGAAAGGCGTTCTTAGCCAGCCACGACTGCGATTCGCTCACCTTGGCGAGTCGTCACATCTTGCCTGCTCATTGCATCTCCTTAAAACATAGAGGTCTGACCTGATGATATTGTAACGAGAATGTTAATATAATCAAACAGCCGTTTGAATAAACGTGACCTTCATGGCTATATGCTAATGAAGGCCCTGAAAAACAAAGAGTATTAAAGTGGCATGAGGGCGTAACTTCGCTTACATTTAACAAGCTATATACCCAAGTAACATCAAAATGGGTATAGACTGGAAGCAAAAAAAAACCACACAGAACTGTGTGGTTGGAATGTATAAAGCAATTAACTTACGCCAATTGAAATTAATCAGTTTCCTGATTAGGAGAAAGTAAAGTCAGCCTTCAAAAGGAAGTGTCATCTTGCTCAACATGTTGATTGAAACAATCAACTAGATGACGAGTGTTACTATAACGGCTTTCAGAGGGCGGATTTTGAAGTAGATCAATTTTCTGTCGATTACTCTTTTATCAGATCCGACCAATTGACCGAGTTACGCTCAATTACTCAGCCTTGCTCAGCCAGATACCCAAGCGGCTCAGACAAACACACAAAAGTTTCTTGGGTGCACATAACTCTATGAATCACAGAGCAAACGGAGGCTCATGTGTCAATTCGAAAACTTTTTGGAAATAAATCTTCAAACACTCCGGTCAGTGTAGATATGGAAAGACAAAGAAAGTATGAAGCGCTTGTTAGAGCGTATCATCGAGATCTGTATCGTTACGCCTATTGGTTGTGTAAAGATAAGTCGATCTCTGAAGATTTAGTTCAAGAGACGTGCTTAAGAGCATGGAAGTCCCTCGACAGCTTGCAAGACGAAAAAGCCGCAAAATCTTGGTTAATCACCATTTTGCGTCGCGAAAATGCAAGACGATTCGAACGTAAGCAGTTCGACCTTGTTGATATAGATGACCATAGCAACGAAGCGAAAATCTCAGATGATGCTCACCACCAAACAGAGTGGATACAAGCTGCGATCTTAAAACTAGACATCGAATATCGAGAACCGCTATTTTTGCAGGTTGTCGGCGGGTTTAGTGGGGAAGAGATCAGCCAGATTTTAGAGCTTAACAAGAATACCGTGATGACACGTCTGTTTAGAGCACGTAATCAGCTCAAAGAGATGATTGACTCTGATGAAAAGAATAGAGGCAGCAAAATGGATGAATTAGAATTTCGCCGCCAAATTATGTCCAACCCGAAAGCGCGGGACCAAGACATTTTAGATGCGCTAAGCGAGAATGAAAGCAACAGCAAGTTTGCTGACGACATTATGGAACTCGACAAAAAAATCGCGCAAGCGATGAATGTTGATGTCCCTGACGATCTTGCCGACCGCATTCTATTCAATCAAACGGCAGGTCAAAGCAACAATGTTGTTAAAGCCAACTTTACTAAACGTGCTTTGTCTTTAGCCGCATCTGTCGCCTTTACGGCTGGCCTGCTCATTGGGCAAGTCAATTGGGGTAATATCATTGTTCAGCCAGCTCAAGCGAGCTTAGCGAATACCGCTTTAAGCCACGTATTTGCAGAGAAAACCTTCATTATGGGGTTGGATGAACAGGTTTCTTCACAGCAGATCAATGTGAAGATGACGCCTTTTGCTTACAAGTTTACCGAGACTTTCCCGTATCACGTCTACTACCTGAATCATTGTGGTTTTGGCGATAGTAATGCAATGCATATGGTGTTTGCCGGTGAGGTTGGCCGCGTCACGATGTTCGTGACTAACGTGTTTAGTGACAAAGAAGTCAGCTTCGACAAGCAAGGAATGGTCGGCGTTGTCGCACCAATTGGTAATACCAGTATGATTCTTGTTGGCGAGCAGGGTGAAGATGTTGCTAAAATCGCCGAACAGCTGTCACATATCATAAAACCGGCTGCATAAGCTTTTATTGGCCAAGTAACCTCTACTTGGCCAATTTACAAACAATAAAATAGAGCTAAAGCTCTAAAAAACAAACTTTTCCACTAAATTCCTGCCAATTAGTCGTCATTTCAGCAATTTTACCTTCAAAGTTCGCAATGGTCGGATTTCTATATTCTATACTTGGGTCTAGGATCAGCCCCCAACTGAGCATTTGCTCAAATATATCGCCCATCTAGAGGCGAATATTAAATAAAGGAAAAAGCAACTATGAACAACTCGCGTCTGTTTAAAAAATCGCTCCTCGCAGTAACGATTGCTTCGGCATCATTTGCTACAACGCAAGCTACCGCAGCTGGTTTCCAGCTAAACTCTCAATCAGCAACAGGCCTTGGCCGTGCATTTGCAGGTGATGCTGTAATCGCAGACAACGCGTCTGTCATGTCACGTAACCCAGCGGCAATGTCATTGTTTGACCGCACAGAGCTTTCTCTTGGTGTTAACGTAATTAACTCAGAAGTTGATATTAAGGGTACGACTTACACAAACCCATCGTATTCTCGCTCTGTAGATGACATTCAAAACGACGCAACTTCTGTCGTTCCAAACATCTTTATTGCACACCCAATTAACGACAAGTTCGCGGTAGGTTTTGGTGCATATTCGAACTTTGGTACAACTAACGAGTTTGATAGCAACTGGGGTGCAGGTACAGGTACAGTAATTCAATCTCCACTAGGTACTACTGTAGCTCCTGGCGCAGATGCGTTTGGTGGCACGACTAACGTATCATCAATCAACTTACTACTAGCTGCTTCTTACCGTATAAACGATCAATGGAGCATTGGTGCAGGTCTAGATATCATTCATGGTGAAGGTGAGCTAAAACGCGACACTACAATGAATGTTATTACAACTCAGGACGGTCAAACGTTTACACCTGCGGGACAAACTACGCAAAACCTAATGGATGTTGACGCATCTGGTTGGGGCGTTGGTTTCAACCTTGGTGCAGTATACGAGCTAAACGAAAACAACCGTTTTGGCCTAAGCTACCACTACAGCCCAGAAATCGAAGCAAGCGGTACAGTTTCTTACCAAGGTAACGCCAACATCGGCGATCTGAAGATGCCTCTACCTTCGCGTGCTGAGTTCTCTGGTTACCACCGCATCGAAGATACTAAGTTTGCGGTACACTACAGCATTCAGTACATCAGTTGGAGCGACTTTGATGCGCTAGTCACAACTGACGGCACAAACATCAAAGATTACAAGTGGCAAGACACTTTCCACTACTCAATCGGTGGTACGTACTACATCAACCAAAACTGGGAAGCACGTATCGGCTACATGTTTGACGAAGGTGTACAAGACCAGCTAACGTCAGTTTCTGTACCTGATTCTGACCGTCAATGGTTCTCTGCTGGTGCAAGCTACCACTTCAATGCAGACCAATCTCTGGATCTAGGTTTCACTTACCTTGTGGGTGAAGACGTAGCAGTTGTTGATACAATCAACGGCGGCGCAGCAGCTGGCGGCCTAACACTGAACACAACAACGAAAGCAACCGCAATGCTATTCGGTGTACAGTACACGCACCGCTTCTAATTTCGATAGAAACGATAAAGGGTCGGGTTTCCGACCCTTTTTTATTTGCCTCTCTCTTTTTCAGCTTACACCTGTCATCAAATCCAACCTTTTCATACTACATTCGTTCGCTCAAATCAGATAACAAGCACTTAACAAATAGAATAATTAGCTAATTTTTCCATAATGTTAAGAATTTAGATTCAAAGAACTGCAATACACTGTTTTTAATTTTTAAAGTAATTGCTCTAACCGTAAACTCGCCGGACTCAAAACAATAAGTTCAGCGAACATAAATATGAAAAACAATAAAACAATACTATCACTTGCAGTAGCACTGGGTGTTGCTTCTCTCTCTAGCAGCGTTCATGCGGCAGGCTTCCAGCTTGCAGAATATTCAGCAACAGGCTTAGGGCGAGCTTACGCGGGCGAAGCTGCGATGGCAGACAATGCCAGCGCACAATGGCGTAACCCAGCGATGCTCACTTACTTAAAAGGTACTCAGGTATCTGTAGGCGCTATCTACGTCAACCCAAACCTCGATGTTGAAGGTACGGTTAGCTACTTGGATTACTCTGACTTCCAATCTAAACAAGTGGGCACTGCTTCAGACGACTTCGCTCTGGATGCCGTGATTCCAAACCTTTATGTCTCACACCAACTTAATGAGCAACTTTTCCTTGGTTTCGCACTAGGCACTAACTACGGTATGGAAACGAAGCTCGATGATAACTTCGCGGCAAGCCACTTTGGCAACGAAGCGATGATCAAAACCATTGAAGCCAACCTAAACTTAGCTTACCAACTTAACGAGGCTTGGAGCTTTGGTGGTGGTCTACGCTTTATTAGCGGTGAAGGCCACTTTGGCGCGACTGCGCCGGGCCACCTCCCATCAACGCCAACCCAAGTCAGTGCAACTACCGTCATTCCTGCTGCGGGCACCACGCTAAAGTATATGGAAGGTGAAGACACAGCATGGGGCTGGCAAGTCGGTACCGCATGGCAAATCAACCAACACCACCGCATTGGTTTCGCCTACAAGTCTGAAGTAAAGCTATCGCTTGACGGCTACGCCGAAGGTGTGGGCTTTGGGCTAATGCCAGGCCAAAAGAATGACGGTAATATGAAATTGCCTTTGCCAGCAACGCTTGAGTTAGCTTCTTACCACCAACTGACCGATGCACTTGCCGTTCACGCAAGCTTTAACTGGACAGATTGGAGTGCGTTCGAAAAGCTTGAAGCGAACTTAGTCGGTTACGATACTCCGCAAGAAGTAAAGATCGAGAACTGGGAAGATAACTATCGTTTCGCTATCGGTGCGACCTATCAAGCGATGCCGAAACTCGCTCTGCGTACAGGTATTGCTTATGACACGTCAGCGGTAAGCGACAAGAACCGCACGATCACAATTCCTGAGACAGATCGTACGTGGTTAAGTGTTGGTGCGAGCTACGAGTTTACGAAGAAGTTTACGCTTGATGGCGGTTTTACCTACATCATTGCTAAAGACGCAAGCATCAAAGAAGCGCGCAGCACAGACTATAAATCGGACGTATTGGCTGAGAGCATTGGCGGCACGTTCGTTGGTCAAACGAGTGGCAATGTATGGCTAATTGGTGTTCAAGCTAACTACCGTTTCTAGTAGCAGTGAAATGAAGTAGCTATGACATGAAGTCACTATGCATGAAATAGCTAAGAAATGAAGGCTTAAGTGACCTTCAGCAACAATCAAAAAAGGCTTAGGTATTAACCTAAGCCTTTCTTTTAGAAGTCATCAAGATAGTCATCAAGATACGCTTCTTCTTCAATATCGTATTCGTCGGTTACGACTTCAGCTTTATAATCTTGGCGCTGTATGTAAATGTCACGTGTTAAAGAGTATGGATCTGGTGAGTTATGCAGCGTTGCTTCTTGGCTAGCCAGAGCGGCTCGCGTTTCCATTCCTTCCAGCGCCCACTTGCCCAAGCCAGCCCAGAAGTTCAAATAACTCAGAGGGGCATATAAGCCGTCAACCACATCGGCAGTTTCACGCACTGTCCACGGACCATATCCAGGTACCATCACATAGGGGCCATGACCTACTCCATGATGACCAATAGCATCACTGAACGCCCTATCACCATGGTTATTGATCCCAGCTCGAGAAGCTATATCAATAAAGCCTAGTAGGCCAAACGTTGAGTTAATCCAAAAACGGTTAAAGTGATCGACTGCCCTGCTGCCATTACCCATAACTAAGTTGTTCACCATACTAGCTGGTTCATCTAGGTTAGAAAGGAAGTTAGAGATACCGCTACGGACAGGAACGGGCACATATTCAACATAGCCCAAAGAGACAGGTCGCACTAGATATGGGTCTAGGTAGTCGTAGTTAATGTCCCACATAGCACGGTTAAACCCTTCAAACGGATCGTTGATATCCGGATCTGGGTTCGGGGTACTTGAACACCCACTCAGTGCAAGAATGGCAAAGAAAAGAAAAGCTATCCGATGCTTAAATGTCATTCGGTTTACATCCATATAACTAGTGCCGATCTAAAAAAGGCCAGTATTAACTGGCCTTTGTAATCATTGATACTCAAACAAGTTCATGAGTATATTAAATGATATTAATACTGTTTATCAATGACAACTTCAACAGCGCTGCCTATCTCTGCAACATCGCTGTTACCGTACCAATCGCCACTTTTCGAAGCTACGTCGCCATCACTGTCAATTCTAGCTCTAACCATAAACTCTTTCAGATCACTGAGCTTTCTGCCCTGCATCATGCTATTCCCATCATCAAGCAATACACTTCTAGGGAATGAACCCACAGGGTAACGAGCCGCAGCCACTGGCATTGGTGCACCATCGGCACTATGTACAGACACGATTAAGAACGCATTTTCAGGCGGTGTGACACCTTCGCCAAGCTCAACGGTAACAGTCACAGTTGCTGGCGATGCAACTCCCTCACCCATCTGCTCTCTTGCACTTTGAATACTACGTGAAAGCATGTCATAACGTGAATCTTGCGGGCCAATCATCTGCTGCATTACGCCCCAATAACGAATCGCTGCAGCGAAATCTTTACGCTCGAAAGCATCAAAGGCGAGCAAAGAGAAAACTCGCAGATCGACGTAATCTTGATTAACCAGTTCTGATAACAAGATGCGTGCTCGGTTTTGGTCAACTTCGTCTTGCGACATCATCAACGCTTGTGCGTAGCCCAACTTAATATCATCGTCATCGCTCTCTAGTCGATACGCTTTCTTCATTGCTCCGATAGCGGTTTCAACATCACGATTTGCCAGTGCGATTCGGCCTAGTAACAACCAACCTGTAGAATCGTCTTTTTGATAGTGCAGACGAGTACGTAAGGCGAGTGTTAAGTCTTGCATCTCTTCATCGGTCAGCTCAACGCCATTTGGATCCATTAGCTTCTTAGACAAAGCAGGCAACTCAGCGCTTACTTCGTGCCAATGCGTGATGTCATCATAAGCGCCAAACTTGTAGTAAAGCGCATAACTAAGAACAATGGTCACAACCACGGATGGGACAAAAATCATAGCCGGTGAGATTGACGCACTTTTCTCTTGCTTGGCATCCGCTGGAATGTCATCAAGTAAAGATTGCTTCAAATCATCGATCAAGTCTTCCTGATCGTCGACAAGACCTTCATCAGCTTCTTCTTTCAGCTCACTCAATCTGTCTTTATAGAAAGCTTTGTTTAGCTCATCACGTAGTGCTTCGTCATCGTTGGCTTTTTTATTTAGCATCGGCCACACGACCATCAAAACACTAAACGCGGCAAGAACAATGGTCGCTACCCAAAATAGTGTCATTACTGCTTATCTCCATTATTCTCTTCATCAAGCAGAGCTTTTAGACGCGCTTCTTTTTCTGAATCCCATTTCTCTGTTTCCGCAACAGCCACTTTTGATTTGCGACTTTTAACGACAATTAAGCCAAAGCCAAATACAAGAATAGCGATAGGGCCAAACCAAAGAATCGACGTTGCTAGCGTTAGAGGCGGCTTATAAGTCACGAAATTACCGTAGCGTGCAATCATGAAATCAACGATCTCTTCTTCAGTTTTGCCCGCCATTGTCATTTCATAAACGCGCTGGCGTAAATCTTGTGCCAGAGGCGCATTAGAATCACCAATCGTGTTGTTTTGACACTTTGGACAACGAAGCGTATGACTCAAGTCTTTAAACTGTTGCTCTTGCTCTAACGTTTCAAACTCGTAGATACCAATCGCAGCATAACTTGCCATAGAAAAACTGAGCAGAGCAGTTAAGCAAATCAGGAATTTTTTCATTACTTAGCCTCCGCTAACATCTGCTCATACATTGGCTTAAGTTTTTCAGACCAATTGCGATCGTTTACATCACCAACATGTCGGTAGCGAATAACGCCACTTGCATCAATCAGAAACGTCTCTGGCGCGCCGTACACACCAAGATCTAAACCAAGCATGCCATTACCATCAAACAAGCTGATCATGTATGGATTACCAAGCTCTTCAAGCCACTGGACAGCTTTGGCCCGGTCATCTTTGTAGTTTAGGCCGACAATTTTCACACCCTGTGACGCCAACTCGTTAAGGAACTGATGCTCTGCGTAACACGTCGGGCACCAAGTCGCCCACACATTAAGTAATAGTGGTTCGCCAACAAAAATCTCTTGTTGGTAAAGCTTCCCAGGTTCTTCCAAGCTTTCTAGTCGGAATTCGGGAACTGGATGACCTACGAGTACCGATTCAAGCTTTGTTGGATCATCACCACCGGCATTTCTTACCAATTGCGTAGCGAACACTATAGCCAATGCAGCGAACGCTATAAGAGGGATAAACAGTATTTTCTTACTCATAATCACGCCTCCTGTGGTTTGCTACTTTTTCTGAAGCGATAACGTTTGTCACTGATTGCTAGTGCGCCACCTAGTGCCATTAGCAAAGAGCCAGCCCAAATCCAACGAACAAATGGCTTGTAGTAAATACGAATAGCCCATGATTCGCCGTCTTCCAACTGCTCGCCCATTGCGATATACAGGTCACGAGTAATACCGCGATCGATAGCCGCTTCCGTCATCATAGAACGTGCTGTGCGGTAGAAGCGTTTTTCAGCATGCAGTGTGTTGATGTAGCGACCGTCTTTAGTAATCTCAAAGTCCGCAATATAGCCGTCATAGTTTGGGCCATCTTTATCACGAAGACCTGAGAAGTAGAAGTCGTAACCTTGCAACTCATAGTGCTCACCCGGTGCCAAACGTACATCACGTTCGATGTCGTAGTTCTGCACCATGGCAATACCAATCACCGTAACCGCCAAGCCAATGTGCCCATCATCATGGCCCAATGGCTGCGCTGCAACTTCTTCACACCTTCCATAAAACTATGACGGTGCGTTGCACGTTCATGTAACTCGTAACCGTGCAAGAAGATAATCCAAAGCGCCATTACCCAACCTAGGTAAGCCATACCTTGGAAGTTATCGGCAAACAAGAAAACAAAGGCCGCGCCGAGCACCAGTGAAGCAACACCGGAGATCAACATAGGCTTCATTAGATTCGATAGGTTATCTCGCTTCCAACGGATAAGCGGGCCAATACCAAGTAGGAAGGCAAATGGGATCATCAACCACGCAAACAACATGTCAAAGAACGGTGCACCGATAGAGACTGAACCTAAGCCAATCTGCTTGTGCACTAGCGGTAGAAGCGTACCCACTAACACCACGGCCAGCGCAGCCATTAATATAATGTTGTTACCAAGCAGTGCGTTTTCTCGGGAGAACAGGTCAAAGTTACCGCGCACTCGAACTGCTGCTCCCTTCAGAGCAAATAGCAGAAGCGAACCACCGATTACGACAACCAGGAATCCAAGAATAAACATCCCGCGCGCTGGATCGGAAGCAAAAGCGTGTACTGACACCAGAACGCCAGAACGAACTAGGAATGTCCCTAGCAAGCTCAACGAAAAAGCGGAAAGAGCCAGTAATACTGTCCAAGCTTTAAACGTACCGCGTTTCTCTGTCACCGCAAGGGAGTGCATCAACGCAGTACCTGCAAGCCAAGGCATAAAGGAAGCATTTTCAACCGGATCCCAGAACCACCAGCACCCCAGCCAAGTTCGTAGTAAGCCCACCAAGAGCCTAGCGCAATACCTAGCGTTAAGAAGAGCCATGCCGCAATCGTCCAAGGGCGTGACCAACGAGCCCAAGCCGTATCGAGCCGACCTGCCATTAGTGAGGCAATGGCAAATGAGAAAGCGACAGAGAAACCAACGTAACCCATGTAAAGCATAGGTGGGTGAACGATCAACCCTGGGTCTTGCAGTAGTGGGTTCAAATCACGACCGTCAACAGGGAAGAACGGCAACGTACGGAGGAAAGGGTTAGAAGTCAGAATAATGAACAGCAAAAAGCCGACATTAATCATACCCATTACAGCCAAAACACGAGCAACAGATTCTTGCGGCATGCCACGACTGAACATAGCAACCGCTACGGTCCAACCTGCCTGAATGAGTACCCATAGAAGCAACGACCCTTCGTGCGCGCCCCAAACTGCTGTCAAACGGTAATACCAAGGCAGTTGGGTATTTGAGTTATTAGCAACGTAACTTAACGTAAAGTCATTCGCGTAAAAGGCCCAAAGTAAAATACAGAAAGAAACAGAGAGCAGAATGAACATCCCCCAAGACAGCGGTCTGGCGGTATTCATTAACATGGTATTGTTACGCGTCGCTCCCATCAGCGGTAAGATGCTCAACAGCACCGCTAACGACAGTGACGCGATTAGCGCAAAATGGCCTATTTCAGCAATCATTGATCGCTTCCTTGTAATTGTTTTTCTGAGTATTGAAGAGGTTCATGAGTCTTCTTCATTGCTTCCGCGATTTCAGCAGGCATGTATTCTTCGTCGTGCTTAGCAAGTACTTCAAAGGCCTCAATGGTGGTTGCATCAACTAACACGCCTTGAGCAACAATACCCTGCCCCTCACGAAATAGATCAGGAAGGATTCCGTCGTAAAGCACCGTTACTGTTGGGCCAACATCTTGAAGGTCAAAGCTAACACGCAGTGATTTCGGGTCTCTACTTACTGAACCTACTACCACCATGCCGCCAATACGCAGACGTTGGCCGACTTCAGGCTTAGTGCCGTCACTCTTGCCGTTAACTAACTCAGTCGGGGTGTAGAAAAGATCCATATTTTGGTTCAGTGCATAGATAATTAAACCGACAGTAGCGCTGATACCGATAAAGATCGCAAGAACAATGCCGAGCCTCTTTTTACGTCTTGGGTTCATAATGTGTTCTCCAAATTCTTCGCCGCGTCAATACGAGCTTGACGTTCAACTTTGGCTTGTACGTCTTCAAGTAGGGCCTTGCCTCTACGAATACTCACAAACAATAAAATAAGCATGCTAGCAAATGTGATTCCAAATGCGCTCCACACATAAGAGGCGTAACCTCCCATTGCAAAGAAATCTCCTAGAGTCTCGAAATACATACCCTTACCCCTCTTTACGCAATGTTTTTTGTGCAAGCTCAATCACCCAAGGGCGATGACTCTCTTTGCTAATGATTTCATTCTTCAATCGAACCATGGTGACGGCACCAAAGAAGAAAGCAAAACCAAAGATATTCAGCAGTAACGGCCATAACATGTCGTTGGAAATAGAAGGTTTAGCGAACTTAGTGATAGTCGCGCCTTGGTGTAGCGTGTTCCACCATTCTACAGAGAAGTGAATAATAGGAAGGTTTATCACACCTACAATGGCCAGAATACCTGCCGCTTTTGATGCAGTTTTTTGATCGTCAAACGCATGATAAAGGGCAATGACACCAAGATATAAAAACAGAAGAATAAGCTCAGAAGTTAAGCGAGCATCCATACCCACCAAGCACCCCACATCGGCTTACCCCAAACAGCGCCCGTTAGAAGCGCAATAAAGGTGTAGACAGCACCAATTGGCGCCATTGCCAACGCTGCCATATTGGAAAGTTTTAGCTGCCAGACTAAGCCAATAAATGCCGCAATCGCCATAGACATGTATACACCCATAGACCAAATCGCCGAAGGGACATGAATATAGATAATTCGGAAGCTGTTCCCCTGTTGGTAGTCAGAAGGGGCGAATGCTAGCCCCCATACCGTGCCAATCGAAAGACACAGCAGTGCGAGGACTGAAAACCAAGGCAACAACTTACAGCAAAGCTGATAAGTCGATTCTGGCTTAGCATAGGGATGGAGCCATTTCCACATCGTAGTTTCTCACTCTTACTTCATTGCTGAACGCGGGTCATGACTTACTCAGGCCACATACTCCGCATTCATTTATAGTATTCTTATAGACCGTTTAAATTAGTGAACGCTTACACGCAAAGCTGCACTAATGGCAAAAGGAGTCATGGTCAGTGCTCCCATAAACATCGCACCCAATATCGCAAGCTGGCCGTTATATGGCATTCCTAGCGTTGCAGCATCGATCGCCGATGTCGCGAAAATCAGTATTGGAATATACAGAGGCAGTACCAATAAGCTCAGTAGAACACCGCCTTTTTGCAAACCCACCGTTAGTGCAACCCCAATTGCACCGATAAAACTTAATGTTGGTGTACCAACAAGCAGTGTTAAAACCACCGCAATCCAGGTATTAAAATCGAGAGATAATAGAATCGACAACAGCGGGCTGATTAAAATCAAAGGCAACCCAGTCAATACCCAATGAGCCAATACCTTTGAGATCACTACCACTGGCAAAGGAACTGGCATCAACATCATTTGTTCGAGCGCGCCGTCTTGAAAATCGTCTCTAAACAATCTTTCAAGCGAAAGCAGTGCTGACAATAGCGCCGCAACCCAAACAATACCTGCAGCAATACGTGCTAATAAATTTGGCTCTGGCCCTATGCTTAAAGGAAACAGAGTAATCACTATGATGAAAAACCAAAGCGGATTGAAAATGTCAGCTTGACGTCGATATGCGATGAGCAGTTCACGTCTCACGATAGTGGTCATGGTTGCAATCATCTACTAATCACCCAGCTTAATCTTTCTTAGTTTAGGATTATCCGCGAACATATCTTGGTGCGTAGTCAAAATGACAATGCCGCCATTCTCTGCATGGTTAAGAAACAATGACTCCAACACTTTGACACCTTGCTTATCAATGGCAGTCAACGGCTCATCAAGGATCCAGAGTTTTTGTTCACTTAGCCACAAACGTGCCAAAGCCACTCGCCGCTGCTGGCCCGCGGACAGCTGCCCAACAGGAACATCTTCTCGGCCAGCTAAACCCACTTTCAGCAGCGCATTATACAATGCGTCTTTCGTGACGTTTTTGGTTCCGTGAATTGATTGATAGAAGTTGAGATTTTCAAACGCCGTTAACTCACGCTTTACACCGGTTTGGTGGCCTAAAAACAGCAAGTCTTGATGGTAAGAATCTCTGCTAGATTCGATAGTCTCTTGATTCCAGAATATCTCGCCCTCATCACGGTCACCTAAACCGGTAATGATTCGTAAAAGCGTTGTTTTTCCTGTTCCGTTGCGCCCTTCGACTTGCACTAAGTCACCTGAGTCAATTGTAAAAGAGAGGTTTTCGAACAGGATTCGCTCATCCCGAATAGCACACAATTCTTTGACTTCTAGCATATATCAAATTTCGGATAAATTAAGGGGTTTATATTAACACAGCGAGTAAAAGACAAAACTATTCAAGGCACGTTGGAGTCACGAAACTAAGTAAGAAACTGTTAATTATTCGTGAGGTTTGCTTAACATTTTTACTTATTTACAAATCCTCCATACATACAGTACAAAAGAACGCCATACCAATACCAGCACTACCCCCTAAGGGCTAGCTAGTGCCTTGTTTTAACAAGGTTAGATTGCAATATCAAAACTAAAAAAAGGAAGCATACGCTTCCTTTTTGTAAACAATTAGATCAGTTGATTCATTTCCGTGCAGTCCTACGAGGAGGCTGTTTAGATGAACGCTCTGGCGAACCCTCTAGAGGTGGAATGGTTTCTTTTCCTGCCAGCTTCTTCTGAAGAGACATCATCAGCTCGGCTTCCGCTTTGGGCAACTCGCACTCTTCTATCAGCTCATTAATCCCTGCGCCTAACTTGACCATCTTACTGGCACGAGAATATAGCCTGCCATCACTATCAGCATTTTCTAACTCATTGAGCCTTTCGTTTTGATAGTGAATGATCTCTTGCTGCTCACTAAGCTTTTGCCCAAGCCCAACAACTACTGATCTTACTTCAAGTAACTGTTTATTTGCTTTCTGAAGCTCTTTATCTAACGCCCGAGACTGTTGGCGATGATGATTAGATAAAGTGTTAATACTTCTTTTGAGCCTAAACAAACCGAGCAGAAGCAGTAGTATCAGCGCTACTGCAACGCCCGCGATAATAGGCAGACTTGTTAACTGTTCTGTAGTCATTACAGATGAGCCATTTCATCCCACTCTTCATCAGTAAGTAGCTTGTTAAGATCAACCAAAATAAGCAGCTTACCGTCACGGTTACTCACACCTTGAATGAACTTAGCACTTTCATCAGTACCCACACTTGGTGTTGTATCGATTTCAGAAGAGCGAAGGTAAACCACTTCAGCGACACTGTCGACAAGAATACCAATCACTTGATGTTCAGATTCAATCACGATAATACGGGTATTATCTGTGATTTCGCCTTCCATCAAACCAAAGCGAGAGCGTGTATCGATAACTGTAACCACGTTACCGCGTAGGTTAATAATACCGAGTACGTAATTTGGCGCTCCAGGAACGGGGGCGATTTCAGTATAACGAAGCACTTCACGTACTTGCATTACATTGATACCGTAGGTTTCTTCTTCTAACTGGAACGTCACCCACTGAAGCACTTCGTCGTTAGACTGTTCTTTTCTTACTTCGACTTCATTTGTTTGAGACATACCTTTTCCTCTCTAAGTCGTTGCCGACATAAATGATTTATTTATCCAGTGCTTTAACATCGAGCCCTGCATTAAGCATAGCGATTAATGCCTCTACATGTATCAATGCACACATTTTTTCTTTAACCATACCAGCAAGCCAAGGTCTTTTTCCGGCTTGCTCGCGCCATCGTACTTTTTCTGTGTTCAACAACTCAGTCCCTTTTAACTGAGTTGAAGCTAACCCCCAAAGACTAGAGCCAAGCATGACAATATACTGGTACTCGTCTTTGTATTCTTCATCCGTTAACTTCTCGGGCATCACCCACTTGGCTGTATCAACAACATCCAACTGGTTCTCTTTTGACGTCAATAAGCCAAGATACCATTCGGGTCTACCAATTAAGTGGTTCAGCTCCGCCATTCGATGAATGCCGCCAAGTTCATCAAGAGGAACGGCAAACATCACGCCATTAACTTCAAAATACAGAGCCTGAAAATCTTCATCTCGACGAGTACTGTGCCACTCGCCTAAGTCACCGCCACCCGTTTGAGTTTGCGGTTCAACATCGACTTGCGAATCAGTTTCGATGTTTTCTTTAATTTCTGGCGAAGCCTCATCGACAGGCCAGTCATTAATTTCTGGTTCAATGACTGTTTCTTCGACAACTGGCTCTTCAACAGCGATATCCCAATCTTGCAGCTCATCAGTTTGCGTGAGCTCTTCTACTTGCGCTGCTTGCTCTGAAGCGATTTGCGCAGTGTTCTGCTCCATAACCTCTTCAAGTTGCAAGTCAGCAACAGGATTTGTCGTTTCTAACTGTTCAAGAAGTCTCTCTACGTCTTCGAGATTCGGAACTTCTACCTCTGCCGTAGGCGCAGAGTAGTAACTTTTTTCTTCTACCGACTGCAGCAGTGGCTCTGGCTCTGGCTCTGGCTCTGGCTCTGGCTCTGGCTCTGGCAATAGTTGTTCATTTTCATCAACCGCTTCAAGCTCTGCTTTATCGGGCTCAACTGCATCGGAATCTACATCACTCTCTGTTGCATCGAGAAAGAGCTCTTCTTCATCTAGCAATGCTGTGAAGTAATCATCGAGTGCTTGATCGCCTGAAAGCTGAATATCACTACTCATCAACCGCTAACCTCTCAAGGTGAAGAAGCAACTGTTTATAAGCGAATACCCCTCGGCTACCTGCGGCAAAATGTGAAACTGGTAGATGCTTCAAGCTCGCGTCTCGAAACTTTGTGTCGATAGGTATCGCTGAGTTCCAAACTTGATCTGGGTAGTCACGCTTTAATTGGGTCAACGTTTGAAGCGAGGCATTCGTGCGCTTGTCGTACATTGTAGGAACGATTGTCACATTAAAGCCCTTGTTGCGTGATTTCTGCATAATAGTCAACGTTCTAACCATACGCTCCAAGCCCTTCATCGCCAAAAACTCTGTTTGGACAGGGATTAAGATACGATTACTCGCCGCCAAAGCGTTAACCATCATCACACCCAAAATTGGCGGGCAATCAATCAAAACGTAATCGTAGTCACTACGCAGCGCCAACAGTGCGCGTTTAAGAATTAACCCCATACCGCTGCGATTTCCCATCACCCGGTCAAGGGTTGCAAGCGACATGTGAGCAGGAATGATATCGATACCTTCTACATTCGATTGCAAGATAATGGGTTTGACCGTTTCTGGCTTAAACTCTTTAAGCTGAAAGAGATCGAATAGACTGGCAGAGACTGCATCAGAGTCATAACCAAGATAAGTCGTCAAAGACCCATGTGGATCTGTATCCACCAGCAGGACTCGTTTACCTTGTTTACTCAACAAACCAGCTAAGGTGATGGTAGTCGTTGTTTTGCCTACGCCACCTTTCTGGTTAGCCACGCTCCAGACAATCATTTAATTCCCTCTACTTGGCAAGGCCAACTTCAACAAGCATTCTTTCCGCAATGCGCTCAAGTGGAAGGTCTTCAGTAGAGATCCCCGCTTTAGCGACAGCTTGTGGCATGCCATAAACAACACAGCTCTCTTCATCTTGCGCCCATATCGTAGCGCCGGCTGACTTGAGCATTCGAGCACCTTCGCGACCATCGGCACCCATTCCCGTCAGTACCATCGAAAGGACTTTATCTGCGTAGATTTTTGCTGCCGAGCCAAACGTCACGTCCACACATGGTTTGTAATTCATGCGTTCACCGCCATCGATGATTCGCAGCTTAGCAGAGCCTGGTCGGCCATCGACCATCATTTGCTTACCACCAGGAGCAAGATATGCTACGCCAGGTTTCAATACATCACCTTCACTGGCCTCTTTCACCTGAATCTTGCAAAGAGAATTCAAACGACTAGCAAACGCCGCAGTAAACGTTGCGGGCATGTGTTGAATCAGCAAAATTGGGTGAGGATAGTTCGACGGAAGACTCGTGAGAATTTTCTGCAGTGCGACTGGACCGCCAGTTGATGTACCAATCGCGGTTAATTGATATTTCTTACCCGATGCACGAAAACGCGTTGCTGCTGGTGCGGCAGGCTTAGCCGCTTGCTTTGAAGTTAATGCACTTGTTGCAGCAGTTGGACGTGCTGTTCGCGTTGGAGCAGCAGGACGGATCGGCCTGCGCATCATTGAACGACGCGATGAAATCTGAATCACTCGCTGTTGAAGCAATGACACAGCCTCGTCGCGATTACGCGCAATATCTTCAAATTTCTTTGGTAAGAAATCCAATGCACCCGCATCTAATGCATCAAGTGTTGCTTTAGCACCATCATGGGTAAGGGATGAAAACATCAGGATAGGGATAGGATTCTTGGCCATGATCTCTTTCACGGCAGTAATCCCATCCATTACTGGCATTTCAATATCCATAGTGATGACGTCAGGCTTAAGAGAAAGTGCTTTTTCCACTGCCTCTTTGCCATTAACTGCAACATCAATCACTTCTAAGCGCGATTCCGCATTGATGATTTCACTAACACGTCTTCTAAAAAAACTAGAGTCATCAACGACTAACACTTTAATCGCCATAGTATTCCTTTTTCAAGCGAGTGCGAACTAGATTCTTGAGGCAGCTGCGTACTGCTTCAATAGGTCTGGTACATCTAAGATCAATGCAATATGACCATCACTCGTAATCGTAGCGCCCGCCATACCTGGCGTGCCTTGTAGCAAATTGTCGAGTGGTTTGATAACCACTTCTTCTTGACCAATCAGGCTGTCAACCACGAAGCCAACTCGTTGACTGCCTAGCTGAACGATAACCACATGCCCATGCCCTTTACGTAACTCAACTTGACCAGCTTGAGGTGCTAACCAGTTTTGTAGGTAGAACAGTGGGATAGATTTCTCGCGTACTATGATTGTCAACTGGCCATCAACCACGTTTGTGCGGCTTAGATCAAGGTGGAAAATCTCATTCACACTCGCCAGCGGTAGAGCAAATGGGTGACCTGCAACCCCAACCATTAGAGTTGGTAGAATCGCAAGAGTCAGTGGCACTTTGATAGTAATCTTTGTGCCCTTACCCATCTCTGAGTCGATATCAATCGAGCCGTTTAATGTGTTGATGGCTGTTTTCACAACGTCCATACCCACACCACGTCCAGAGATGTCTGAGATTTGTTCTTTACTTGAGAAGCCAGGCATGAAGATAAGATTGAAACACTCTTTATCTGTCAGTCGAGACGCTGCGTCTTCGTCCATCATGCCGCGTTTGACTGCAATGCCACGAAGCTTATCTGGATCCATACCACCGCCATCATCAACGATAGCAAGTTCAATATGATCGCCTTCTTGAGAAGCAGAAAGTATCACTTTACCTTGACGAGACTTACCTGCTGCGACGCGGTCATCTGGCATTTCAATGCCGTGGTCTACCGAGTTACGTACCAAGTGAATCAATGGATCCGCAAGCGCTTCCACCAAGTTCTTATCAAGATCCGTATCTTCACCGCGCATTTCAAGGTTGATGTCTTTCTTCAAGCTACGAGCAATATCTCGAACAACTCGCGGGAATCGACCAAATACCTTTTTAATTGGCTGCATGCGGGTTTTCATTACCGCGCCTTGCAAGTCAGCAGTAACGACATCTAGGTTAGCAACAGCCTTAGACATCTCTTCGTCGTTACTATTCAAGCCTAAGCTGAGTAGACGGTTTCTCACCAGTACAAGCTCACCGACCATATTCATAATGGTATCAAGCGTAGAGGTATCAACACGGACCGTCGCTTCGGCTTGCGGTTTCTTAGTTTGCGTTGCCGGCGGCGCTGCATCTTTCTTAGCTGGCGGTTTAGCCTCTGCTTTAGGAGCAGGTGCTGGCGCCGCTTTTGGTGCTGGTGCTGGCTCAGCCGCAGGTTTAGGTTGCGGTGGTGGCGCAACAGGGTTAGTTGCAGCTTCTAGCTCTTCAACAGAAGGCCCTTTTCCGGAACCGTGTAAATCATCAAGCAGCTTTTCAAACTCTTCATCTGTCATCAAGTCATCACCGCCTGCAGCAGCAGAAGGTGCGGGTTTTGACGGCGGCGGAGGCGGTGGTGGAGCAACCGCTGCAGATGAAGCAGAGGAAGGACTTTTTCCTGACCCATGAAGTTCGTCTAACAGTTTTTCAAACTCATCATCAGTGATATCGCCACTCGCTTCACTGGCAGCAGGTGCTGCTGGTGTCGGAGCTGGAGCTGCCGGTGCCGCAGAAGCGGCACTTGGCGCTGAACCTTTACCATGAAGCTCATCAAGAAGCTTTTCGAATTCGTCTTGAGTAATTTCGTCAATAGACCCGCCACTCGATGCCTCTGATGAAGGCGCTGGGGCAGTCACTTCAGGCTCGACAACAGGTTCTGGTTCAGGGGCTGCAGCCACAGGCTCAGCGGCTACTTCATCTTCAGACTCTGGCTTACATAAACGATGTAGCTCATCAAGTAGTGCTTGTTCCGCTTGTGGAAGAGGCTCACGATCTTGAACCGCTTGAAACTGCTCATTGACCGTATCCAACGCTTGCAGCATAGTATCCATCAACGATGCGGTAACCGAGCGTTGACCATTACGCAGAATATCGAACACGTTCTCTGCACCATGGCAGGTATCAACAAGTTCAGTCAGTGACAAAAACCCAGCACCACCTTTAACGGTGTGGAAACCACGGAAGATTGCATTGAGAAGATCTTTATCTTCAGGGTTATTTTCCAACTCAACTAACTGCTCTGAAAGCAGCTCTAGGATCTCTCCCGCTTCGACCAAAAAGTCCTGTAGAATGTCTTCGTCTAATTCGTAGCTCATACGTTACCCCTAAAACCCAAGACTTGATAATAAGTCATCGACTTCGTCTTGTGACGACACCGCATCCGTGCGCTCTTCAGCGTTGAGGATTGGCCCTTCCGCTTCAGTAGATGCTTTGTTCTTGTTATCTGGTGTTTCTTCTAATTGTTGCGACCCAAATGCGGTCAGTATCTGCACTAAACGATCTTCGACTTCGTTAACCAAGGTAATCACACGACGAATAATTTGCCCTGTTAAATCTTGGAAGTCCTGCGCCATTAAAATTTCGGTCAGTTGACTACGCAGCTCAGAGCTATCGCCTTCAACCTGTTCCAACAAACCATCAATACGATGGCAGAGCGCTTTAAATTCAGTAAGTTCGATACGACCATGCATCAGTTCATTCCATTGAGGACGAACTTGGAGTAAACAGTCATGAAGGCTATCAGCCATAGGCATGCAACGTTCTACCGCATCCATGGTCTTGTTCGCTGCGACCTCAGTTTTGTCAATGACATATTGAAGACGGTCACGCGCGTCAGGGATTTCATCGTTCGCGATTTCTGTCATACGCTCTTCGAGATTGAACTGCTTAAGAGAGTCGTGTAAATCGCGGGTCAATGTCCCTATTTCTTGTAGCATTGGATTGCCAGCTTCTACATAGATCGATTTAACAAGAGAGTCTGCCTCTTCCTGTTCACCTTGCTCTAGTAGTTCAACTAGCTGTTTTGCCTGTTCTAATGAAATCATCCTGAAATGGCCTTTCTACGCCCATTAAATTGTCAATTTGACTTATAAACGCTCAAAAATTTTGTCTAGTTTTTCTTTTAGAGTCGCTGCAGTGAATGGCTTAACGATATAGCCATTTACCCCTGCTTGGGCCGCTTCAATAATCTGCTCGCGCTTAGCTTCTGCTGTGATCATCAGTACCGGTAGATGTTTTAGCTCATCGTCTGCACGGATGTTTTTTAGCAGGTCAATTCCCTGCATTCCAGGCATGTTCCAATCCGTAACAACGAAATCGAACTCACCTTTCTTTAACATTGGCAACGCAGTTAGACCATCATCAGCTTCTTGGGTGTTGTTAAAGCCCAAATCACGAAGTAGATTCTTTACAATACGGCGCATTGTTGAAAAGTCATCAACAATAAGTATCTTCATGTTTTTATTCAAAATTGCCTCCACTGAGTTCTATGTCAGTGTATTTAGTCAGGTTGTGTCCAAGCACTTAGTTTAGTGCGCAGACGCTGCATTGATTGACTCAGAATTTGGCTCACGCGAGATTCACTGACACCAATAACTTCGCCAATTTCTTTTAAGTTTAACTCTTCGTCGTAGTAAAGAGAGAGAACCAACGCTTCTCTCTCAGGTAGAGATTTTATCGACTCTACCAAAGCTTTGCGAAATGTTTCATCCGCGACGCCCTTAAATGGACTGTTTTCCTCTTCATCCACTGGGGCAATAACATCGTCAGATACGCCTAAGTCTTCTATACCTACTAGCTTAGAACAATTTATGTCAGTTAACGCTGTATGATATTGATCTAAGGACATTCCTAGATGTTTAGCGACCTCTGCATCGGTAGGATCACGATTAAGCTCACCTTCCAGCATAGAGATTGCCTGATTAATTTCTCGGTTGTTTCTGTGCACTGAGCGAGGTACCCAGTCACCACGGCGTATATCGTCAAGCATAGCACCGCGGATTCGTATACCCGCGTAGGTATCGAAGCTTGCACCCTTACTTCCGTCATAATTCTTTTGAGCTTCTAAGAGCCCGATCATGCCCGCTTGTATCAAGTCTTCAACCTGAACACTCGGTGGTAAACGCCCAAGTAAGTGATGCGCGATACGTTTGACCAATACAGAGTACTTTTCCAAAAAAGCCTTTTGGCTATTTTGGTTAGCGTATTGATCGTAAGTGAGCGCTTTATTCACCAAACGGTTCCCCTAAACTCTCAGTTCTATTCAATAAGCGTTCGACAAAAAACTCTAAATGTCCACTCGGTACTTTCGGTATTGGCCAAGTCATCGCTTTATTTGCGAGTGAGCCAATAGCAAGTGACGCTGGTGAGCGAGGAAATGCATCCACGACAATCTTTTGTTTCTTAACTGCTTGACGAACTTTATCATCCAATGGAATACATGCTACGAGTTCAAGGCTCACATTCAAGAATCGCTCTGTGACCAACGTCAATTTTGCAAACAATTCTCGGCCTTCTCGGTAGCTTCTGACCATATTTGCAACAATTTTAAAACGTTGGACTTGATGATCCTTACTCAACAGCTTGATTAACGCATATGCATCAGTAATCGATGTTGGTTCATCGCATACCACGACAACAACATCCTGAGCGGCACGCGAAAAACTGACAACCATATCAGAAATACCAGCCGCTGTATCGATTAAAAGCACATCCATTTCATCTTCAAGACTGCCGAATGCTCGAATTAAACCAACGTGTTGAGCATGACTCAACTCCGTCATGGATTGTGTACCAGAGGTCGCCGGTATGATTCTAATACCATGCGGACCTTCAACAATCGCATCTTTTAGATCACATTCACCTGCGAGCACATGTCCAAGGTTACGTTTTGGACGAATACCGAGCATTACATCAACGTTTGCCAAGCCAAGGTCGGCATCCAATACCATCACCTTTTTACCTTGCGAGCCATACAAATAGCCATACCCAAGGTAACGTTCGATTTACCAACTCCACCTTTACCCCCGGTAACCGAGATAACCTTAGTCAATGAAGGTTGAGTAAGGCGGCGTAATCCGCTTGCTTGGTCTTGTATCATATTCTTTGTCATAGTTGTCCGCCGCCTAGAACCCTTCTGATTCGCTATTCCAGAAGTGAGGTTCATTCTCTGTCGACTTCTCTAATAATTCATTCGCCTTTGCCACCATATATTTAGGTTGAGCAATGACAATGTCCTCAGGAACACGTTGGCCATTCGCGATGTAGGCGACTGGCAATGCATTTTGAACCACTACGCTGACAAATTCGCCTAAGCTGAGTGACTCATCAAGTTTGGTCATGATGCATCCTGAAAGCGGAATGCGTCTAAAGTGTTCAATGGTCTCTTGAAGCACTTTTCGTTGCGCTGTTGCCGGTAATACGAGGTAGCTATGGATGACTTCACCACTTTCTTGCATTAGGGTATCGAGCTGTTCTGACAAGCGTACATCTCGCTGCCCCATACCCGCCGTATCGACCAATACGAGCCTTCTATTACGTAACTGATAGATTACATCGGCTAACTCGTTGGAATCTTTAGCAACTCTTACAGGACATCCCATAATTCGTCCGTAAATTGACAGCTGCTCTTGGGCGCCGATACGGTAAGTATCCGTTGTCACTAACGCAACGTTGTCTGCCCCGTATTCCATTGCAGCTCTTGCCGCAAGCTTCGCGACCGTGGTCGTTTTGCCAACCCCAGTAGGGCCAAGCAATGCGACGACACCACCGCGCTTCAAAATATCTTGTTTTGTTACTGGAATTTGATCTGCCACTAAACCAAGCAATGCTTTCCAAGCTTTCGTTGGCGGCGTGTCTTCTGGAATGTAACAAGCGAGTTGGTCTGCTAGCTCTGCAGAGACGCCCATTCGCTCTAGGCGTTTGATTAGCATCGCGCGTAAGGGTTCGCGTCGCTCCACTTCCTGCCACATGAGTCCAGAAACCTGATGCTCAAGAAGGCGACGAATAGACGTCATCTCTTCTTTCATTTCCTCAAGTTCTGCCCCATTCAGCGCGCTGTCGTTATTACGCTGCCTATCGTAACGAGTCGGGTCCAAACGTGGGGCTGGGCGCTCGACACGACGATCTTCAGCGATCAATTTAGCAAGTGGAGAATCTTGATTAATGCTCACATCATTTGAACGACCACCACGAGATTCATTTTGCCTTTTTAGCAAAGCCGACAAAGAATCTTCATTCTCTGCGCGGTGATCAGATTCTGCTTCACTCGCGCCATTGCTGTATTGCTTGAGCATGTTGGCAAAGCGCTTGGTCATTGAGCGACCATTGTCTGCGCTAGACTGGAGGCTAACGCGATCATCATCGAGCTCGCGTTTAGTAGGTTTGGCAGCAGAAGAAGCTTGCGTGTAATTACTGGTCTTCTGATGTTGAGTTCGCGGTTGCGAGTTGTAGCTACTGGAGGCACGCTTTCCTGCTTGCTCTCCATCGACGGCTGCAACAATCTCTACACCACCAGCAACTTTTTTGTTGGACATAATAACGGCATCCACCCCAAGTTCTTCTTTTACTTGAAGAAGGGCGGTACGCATGTCCTTGGCAAAAAATCGTTTAATTTTCAAAGTAGCTGTCCGTTATTTCATCGCTTAAGCAGTCCTTTGGCTCTTGCCTAGTTCCCTACTGCCTGAACAATTCGAATCTGTTTCTCGTCCGGGATCTCTTGGTAAGAAAGCACTCTTAACGAAGGGATCGTGTTTTTCACAAACTTGGCTAAGGTCGAGCGCAAGACACCTGATGTGAGTAGAACCGCAGGCTCACCTTTCAGTTCTTGCTCTTGCGTTGCTTGGCTCAACGATGCTTGTAGCCTCTCCGCTAGCCCCGGCTCAATTCCAGCGGATTCTCCACCAGAAGCCTGCATTGTCTGATGCAAGATTTGTTCCAGCTCAGGAATCAAAGTTATCACTGGCAATTCAGGCTCTATACCATTGATTTCCTGAACAATTAAACGTTTAAGCGATATCCGGACGGCTGCAGTCAGAATGTCGGGTTCTTGACTCTTTGATGAATATTCCGACAAGGTTTGAACAATCGTACGAATGTCTCGAATTGGAATCGCTTCGTTTAACAGGTTCTGAAGCACTTTAACCACCACGCCCAATTGCAGTTGGTCGGGTACGAAGTTCTCAACCAGTTTCGGCGTTGACCTACCCAACATTTCAAGCAGGTTTTGCACCTCTTCGTGGCCTATTAACTGCGACGCATTATTCGTTAACAGCTGGCTAAGGTGCGTGGCCAATACCGTTGAAGAATCGACTACAGTATAGCCCAGAGCTTGCGCATGCTCTCGCTGCTCCTCTCGAATCCAGACCGCTTCCAAGCCAAATGCAGGGTCGATCGTCGGCTCCCCTTCAATCATGCCGTAGACTTGGCCTGGGTTAATCGCAAGCTCTTGATCGGGTCTAATTTCGGCTTCACCTACCGCTACCCCCATTAAAGTAATGCGGTAACTGTTTGGTGTCAGTTCTAAGTTATCTCGAATATGTACTGCAGGAATTAAGAAACCGAAATCTTGAGAGAGCTTTTTACGCACCCCTTTCACCCTTTCAAGCAGCTCACCACCTTGGTCTCTATCAACCAGTGGGATAAGTCTATAGCCCACTTCCAGACCAATAATATCGACTGGCTGAACGTCATCCCATGACAACTCTTTCTGCGGAGCGGCTTCTTGTTCTGTCGTTGCAGGTAAGTTCTTCTCTTCTTCTTTGGCTTTCTTCTGTTTACGTGTCAACCAATACGCACCGGCTCCAGCAAGTGTCGCTAGGAACAAGAATGCAAAATGAGGCATGCCCGGAACTATACCCATAACCCCTAAGATACACGCCGTGATCATCAACGCTTTCGGGTTGTCGAACATTTGGAACTTAAGCTGCTGTCCCATGTCTTCATCGGTGTTCTGCCTCGTCACCATAATTGCAGCGCCGATAGACAGCAGTAAGGATGGAATCTGAGCAACCAAGCCATCACCAATCGTCAGCAAGGTATAGATTTGAATCGCTTCACCAAAACCTAATCCGTACTGAGCCATACCAATGGTCAATCCACCAATAATGTTGATGAAGAGAATCAAGATACCGGCAATCGCATCGCCTTTTACGAACTTAGACGCACCGTCCATAGAACCGTAAAAGTCGGCCTCTTTGGTCACTTCAAAACGACGAACTCTCGCTTGGTCTTGGTCAATAAGACCTGCATTCAAGTCAGCATCGATCGCCATCTGTTTGCCCGGTAACGCATCCAAGGTAAATCGAGCACTCACCTCGGAAATACGTCCAGCACCTTTGGTCACAACCATGAAGTTAATGATCATCAAGATGAGGAACACGACCAAACCAACCGCGTAGTTACCACCGATTACAACATTACCGAACGCTTCGATGACACTACCTGCAGCTCCAGGCCCCTCGTGTCCATAGAGTAAAACGACACGGGTGGACGCAACGTTAAGTGCCAATCGCAATAGTGTGGCAATCAGAAGAACCGTTGGAAACGCAGCAAAATCTAATGGGCGTCGCGTGTATACCGTAACGAGTAACACCACCAGCGACAGCGCGATATTGAAGGTGAAAGATAAATCCAGAATGAACGCAGGTATGGGAAGAACCACCATACCCAAGGTGGCCAGAACCATAACTGGCGCACCAATTGCTGGCACTGCTCGCTGAGGGATAGGTGGTAGCTTATCCGCAAACGGTAAGGAGAATTTCATAGATTAACGAGTCGTAGTCTTGTACTTAAATCAGGCAGTAGCACCCTAGATGCAAATATCAGTCCATTGTCATATGTCAAAATTCTGGCTAACAAACCACGCCGCAACATAGAGTTACCCTAAAGTGAGCCTGTTGCTGTCACTAGGGGCGACACCGTCCTATTATCCACCAGAATTAATATCACTGTGGGTTTAGATGCCAGATCTTTTGACCACTTTGCGTTTCAGGATCAAACTCGATGCAGATCATTCCTGAAGTTGGGAACATAGGTGGAATCATATCTGGCACAAACTCTGCAGTTAGATAACCTACTAAAGGCAGGTGAGAAACGAGCATGACTGAATTGAGTTTTTCCACGTCAATTAGCGCCGTTACGTAGTCGAAGACCTGCTCCGACTGACCGTACGGCGTAATATCCGCACACGTTTCAACACTTTTAGCATCAAAATTGGACTCAATCGCTTGCCACGTTTGTTGAGCACGCAAATAAGGCTAACCAGCACTTTATCAATTTCTTGCGCTCCATTGAGGGCCGCTGACTTCGCAACCGAAATCGAACAGTCGATGCCATGAGCAGTAAGGGCTCGCTCTGAATCACTCGCCGCAAAGTGTTCCGCTTCACCGTGACGCATGATGTATATTTTCATTTTTAATTCCTATACTTACCGACAGTTCAGCTTTTTGCTGACTAAAAGTCTCTAAAACTACGTAAGGATTTTGATTTACTTAAAAATAATTATATCAAGTACCTTGCTAAAGACCTCGACATTCTTAACAATCTATTAAAAAGACAAATTCTGTTTCAATTTCTCTGTCTTCGCTCTGATTTATTCGCGCTGTAATTTGCAGCGTTGTTAATGAGAGTCATACTTAAGGTAATTCACCGTTGGAGAAAACCTGTGCACCTTAGCCCAAATGATAGTAATGAATACAAATACCTGACGCTAGACAATGGTCTAAGGGTACTTATTGTTCATGACAGTAATGCGCAAAAATCCGCGGCAGCACTAGCCGTCAACGTTGGGCACTTCGATGACCCTATTGAACGTGAGGGTCTCGCACACTATTTAGAGCACATGCTTTTTTTGGGAACGGAAAAATACCCTAAAGTCGGTGAGTTTCAAAGCTATATTAGCCAACACGGCGGTAGTAATAATGCTTGGACGGGCACTGAGCATACTTGCTTCTTCTTCGACGTATCGCCTAATGCCTTTTTTAAGGGGTTAGATCGTTTCAGTCAGTTCTTTACTGCGCCGCTTTTTAACGAAGAATCTTTGGATAAAGAAAGACAAGCGGTTGAGTCCGAATACAAGCTCAAATTGAATGATGACTCTCGACGTCTCTATCAAGTATTAAAAGAGACCATCAACCCAGAACACCCTTTTTCCAAGTTTTCGGTCGGTAACCTAGAGACCCTTGGGGATCGAAATGGGCAAACCATTCGCAACGAAATCTTAGACTTCTACCAAACCCAGTATTCAGCCGATCTGATGACTCTTACCGTGGTGAGCAGTCATTCTATCGAGGAAATGGCTAAAGCCGTCACCGAGAAGTTTTCTTCCGTAATCAATCAAAGCCTTCAAGGGAAGTCCATTTCTGTCCCTTATACAACGCAAGACCACACAGGTATCAAGATCCACGTTGAGCCTGTAAAGGATATCCGAAAGCTAACATTGACCTTTCCACTACCCAATGTAGATGACTATTACAAAGGTAAACCTTTGTCCTACTTTGCACACTTGCTCGGTTATGAAGGCCCCGGTAGCTTGATGATCGCGCTAAAACAGAAGGGGTGGATTAACTCTTTGTCGGCAGGCGGTGGTACTTCTGGTAGCAACTATCGTGAATTCAGTATCAGCTGTGCACTTACACTAGAAGGCATTGAACACATCGACGAGATTACTCAGGCGGTCTTTCATTACATTCATTTAATTTCCTCAAATGACTATGACGAGTGGCGCTATAAAGAGAAACAGGCGGTTCTTGAATCCGCATTTCGCTTTCAAGAACCAACACGCTCTTTAGATCTTGCGAGTCATCTAGTGATGAACATGCAGCATTACCTGCCTGAAGATGTGGTTTATGGCGACTATATGATGCAAGATTTCGATCCATTGTTACTTGAAAAGCTGTCTCGCTATTTCACTCCTGAAAATCTGCGCATGGTGCTGATTGCAAAAGGTGGAAACCACGATAAACAGGCGAAATGGTATAATACCCTCTACTCAGTTTCTCGCTTTTCCTCAGCGCAGATTGAACAGTTTAAGAAAGAAACTGAGCTCGAGTTCTCTCTTCCAGAACGTAACCCTTACATATGCTACGACCTCGATCCAAAGCCTATTGAACAATCTCTCGACACGCCTGAAGTGATTGAAGAGCTGTCTGGATTTAAATTGTGGCACCTGCAAGACAGCCAATTTCGTGTGCCTAAAGGGGTCATGTATGTCGCTATCGACAGCCCTCACGCCGTTGCCAATGCCGAAAACATCGTCAAGACCAGGCTTTGTGTCGAGATGTTTTTAGACTCCTTGGCAGAAGAGACTTACCAAGCTGAAATCGCTGGTATGGGCTACAACCTTTATGCCCATCAGGGCGGAGTGACTCTCACCATTTCGGGGTTTAGCCAAAAACAACCCGAACTTCTCAAGCTCATTTTAAGTCGCTTTTCCGCGCGCGAATTTAGCCCTGCTCGCTTTGATTCAATCAAGCAACAGTTATTAAGAAACTGGGTTAACTCGGAACAAGATCGACCAATATCCCAACTTTTCAACGCAATGACCGGGATTTTACAGCCCAACAACCCGCCTTATTCTGCATTGATAGAAGCGCTTGAACATATCGAAGTGGGCGAACTTTCTGCTTTTGTTGACAAGATTTTGGCTGAACTGCATGTAGAGATGTTTGTTTATGGTGATTGGCACAAAGAGGAAGCACTCGCACTTGGTAATACGTTAAAAAGATGCTCTGCGCGTCAAAGACCAAAGCTATGAAGAATCACTGCGGCCTTTGGTTATGCTTGGCAAAAATGGAACCTTCCAGAAAGAGGTCATTTGCAATCAAGAAGACTCTGCCATTGTCGTTTATTACCAATGCGAAGATATCGACCCTCGCAATATCGCGCTGTACTCGCTTGCCAATCATTTGATGTCGGCGACTTTCTTCCATGAAATACGCACCAAACAGCAACTGGGTTATATGGTTGGCACAGGTAACATGCCACTGAATAAGCATCCGGGTATTGTGCTCTATGTCCAGTCACCAAATGCTGCACCATCGGAGCTTATTAGCTCAATCGATGAGTTTTTGAATGCTTTTTACATGGTGCTGTTAGAGCTTAATGAATACCAATGGCACAGCAGTAAACGCGGTCTTTGGAATCAGATAGCAACGCCAGATACCACTCTGCGTGGACGTGCTCAAAGGCTATGGGTGGCGATTGGTAATAAAGATGAGAGTTTTAATCAAAGACAACGTGTGCTCGAAGAGCTTAAAAACTTGAGCCGTAGCGACATGATACGTTTCGTTGTCAATGAGCTGAAACCTCGAACAGCCAACAGGCTGATCATGCATACACAAGGTAACGTGCACCACGAAGCCGCACCTTTAGATTTGGGGCTAGAGATTGGTTCGATTGAAGAGTTTCAGTTGAGACCGAAAGACTACGATTTAGGTTAGAATGCCTGCCAAAAACTACAGTTGCATATAGTAAAAAAGGAGCTCACGCGAGCTCCTTTCCTTTGAATCAGTAACCAGTCGTATACGAGGTTAGCACTTACGCCTGCTCTGACTCGACAATTCGTTTCAGTGAGTGCGGATGAAGCTTGATACAAATTCCATTGTATTTAAAGCCACGGTCGGGTTGTTCAAACGTTCGCCCTCGCCTTTCGGACTTGATAGCTTTGTTTTAATACCTAAATCTTGCAGATGATCGTATTGCGCACCAAATTCAGGATAAGTATGTTTTAAATCAGCCAGAAACTCGTCTGCGGTTTGGGCATGGGAAGGCACTACAAACTCGACATGCTCCCAACTTTCGCTTGGGTAATGCTTCCCTTCAGCCGGGTAAGGCAACTCCAAGCATTCTATCGACCAACCTTTGCTTTTTAAAGGCTGGTTAAATTCGAATACAATAATTGGCCGCCCGTTAATTTGAGCTTGCGAAATCACCTTACCAAACTCCGTCCATGCAAGGTGGGCTGCTTTTGCCGTTTCTAGCTCGTTAATACGGAGGGCAATATGGTCAGCTTGAGCCAAACTCAAATCCAGCTTAAGCATCACCGCAAGCTCTTCAATTTTTCCCATGAAGGAATCTAGATCTTGGATCATGAGTTCCGGTGTTAAGCGTTTTTCAATCAAATACGTGGTCATTAATGGCTCTCTTTTCGGGGCTTTGTTCTCTATATTCGGCTGCAATAGTAAACCCAAACTATCGTACATTTCCATTTAATCGAAAAAGTAAGAAATTCCCCGAATCGTCTCTGTATGAATAACAATAAAGTTGTTATCATTAGCCCCATTTTTGTGAACTCTAACAGAACTCGGCACTCATTTAGCCGAGTTCTTTGTCCTTGAATAGAAGGAAATGCGTGTGAATATCCAAGCACTTATAAATGACAAAGTATCTCAGGCTCTTGAAGCCGCTGGCGCACCTGCAGGAAGCCCCGCAGCGGTCCGCCAATCTGCAAAACCACAATTTGGCGACTATCAAGCTAACGGCGTCATGGGCGTTGCAAAAAAATTGGGCACTAACCCACGAGAATTTGCTCAAAAAGTACTGGATGTTCTGGACCTTGATGGCATTGCGAGTAAAACAGAAATTGCAGGCCCTGGTTTTATCAATATTTTCCTGAGTGAAGAGTTCCTAGCAAAGCAAGCAGAAGCTGCATTGGCAGATTCACGCCTTGGTGTTGCTAAAGAAGAAGAGAAAACCATCGTTGCTGATTACTCAGCACCAAACGTTGCGAAAGAGATGCACGTTGGCCACCTTCGCTCAACCATCATCGGTGATGCGGTTGTTCGTACACTAGAGTTCTTGGGTAACAAAGTAGTCCGCGCCAACCACATCGGTGACTGGGGTACACAGTTCGGCATGCTTATCGCTAACCTTGAGCGGGTTCAGCAAGCTTCAGGTGAAGTATCCATGGAACTGGCTGACCTTGAGGCCTTCTACCGTGAATCTAAAAAGCTTTATGATGAAGACGAAGAGTTCGCGGTTAAGGCTCGTAACTACGTCGTTAAACTGCAAAGCGGTGATGAGTTCTGCGCAGAAATGTGGAAAAAACTGGTTGACGTAACCATGATCCAAAACCAGCGCAACTACGACCGTCTAAGCGTATCACTCACTCGTGAAGATGTGATGGGCGAAAGCATGTACAACGATATGCTTCCGGGTATTGTCGCTGACCTTAAAGAAAAAGGTTTGGCTGTTGAAGACGATGGCGCTCAAGTTGTTTTCCTAGACGAATACAAGAACAAAGACGGCGACCCAATGGGCGTTATCATTCAGAAGCGTGACGGTGGATTCCTTTACACGACTACTGATATCGCGTGTGCCAAATACCGCTATGAACAGCTAGGTGCCGACCGTGTACTTTACTTCATCGACTCTCGCCAACATCAACACCTAATGCAGGCGTGGACTATCGTTCGTAAAGCGGGCTATGTTCCAGAGTCAACATCACTCGAGCACCACGCATTTGGCATGATGCTGGGTAAAGATGGTAAGCCATTTAAAACTCGCGCAGGTGGTACGGTTCGTCTAGCTGACCTATTGGATGAAGCAGAAGAACGCGCTGCAAAACTGATCGAGTCTAAGAACCCAGATTTGGATGCAGAAGAGAAAGCGAACATTGCTACTACTGTTGCAATGGCAGCGGTTAAATACTCTGACCTGTCTAAGCACCGTACTACAGATTACGTGTTCGATTGGGACAACATGCTCGCATTTGAAGGCAACACAGCGCCTTACATGCAATATGCTTATACTCGCGTTGCGTCTGTGTTTGCTAAAGCTGGCGTATCTATGGATGAGCTTCAAGGTGAAATCAAAATCACTGACGAAAAAGAGAAAGCGCTAATTGCTAAGCTAATGCAATTCGAAGAAGCGGTTCAATCTGTTGCTCGCGAAGGTCAACCGCACATCATGTGTAGCTATTTGTTTGAGCTGGCCGGACAATTCTCTAGCTTCTATGAGGCTTGCCCGATCCTAGTCGCAGAAGATGAGTCGGTTAAGCAAAGTCGCTTAAAACTTGCAGCGCTAACTGCTAAGACAATCAAGCAAGGCCTATCACTACTTGGTATTGATACGCTAGAGCGCATGTAAGCGATTCGAATATAGACAAAATTAAAAAGGTTGATGTGAAAGCATCAACCTTTTGTTTTATCCGGCTTATATACCCAAGTGACTTCAAGATGCAGGATTCAGAGCGTTGTCACGGGTTCAAGTTCAAGGCAAATGACGCAGCGGAATAACGGGTTCTTTCCAAGTCATTTAACGTAGGAATTGAATCCGTGACACGCTCCCAAAGGGCGAGTTTGCCTAGCTCGCACACTTTGTTAACGATTCTCAATTTAGAACCACTAGATTGTCTAATCGTTGCCGCGTTTGCAAACTAGGCAATTCTCGCTGAACCACGCATCCTGAGGTTACTTGGGTATAATGCAATTAATCATCTTAGTCTGGATAAAATAATGAGTTTTGAACTACATCCTCAGTTAGCAAAAGATACCACTGTTATTGGTCATTTCCCGCTTTGTATCGCACTACTGCATAAAGATAACGCAGTGCCGTGGGTTATCTTGGTACCAAAGCGTGCCGACTTGAAAGAGCTGCACCATCTGCCGATGTCTGAACAGCAGCAGTTTCTATTAGAATCTCAAGCCGTTAGCCAAGCTTTAGAAGCGACTTTCCGTCCTGACAAACTGAATTTGGGCGCGTTGGGAAATATGGTGCCCCAACTACACATTCACCATATTGCGCGCTTCAAAGATGATATCGCTTGGCCCGGACCTATATGGGGCAATACAACCGGTGAATTCCGGACAGAAGACGAACAAACCCAAATACTCGAAAGAATCAAAAATGTTCTATCTCTAAGCTCAATTTTCCAAAAGGCTAGTTAGGGCGTGTTGATCTTTCGTGGTTAAATTTTGTTCGAGATAAAATCGTTTTAGGCGCAGCGAAGACTGTGTAGCTAGTCATTCTAAGCAAATAGTCTTCAACAAAGCAAAAAACGATTTTAGCCGAACCCTTCGGGCAGCCTTTGTGGTTCATTTCTACTGCGTTATCGGCTTTTCATGTAGACTAGCTACACATCAAAGCCTCTGTCTTGTATAAATTTCCCACAAAGTGCTGCAAAAATCAGCTCGAAAGAATAACACGCCCTAGACTATTTTGGTTGCTCTGCTCTTTCCTTAAAAGCAACGCCGCATAGCCCTTTCCCCATAAAGCCACTAAATCTTAGGTGGCTTTATCCATCTTCAAGTGCCATCACTAAAAAACATTCCAGAGCGTCATTTTCGCACCTCATCACTCCCCGTTTAGATCCTGAGCCATTAAACCCAAAAACAATCACAAATGAGAAAAGGTTTCATTTAAGATCAATAACGTCATATTTGTAACTTAACTAGTCTATATAAATGTCTAGCTGTCATCGTGGTTATTCATAAACTATCTTGGTGAACGGGTATTTTTATGGTCTTACACTTTATAAGGATGTTTTGTTTCCCCTATTAATGTCTTCCACACTTGGCATTTCTCGTCAATCTCGTCATTTTTGTAAAAACACCAATCGTCAAAAACGTTAACAATAGTCATTTCAATGCCACTCAAAAGTTTGCAAAATGCTAAAAAAAACAAAACCAGAAAAAATAACCGTTACCAATCAATAATTTAAAATGACAAACCAAAAGTGTCGGATTTCTTATGCTTTTCTGGCGTTAATTTTATAAGTAAAAAAAGTGGTAAGACTTATAGTTAATCCATCGAGAGGCAATCGTCCTCGACTTTAGAATTCCAGAGGTAGTATGGCTTGCCATACTACTCCGGCAGCAAGCGAAGGTGTCATTGGCACCCGTGGTATAGTCCCCCGGCTATACCACGATATTTTTTTTCTTATCTCTCCATACCTTACCAACACTGCTTTTCAGCTCTAACTCATTTTTACATATCTAAATCCATTTATAGCTTCACAACACCTAATTTTTCCCTCGATTAAGAAACGCGTTATTGATAGGCCACGAGTGATTCTACAAAGCGTTTATACGGCTACCCAAACGTTATTTAGCGAATCTAAGTAAGTGCATTAGCCACTAACTTGTTGAATTAGTAGCTAATGTTAATTGAGTTTGATTAGAAGAAGCGAGCTTCCATTAGATATGAAGAGTGCGCACTAGAGGATGATAAAAGCTGAAGTTAGTTGAAGCTGAGGTTAGTAAAGCACGGGTTACTCGCTTTCCTCCTCCACGAACTGGGTAGGTGACATGCCAAAGTGATGCTTGAAGCGCTGGCTGAAATACGATGGATCATTAAAGCCACATTCGAATGCGACATCAGAAACTTTGTCGCCCTTCAGTAGCATGCGGCACGCTTGCTCTAAACGAACTTCATTGAGGTATTCTTTAAACGTCTTGTCTTTTGCTTGTTTGAAGCGGCGCTGTAAACTTCGCTCTGAAACATACATCAACTTGGCCGCAGAGTTAGTCCCGAAGTCAGCATTTGCGTAATTGTCTTGTACCAATTGCTCCAACTTCATCAGCCACGGGTCCCCTTCATCTAAAACAGACTCACGAGGTTCTTCTGCTGGTAAACCCAACTCAGAAGAGACAGTCGCCGTTGGCCAAGTCACTTCAACAATATTACGCTCATCATAGGTGTAAAACCTCAGCGTACCACCACTGTTCTCGACCCAAACTGGTAATTCAGTTAATGAAACATCATTGTGGTCAACAGACACTCCACTCTCTAACTGAGGCAAAGCAGAGCCTGGGTCGATAACCTTAAGCGTTGAAAACTCGTTATCACTGTCTAATGTAACCATAACTTGCTGATTGCGATAACAGCGCTTTAAAAGGCTAGCAAATAGCGCATTAAACATGATGTCCAAGTTGAACTCATTAAGTTCAACGTGTGCCGACTTTTCTGGGCAATTATTAACGAGTTCGATGTAAATTCCCGCTTTATTGAACTCTTCTCTCCAGCCATTAATCACCGACGTGGCTACTATGGCAAGATCATGGACTTGTTTAGTGCCCGTATTATCACTTCTTACATTAATCAGTATTTCCAGCTCACTTTGCACGGCGTTAATAAAATGTTCGGCTTTTTGCTGTTCGTCTTGCAACGTCCGGCGGGCAATTTTGCGCAAATTGTTACTGATGGACTCCAGAACCTGCTCAAACAAAATATGTCGGACATGAAGCTGCTTGCGAAGTTGTTGGTTATTGGTCAATAGGATTCGGCTTTGGTGGCGTAGCTGGTTCGTCTTAAGAGCCACCTGAGCTTTAAGCTTGTGGTTACTGCGTAATATCAGTCGTGAACGCCATACAAACGCTAAGCTAAACAGTACAATGACTAGTGACAGAAACAGAGCAATAGTCCAAGCATTCATGTACCAAGGCTTACCAACATTAAAGTCGAGATTGTAGATTTTACTGCCCTGTTGCTGCTGCGTTCGAATACGAACAAACAGTTGATAAGAACCTGGCTGTAAGTGCTCAAATGTAAGTTGTACCCCTTCTAATAATTGCCACTCTTCATTCTCTCCCAATCGATATTCCAACTGCTGACTATTCGATTGAGGCATCAATCCAAACAAGAAACTAATTGACTGACCGTAACCTATGGAAAGGTCGAGTGAATGAGCTTGACCAATGGCCACTGGTTCTTGGTCTACCCTGATTTGGCTAAAGATGACACGGCTAGTCGGGATCTGACTCACCAGAAGCTCATCTGGAAAAACGGTGATAAGCCATAGCGCGAACCCAATATCAACCTACCAGTCCCATCTTCTGAAGCAGAACAAAGGCGAGGAATGAACTCATTGTTTATGATACCAAATGGCCTACCGAAGTGTTTTTCAAGCACGCCATCTACCGTGTAATAAGATAAACCGGAGGACGTAGTCAGCCACACTCCGTCTGAGGAAGATATGACACATTGAGGAATAATATTTGACTCTGCGAGCGTAACTTGAGATATCGTTTCGACGTCATCCAATATACGAAATACACCGTAAGTGCTGGCTACCCAAACCTCCGAGTTCTGCGACTCCTCTATATGAGTCACCTGACCAATCGTTTCACTCTGCTTGAAGAAGCGAACATGCCCATTACGAATACTATACAAACCGTGGTCGGTACCCAAAAACAGACCTTTTTCAGAGCTGGCTTTGATGTCAGTAACCTTTGCAGGTAAGTAAGCACTTATAATCCACTGGTTTGAATAGTCTTTGTATTCCTTACTCTCAGGATTAAACGAAGAGAGCTGGTCGTTTTTGACTGTCCAAATCACCCCGTCGGTATCCACCTCTACAAAGTCAATTTCAACGTTCTTTAAACTTTCGGGTAATTTGTCTATGACCACTTCGCTGGTGACAATATCGATACAAATTAGCCCTTCTTCTGTCGCAACCAGCAGAAGATTTCCAAATTCAGCGATGTCGTTGACGTTGCCCTTAAAAATAAGGTCTCGTTTGGTTTGTCCCTGCAAACTCACACGATATAAACCTAAACTGGTGATTAACCAATAGCCATCTCGACCAGAGCTCTTGCGCATCAAAACAGGTTTTTCTAACTGCTTATCATAGGTTAACAACCGACTTGAAAGACGCTCAAACTTTTGACCAAAGATCGAAAAGTATTGAATCCCCTTATTAGACGCAATCCATATCCCTCCGGCTTGATCGTTCACCAATGAATAGATTTTGTTACCGGCTAACTCAAAATCATGCAATCCACCTTCGGTATACTTCCGGGTCGTCCCGTCGACAAATGAGTAAACGAATAGGCCGTCTTCAGTCCCAATCCAGTAGGCTTGCTCTGTTTCGGTGACGGTTAGAACATGAGAGCTGCCCACATGTTTTAGCGTGCTATTGGGGTCAGTGATATCAATGATAAGTGCGCCATTAAGCGTGCCAATCACCACCTCCCTTCTCTGCTTTGAAAAGTAAGCCATTTCAATAAAGAACTTGCCGGAGTTGGCGACATGATTAAACCCGGTACCGTCGGTGATATAAGTCCCTGAATTAGTTGCAACTACCCAATTAGACAAAACGTACTGGGCATCATTAATGAAGGTCTGACTCGATTCGCTCGATTGATAAAGCTCCATCAATGAGCGGGATTGAAAATCACGTGTATCAACGTTGTAGGTATAAAAATACGTATCATCGGTCAGCCAAATATGGCGATCTGACGAACCAATTTTATTAATTACCGCACCGGGAGTAAGGCTGAATACGAGTTCACGTTCTTGATTAGGCAGAACACGGTAGATTTCATTATCAATAAAAGTCCAAAAAGCACTATCGAGATAAGTCACTTGCTCATAGTTATCATCAAGAACTGAGCCTCGCCTTGGCGACATCGATTTGCCATCAAAGAAAGCGACATTATTGTGAATATCATGAATCCAAATCCCCCTTCTTCACCTAAGTACAGATCTTGAGCCACGAAGACACGCCCTTCAGCCTGAGTCGGCAAAGGGTAGAAAATTGAAGGTGAGGAATCCGACGCGAATGCTGGTAATGAGAAGAGTACGCATAGCATCCAGCGCATATTTTTCGCAATAGTTATATGCAGCAAGCCTTTATCCACGTAGCAACAAGTAAAAGTCCAATGACAGCAAGTTATTTTTTGAAGCTAATTATCTAATACTATACGAATTTTCTTATTTACGACACAAGCTCTACTCTTGAGATAGATAAACTATCGCCACGATCACGACAGCTACAAACCAACCAACTTATTTAAAGTAATTTAACCAAAAAAAAGAGCGATAAATCGCTCTTTTTTACTCATTCATCTGTTACTGAGATAAGCAGCTATAAAAGCTGTTTGAAACTGTCTTCAAGAAATTGAAGTAGCCACCCTGCTCAACCGCCGTTGTAGAGCCAATCGGATCGAGTTCTCCAACTAACACATCACTGCCACGCGTGACAGAGGTGACAATTGCCGGGGTAAATTGTGGCTCAGAGAAAACGCACTTCGCTTTACCCTCAGACAGCGCACTGCGGATTTGTACCAAGGTCTTAGCGCCCGGACGGCGTTCTGGGCTTACGGTAAAATAGCCCAAATGGTTTAGGCCAAACTGCTCTTCAAAATAACCATATGCGTCATGAAACACGTAGTAACCCTCCGCCTGTACGGGTTCCAATTGTGCTTTAATGTCCGAAACAGTTTGCTCTAGGTTCGTTTCAAACTTTGCTAGATTTGCTTTATATTGTTGTTCATTGCCGCCATCAAGTTCAATTAGGCGTTCAGTGATTGCACGTGCAACGGATCGCGAAGGTGCAGTCCCCAACCAAAAGTGTGGATCATGGCTACCATGATAGTGGCCGTGGTGGTCGTGACCGTGTGAATCTTCAAACTCTCGAAGTTCTAAATTAGGGATGTCTGTAATAGTAAGCACCTGCTCATTTTCCGCAACGACACTTTCAAGAAACGGCTCTAAGTCATGGCCATACCAGATCACAAGATCCGCAGATCGCACTTTACGTACATCTGATGGTTTCAACGCATAGTCATGTGGTGATGTATTCGACGCTAGTAGCAAGTCCAAAGAGTTACTTTCGATCACCAGCTCATTGGCAATAAGCTGGATTGGTTTGATACTGGTCAGAACGTTCATCGACATAGCTGGTAAACTAACCAGCAAAGTCAGGGTCACTGCGACAAATTTACGAAACATAAGCTTTATTCTTTACTTTATAGCGTTAAGGGATGACAAATGTTACATTATCACATTAAGTTTTTGCAAATGAGTTTTATTTATGTCTGCTCTCGTAGAGCTAAATAATATCTGCGTCACCTTCAACGATAAGAAAGTTCTCGACTCTATCAGTGTAGAGCTTCACAAAGGCCAAATCACCACATTAATTGGTCCAAATGGTGCGGGTAAATCGACCTTAGTTAAAGTTCTTCTTGGTCTTCAAACTGCCTACACAGGTACCATTACCAAACCTAAAAAGATCAAAATTGGCTATGTTCCTCAAAAATTAAAGCTCAATGAATCACTTCCCCTAAATGTGACTCGGTTCCTCAATTTAGCCGGAAAATTTAGCAAGCAGGAACTCATAGAAGCACTCAAACTTGTAGGGGCTGAACATCTACTTTCAGCCAACATGCACGCCCTATCCGGTGGTGAGACTCAGCGAGTGTTGTTAGCTCGAGCTCTGTTACAACGCCCCGACCTACTGGTACTTGACGAACCCGCTCAAGGTGTTGATGTTCAAGGCCAAATCGATCTCTATAACTTGATAGACTCAATTCGCCCTCGCTTTGGATGTGCAATTTTCATGGTTTCTCACGATTTGCATCTGGTCATGGCTAAAACCGATCATGTTATCTGCTTACAACACCACATTTGCTGCTCTGGCGCACCTGCAGACATTACTAAGCATCCAAACTATCTCGCGCTATTTGGTGACCACCGAACCGATGCGTTAGCTTTTTACCAACATCAACACGACCACCATCATCACGACCTTGCTGGAGAGCCAGTAGCCGAAGACGGTGCAACTTGTTCTCACCATAACCACGGTCATCATTCATGATTGAATTTCTACTCCCTTCGATTTTTGCAGGCCTTGGTATTGCCCTAATTGCAGGCCCTTTGGGCTCGTTCGTTGTTTGGCGCAAGATGGCTTACTTTGGCGATACCCTTGCTCACGCCTCATTGATGGGGCTCGCATTTGGTTTTCTTCTAGATATAAACCTCTACTTCGCACTGCTTATATGCTGTCTCGCGCTAGCTGTTGTATTAGTAACGCTGCAAAGACAACAGCTAATAGCAACTGACACATTGCTTGGTATATTGGCCCACAGTGCTTTGTCATTAGCTTGGTCGCCATCAGTTTTCTCGATAACGTTCGAGTCGATCTCATGAGTTATCTATTTGGTGACCTCTTAGCCGTGTCTCCTGATGATCTTATCTTTATCTATGCGGGCGTATTAGTCGTACTCGGATTACTGGTTGTGTTCTGGCGTCCATTACTCTCTACCACTATCAGCGAAGATTTAGCCGCCGTAGAAGGGCATAACGTTGATCTCATGCGTTTGATTTTGATGTTAATGGTGGGTTTAGTGATTGCCGTCGGCATGAAGTTTGTTGGGGCTCTGATTATGACCTCCCTTCTTATCATTCCTGCCGCAACCGCAAGAAAGCTCGCTGATACACCGGAATCAATGGCGGTATATGCTTCGATAATAGGTGCAATCTCGGTCCTTGGAGGCCTTTCCCTTTCTTGGCATTACGATACCCCAGCAGGTCCTTCGGTTGTACTAAGCGCAACCGCACTCTTCATTGTGTCTCAGCTCATTCCAGCAAAACGATAATCTTATCGATACAAAAAAGGCTTCCAATTTAGGAAGCCTTTTACTTGTTCAAATCTGTCACGAAGTTGCGTCGAGATTATGAGCCTTCGTTGTGCAACTCCAAGTTCGCTAGGTCTTGCTGAATCTCACGTTGGATCTTGGCATCATCACTACGTAGAGACTCTAGATAGTCTAGGTACGTTTGATCGATATCTCCGGTTACATACTCGCCATTAAATACTGCAGTATCAAACTGAGTAATGTCTTGGTTGCCAGAACCTACCGCAGTTACAAGATCTTCAAGTGTTTGGAAAATCAAAGCATCAGCACCAATTTGATCACAGATGGTTTGGTTATCACGACCGTGAGCAATAAGCTCAGTCGCACTTGGCATATCAATACCGTAAACGTTCGGGAAACGTACTTCAGGAGCAGCAGAAACCATAAACACTTTCTTCGCCCCTGAGTCACGCGCCATCTCAATGATCTGCTCTGATGTCGTACCACGCACAATCGAATCATCAACGAGCAGTACATTTTTGTCTTTAAACTCAGAACGGATTGCATTTAGCTTACGACGAACCGACTTTTTACGCTGCTGCTGGCCTGGCATGATGAAAGTACGCGCGATATAGCGGTTTTTAACAAAGCCTTGTCGGTATGGTTTATCAATCGCTTGAGCAATGCGTAGTGCAATATCATTCGACGTTTCTGGTATTGGAATAACAACGTCGATATCAAGGTCTGCGTACTCTTCTTTAATACGCTTACCAAGCAGTTCACCCATTTCTACACGCGCACTGTATACAGAAATCTTATCGATAAATGAATCTGGGCGAGCAAAATAAACAAACTCAAAGATACATGGGTTCAACGTCGGGTTATCAGCACATTGCTTCGTGTGCAGTTCGCCATCGAATGTTGCGTACACAGCTTCACCTGGCGCAACATCACGAACAAAGTCAAATCCTACCGCATCTAATGCTACAGATTCAGATGCCACCATGTACTCAGTAACACCATCAATTTCACGCTTACCAAGACATAGAGGCGAATGCCATTTGGATCACGAAAAGCAACCATACCGTGACCGATAATCATTGCCGTCACAGCATAAGCGCCACGAATAGTACGATGAACATTGGCTACAGCGCGAAATACATCTTCAGATGTCACATTACCCTTAACCGTATCAATTTCATGCGCCAATACGTTCAGTAGTACTTCTGAATCAGAAGTTGTATTGACGTGACGACGGTCTTTGGCAAACAATTTTTCGCGAACTTCGTTGGCGTTAGTTAGGTTACCGTTGTGAGCAAGCGTGATACCAAACGGTGAGTTCACGTAGAAAGGTTGCGCTTCAGATGCGCTTGAGCTTCCTGCTGTAGGGTAACGAACGTGCCCAATACCAACCGTTCCTTGAAGGCGTTGCATGTGTTTTGCTTCAAACACATCTTTAACTAATCCGTTTGCTTTACGCAGACGAAAACGATTGCTTTCTATGGTACAAATACCAGCGGCATCTTGGCACGATGCTGTAATACCGTCAATGCGTCATAGATAGACTGGTTTACAGGCGTTGTACCCACGATTCCAACAATACCACACATGTCCTAACCCTCGATTTGCGACAATGACTGGCGCTAAATCGCGCCAGATAAGAAACTTGATGTTGCTTGTAAATGTTCAAAGAACGGTGCGATGATTCGGCTGAACTCAGGCACCAGTTCCGACGCTTTCCACCAAACTGTGTCTGGTGCTGTTGTGAAAGCATCCATAAAGAACAGGCCTGCAGATACGATAAGAACTCCGCGCAACGCTCCAAAAACGATACCCAAAACTCTATCGGTGCCCGAAAGGCCCGTTTTCTGCACTAATTGTCCGATGACATAATTGACCACGGCTCCAACAATCAATGTTGCAATAAATAGTGCAGCGATCGCAGCGCCATTACGGAACATGTCGTCTTCGATATTTGAAAAGTACACTGCAAGTTTCGCATAGTACTGACTGGCGATGAAAAACGCGCCAAACCAAATAACAAGTGACAATGCTTCCTTAGCAAAACCACGAACTAAACTGATCACGCTGACAGCCCGATCACACTTAAAATGACAATATCTAACCAATTCATTTTGTACTTACATCTTAAGTTGGCGCGCATTTTAACAGAAAAAATGCTGACGCAAACGTTTTCTTATGGATTTAGTGGTTTAAATTTAAGCAATCGGCCTTTCGAACCAGTAATTTTTTCCAATTCAATCAATTGCCGCTCAAGTTTACTTTTCGATACATCTGGCCCAACAATAACTCGAGTAAAATCGTTCTCTTTTTTGGTATGAGCCTGATAACCTCGATTCTGAAGATCTTTGACTAGATTCTGCGCATTATCCGCATTTCTCAGCGCCATAAGTTGAATGATCCAAGCGCTGTCTTGGTACTCATTCTTTTCTGGAACTTCATTGACCACAATATCGAGGGGAAGAGAGTCTTCTTCAGGTTCGGCGGCTTCTCCAACAACCGCTTCACCAACCACAGCTTCAACTGGTGAGTCTGGAAGCGCAACGATATCCTCGACAGGGTCAAGAACCTCAAAAGTCTCGATATCGCTCTCTAACTCCGGTTTGATTGGAATGCTGGCTATGTCTTCTTTGTAATGTGCCTTTTTACCGTCCAGAACGTCTGGCAAAACGATAACACCGATAGCTACCAGAATGATTGTCCCAACTAAACGGCTTTGAAACTTACTTGCCATTTACTCTCCTTTTGTCTGCCTGTGCTCTAAGACTTCACCAACAGTATGAAATGAACCAACAACCAGTATCACATCTTGCTGATTTGCACTTGTCAACGCAGCTTCAAAAGCTTCAACAGGCGTTTTGTAGCTCGAATTGGCTTCAGGAAGGTGCTCTAGCAGTTCTTGTGCTGACGCCGCTCGCGGGCCAGTTAAAGAAGCCGGGTACCAATCACCGGCAATAGGAGCAAGAACTTCTAGAGTCGCCGCAATATCTTTGTCGTGAAGCATAGCGACGACAACATGTATTTTTTGATTTGGGTAGCGTTGCTGAACTTGACCACGTAGATACTCCGCAGAATGCGGGTTATGGGCGACATCGAGCAAAATGGTCGGTGCGTCGCTGACTTTCTGCATGCGGCCAGGCAAAGAGGCGTTTTTCAATCCATTAACGATGTTTACATCACTAATATCGAGCTCGGCACAACCCAAAGCCATCAAAGCAGTGGCTGCGTTCGGTAATGGTAGGTTTGGCAGAGGCAAATCGTCTAAGCCAAAAGAGCCACTCGCCCATTTCCAAGTTTTGTCATCGACCATTTCATACCGGTACTGGATACCCACTTGGTGAAGCGTTGCCTTAATATCATCAGCATGAGCCGCAACCGTTGATGGAGGTGTTGGTTGGCCACATATCGCAGGCTTGCCAGCTCGGAAAATACCGGCTTTCTCAAAACCAATCACATTGATGTCGTCGCCGAGCCAATCTACGTGATCGAGCGCTAGGCTGGTGATAACCGACACATCATGATCAACCACATTTGTCGCATCAAGACGGCCGCCTAAGCCAACTTCAAGCAGTACAACGTCTACTTTTTCAGTTTGGAAAAGACGTAAAGCCGCTAACGTTCCGTATTCAAAAAAGCTAAGCGTAATGTCACCACGCTGCTTTTCAATGAAGTCAAAAGCTTCTGAGTGTTTTTCATCACTCAAATCTTCGCCGTTGATTCGCACACGTTCGTTGTATCGAATGAGATGTGGAGAGCTGTATACGCCGACGGAATAGCCTGCATCGAGCAAGATGGCTTCCATTAAAGCACAAGTTGAGCCTTTGCCATTGGTTCCGGCAACGGTGATAACAGTGGGAGCAGGTTTGGTTAATTGAGCTTTCTTGGCGACGGCTTCAACGCGTTCAAGGCCAAGGTCAATTGCAGAAGTGTGGATGCTAGTTAAATAATCAAGCCACATCGATAGAGGTGATGTGGCTTGAGGAATAGAGATTTGAGTCATCTAACTGAAACCATAAATGTTAGGTCATTGTTAGTGTCTACTTTACCCTTTTTCTTTCGCTTCTGGTACATCGTAAGCGGCTTCATTTGGAGAATCGTTCACAGAAACAACCAGAGGTGACGCTTGATTAGTCAATTTCGCGATTAGGCTACCAACACGTTGACGCATTTCACGACGGTCAACGATCATGTCAATGGCACCGTGCTCAAGCAGGAACTCACTGCGTTGGAAGCCTTCAGGAAGGTCTTCACGTACCGTTTGCTCGATAACGCGGCGGCCAGCAAAGCCAATCAGAGCTTTTGGCTCACCGATGTTGATGTCACCTAGCATCGCTAAACTTGCAGAAACACCACCCATTGTTGGGTCAGTCATTACCGAAATGTACGGTAGGCCTTTGTCAGACAAACGCTCGAGCGCTGCACTGGTTTTGGCCATCTGCATTAGTGACATTAGCGCTTCTTGCATACGCGCGCCGCCACTTGCAGAGAAGCACACAAGGCCACAGTTGTTTTCAATCGCCGCTTCTACTGCACGTACAAACCTTGCACCTACAACAGAACCCATCGAGCCACCCATGAATGAGAACTCAAAAGCACACGCCACGATAGGCATGCCCAATAGCTCACCTTTCATTACAACCAGAGCATCTTTCTCACCGCTGTTCTTTTGAGCAGCAGAGATGCGCTCTTTGTAACGCTTAGAGTCTTTAAACTTAAGCTTATCTCTTGGCTCAAGCTCACTTGCGAGCTCTTCACGGTTGGTTTCATCCAAAAATGTTTCTAAACGACGACGCGCTTTCATGCGCATGTGATGGTTACATTTAGGACAAACTTCTAAGTTACGTTCCAGCTCAGCGTGATATAAAACTTGCTCACAAGAAGTACATTTTGTCCAAACCCCTTCAGGAATGGATGCTTTGCGTGAGCTTACGATGTTGCTTTTTTCTAAAATCTTTTCAAGCCAACTCATGGAAGACCTTTTCTCTTAACACTTCCGCTGCATTGCGAAAGATACAAATTTGGAATTTATGCGTTGTGGATTAAAGCATATTAAATGCCAACTGTAGACAAAAAACTGGTTGTACCTATTTCCTGTACTGTCATCCCATATTTTTCATAAAGTTAAATCGTTCGAAGATCGATCAGCTTAACTCATCTGGGAAAAACAGAGGACCAATTGGTGCTCTAGGTAAACCAAATGTTTCAGGGTAATCAACATCGACTAGATACAAGCCTTCAGCTTTGGCCGTCGCGCCAGCTAACTTGCGATCTTTGGCTTCTAACAGCCACTTGATCCACTCTGGTTCTTGATCGCCTTTACCAACCGCAATCAAGCTGCCTGTGATGTTTCTAACCATATGATGAACAAAGGCATTCGCTTTAATGTCAATCACCACATATTGACCGTGGCGAGTCACATTTAAGTGCATAATATTACGCCATGGGCTACGAGACTGACAATGAACAGCTCTAAAGGACGTGAAGTCATTCTCACCTAAAAGGTATTGACCGGCTTGGTGCATCTTTTTTTCATCGAGTTCGCCGTGATAGTGGCTTACCCCTGAAGATAAAATCCCAGGTCTAAGCTGGCTATTAAAGATGACGTATCGGTATCGACGCGCCGTTGCAGAGAAGCGAGCATGAAAAGACTCATCGACTTCCGTAGACCAACGTACAGCGATGTCTTTCGGTAGGTTTGCATTCGCCCCCATAGTCCAGGCTACCATTTTGCGAATCGATGTCGTTTCAAAGTGAACGACTTGCCCTGTTCCATGAACACCAGCATCAGTTCTGCCAGCACACTGCACTTCAACCGGATGATTAGCCACGATACTGAGCGCTTTTTCTAGCTTTTCTTGAACACTCTGTACATCTCGCTGCCTTTGCCAGCCAAAATACTTAGTGCCGTCGTACTCAATACCTAACGCTATCTTCATTGGAATGTCTCTTTATTGATGGGGCGGGAAGTATATATCTAAATAGGGTGATATTTCTAGATTGGGCTTAGCTTTGAAAGCGGCCCTGAAAACTAAGGGGAGCTAAGCTCCCCTTTAAGATTTAACTTTGACTATTAATCAAGTCTATGAGGTTTTTGGCCTCTCTTCGAATCTCATCGCTGCCATCAACAATGGCTTCTTCAAGCAATTTCTTCGCACCCGATGAGTCGTTCATTTCCATATAGATTTTGGCCAAATCCAATTTACCCGCTGCTTCCGCATTCGAGTCAACATCGGTATCACCAATATCCCCAATAACATCTGGGAATTCATTCAAGCCAACATCTAGCTTCAGTTCTTCCTCTTCTGGTGTTAACGGCTTCACTTCCTCTTGCTCTACCTCCGCCATGAGTTCATCAATGGTTCGGTATTGATTCGATTGAGGGTCAAACGATGGTAGTTCGTCTTGCTGCTCCCAATTTTCGTCATCTACAGTCGCTTGTTCTGGCGCATTACTACTGTCCCAAACGCTTTGCTCATCAGCAGGGATCTCGTCTGAGATTGACGCTTGTTGCTCTTCAGAAAGGCTAAAGCCATTCCAGTCTTCCCCACCCATTTCTAGCATCGCATCGATATCCATACCCGCGCTGTCTGAAGTTTGAGTGTCAATCTGACCATCGAAGGCGAAACCTGCTTGATCGGCATCAGAAGACTCATCGAGCAGCTCATTAAAGCTCTCTTCGTCAAACTCTTGGTGAGCAAGCTCTTCAGAACTTGAAGACTGGAAGACGTCAAACAAAGCATCCTGCTCATCCGACAGACTAGAAGTATCAGCACCACTTTCAACATTGGTGCTGTCTAATGCCTCTAACTCGCCAAACTCAGGAAGCTCAAAATCTTCCAGAACGGCTTTGGAGTCGTCGACGCCGTCGCTCTGGAGTTCGTTAAGCTCTTCCATTGGAGGAAGTTCTTCATCGAGTAATGCATCGTCTTCATCAAACGTCGGCAATTCTAGTTCATCAAGCTCAACAGGCGCTTCAGGTTCGAAATCAGGAGTTACTTCTGATTCAACAGTCGGAGCCTCTGGTGCTAACTCTTCGTCAGCTACCTGTTCATCAACTATCTGCTCATCAAGAAGGGCATCATCTTCGTCGAACGTCGGCAGCTCTAGATCATCAAGTTCAACAGGGGCTTCAGGTCTGAAATCAGAAGTAGCTTCTGACTCAACAACCGGATCCTCTGGTGCTAACTCCACATCAGCTACCTGTTCATCAAGAAGGGCATCCTCCTCGTCAAACGTCGGCAGTTCTAGATCATCTATCTCAGCAGCGTCTCTAGTTCTACCTCTGGCGCAAGCTCAGGCTCTACAACATCTGGCGTTTCAACCGCTAGCTCTTCATCACTCAGCGCTTCATCGAGTAAGGCATCTTCTTCGTCGAATGTTGGAAGATCTAGGTCATCTATCTCAGCAGGCGACTCTAGTTCTGCCTCTGGCGCAAGCTCAGACTCTACAACATCTGGCGTTTCAACCGCCAGCTCTTCATCACTCAGCGCTTCATCGAGTAAGGCATCTTCTTCGTCGAATGTTGGAAGCTCTAGGTCATCTATCTCAGCAGGCGACTCTAATTCTGCCTCTGGCGCAAGCTCAGACTCTACAACATCTGGCGTTTCGAATGCTGCCTCTTCATCACTCAGCGCTTCATCGAGTAAGGCATCTGCTTCGTCGAACGTTGGAAGCTCTAGGTCATCTATCTCAGCAGGCGACTCTAGTTCGGCTTCTGGGGTAAGCTCAGGCTCTACAACATCTGGCGTTTCAAGTGCTGTCTCTTCACCAATCGGTGATTCATCAAGTAAAGCATCTTCTTCGTCGAATGTTGGAAGCTCTAGGTCATCTATCTCAGCAGGCGATTCTAGTTCGACGTCCGGCGTAAGCTCCGACTCTGCAACATCTGGCTTTCGAATGCTAGGTCTTCATCACTCAGCGCTTCATCGAGCAAGGCATCTTCTTCGTCGAACGTTGGAAGCTCTAGGTCATCTATCTCAGCAAGCGACTCTAGTTCAGCCTCAGGCGTAAGCTCTGATTCAGCAACTTCTGGAGTTTCAAGTGCTAGCTCTTCATCGCTCAGCGCTTCACCGAGTAAGGCATCATCTTCATCGAACGTCGACAGCTCCAGATCATCAAGCTCGTCAGGTGCTTCAGATGCGAATTCAGGAGTCGCTTCTGATTCAACCGCCGGAGTCTCTGATTCAAAAGCCGGAGCCTCTGATTCTGGCTCAGGCTCATCAATGATCCAATCGTCGTCTTGAGGCATGCCAAACTCATTTTCCACAGCCTCTGGCATAGGAAATTCTGGTTCGGCGCTCTCAATCTCATTTGTTTCTTCGATATGCTCTTGAATGACTTCTGATGAACTATCCTCAGTAAGGCCTTCTGGCTCTTCTACTGAAGCCGGAACCGAATCTTCGGCTGGTGTTGGAACTGAATCCTCATCAACCTCTTCGATATCTGGAGCCAGTTCGGCTTCCAAGTCAGCCTCAACGTCGTCTTGAACTTCATCATCAAGATTCCAATCATTCAGCTCTTGTTCCAGCTTATCGACGTTTTCTGATTCTAGCGGTTCATCTAAGTCAAACTCTTGCTCGCTCGCCCCTTCAATTTTTGGGTCGAAGTCGAAGTCATCGTCACCAAAGTCAGGGTTCTCAACTTCTTCTATTGCAGAAGACAGCCAATCGTCTTCTTCCTCGGTTTCATCAATACCATCGAGGTTGGATGCTGGCGCTTCAACAGAGTCTGAGCTGGTCACGTCAATTTGTGCTGACTCGTCATCACTCGCGAATTCACTTGGCTGGTCCAACAATGGGTCACCGGCTGGCGCGGCATTGAGCATATCATCAATGAAATCATCGCTAGAGAAGTCTTTAGGCTCGCTCGCTTCTGCTTCTGCTTCTGCTTCTGCTTCTGCTTCTGCTTCTGCTTCTGCTTCTGCT
>NZ_JYJP01000107.1 GCF_001012815.1 Vibrio mexicanus
TCTTACGACTCGTTTGGTCACTCAGTTCATTGAAACCTAATTGATACCAAAGTATCTAATTGGATTATCATCAACGAGTGCCCACACAGATTGATAGGTTTAAATTGTTAAAGAGCTTTGCCTTGAGAGCTTTCTCTCAAAGCGGACGTGCATTCTAGCGAGATAAGCGTCAGTGTCAATCACTTTTTTGCTTTTTTTATTCTCGTTGTTTAGAACGAAAATAATTTCTCTTTATCAGAAGCTTTGTCCTGCCGAACTTAGCTGAAGCCTTGTAGCGCCTGCCGTGTCAGTGGATGCGCATTATAGGGAGAATCATGAGCTACGCAAGCGCTTTTTTGAAATTATTTAAAAATAATGCGTTTTCGATGAATAAAGCATCAAAACACAAAAAAAGAGAGCAATTTGCTCTCTTTTTTACTACATAACATTAACTATTTTTAGATAAATGCATACGCATCAGCATACATCTGGTCACTTTGAGCATTTAAGTTCTGCGTAAACTGCTCTCGTGCCGCTCCTGCCATCTCAAATCGACCTGCTATATAGATGTCGAAATTTTCTAATGTATCAAAGTCGCTATGAATCGCTTGTAGCACGTTACCTGTTTTACCTGACCATGCATCTTGCGCAGACTCTACAACAGGTACAAATGTTACATTGCTATGTTCACTCATGATTTTATCTAGCTCGGCTTTCGCGTATAGCTGAGAAGCATCTTTCGCACCCCAGTACAGGTAGATAGTGTTATTCTTGTTCTGTGCAATGCAATGATCCAAGATTGAACGTACATAGCTAAATCCTGTTCCACCAGCAATTAGCAGAATTGGATTTTCACTCTCTTCACGTACCCACGCATCACCATGAGGCGCATCGATTGTAATTTCGCTGTCGTTCTCTAATGCCGCTTTCATTACTTCGACAACTTCTAGCGCGTAAGCGTTTTGTTCCGCCGCACCGATATGCAGCTCTAATTCCCCTTCGTGACGACACGGGCTACTTGCAATAGAGAATGGGCGTTTGTCTTTCTCGCCCATTACGACTGTTAGGTATTGACCGGCTTTAAATGTCACAGGCGTTTCTGGGTGTAATAAGATGCGATAAGTGTTCGCAGCTAAAGATTCAATAGACTTAACTTTACATTGGGTGGTCATGGGCTTCCTCTTGCCTACTCTTCTAGAGTCAGGACTAAATGACTTTCTGCAATGGCCTGACAAGCAAATATCCATCCTTGTTGTTGCTCTTTCTCTGTAAGCATTGGTTCTAGATGGTAGCTGACTTGGCCTTCAAGCTTTCGGCACAAGCATGCTGCGCACGCTCCTACCTGACATCGATTTGGAAACGGTATATTGCTGTTGAGCGCCGCTTCCAGAATCGTTTGGCCATTTTGCACTTCAAACTGTATGTTGTTTGGCTGCAAAGTGACGATATAACTCATAGGATACCTAACTTATCCCATATCTCATCGATTTTTGCCACTAGCTGGGGATCTTTCTCAATTGGTGTACCCCAATCTCGCGACACTTCACATCCGAGTTTGTTTGTTGCATCTAACGCGATTCGTGAAGAGCCATCTTTAGCAATGACGGTATCGCGTGATGGATCCATGCGGGTGGTTACTGCCCAGATAATGTCATTCCAGTCTTTGGCATTCACATCGGTGTCGCATACGACGATAAACTTTGGACTTTGAGGCAACGCACTCTGCTGCCACACGGCATCAATCAGTTGACGCGATTCGCCCTCTTTCTGCTTATCCATTGTCACGATAACAAACTGACCATTCGACTCTGCAGGAACAACAACATCAACTACCGAATCGCTCAATGCGTTGATCGCCTCTATATCGACAGAGTCACTAGCCACTGACCCACTTTCGTTCGGCTCACGGTTTGATATGGCAATTTCGGCTTCCCACTTACGAGTGGCATCTAGACCCATTTTTGAACCTAAGCCTGCTACTGGCGAAGCAAAATCAAGAGAGTCTATCGGTGTATTATCAATCATGACGATGTCTTGGTCTGACTGCATCGTCGACACCATCGTCGAGATAACGTCTTCCCAGTTTCTCGTATTCACATCGTGATCGACGACAATGACAAACTTGGTGTACATGAACTGACGTAAGAACGACCAAACGCCCATCATCACGCGTTTTGCATGACCCGAGTATTGCTTTTTAAGCGATACAACCGCCATTCGATAAGAACACCCTTCTGGCGGAAGGTAGAAATCTTCGATCTCCGGAAACTGCTTCTGAAGAATAGGTACAAAAACTTCATTCAGCGCAACACCCAAAACTGCAGGCTCATCTGGCGGACGGCCAGTATAGGTACTGTGATAAATAGGATTTTCACGCATAGTGACATGCGTAATAGTGAAGACGTGATGACGCTCTTTTTCGTTGTAGTAACCGGTATGATCGCCATACGGTCCTTCATCTGCGTACTCTTCAGGGTCAATATAACCTTCCATGACGATTTCGGCGCTGGCCGGTACATCAAGGTCATTACTCAGAGATTTAACCACCTCGGTTTTGCTACCACGCAATAATCCTGCAAACGCATACTCAGAAAGCGTATCGGGTACTGGAGTCACTGCACCTAGAATTGTTGCAGGATCGGCACCAAATGCGACGGATATCGGGAATGGTTTACCCGGATGCTCTTCCATCCAATCACGTAAATCTAAAGCACCACCACGATGTGCTAGCCAGCGCATGATGATTTTGTTCTTACCAATTTTCTGTTGGCGGTAAATCCCAAGGTTTTGGCGCTTTTTATTAGGACCACGTGTGACCGTTAAACCCCAAGTCAGTAGCGGCGCAACGTCATCAGGCCAACAGCTCATCACTGGGATTTTATCGAGATCGACTTCATCACCCTGCCAAACGATTTGCTGACATGGCGCTTTACGCAGACGCTTCGCTGGCATGTTGAGCACTTGCTTAAATAGAGGGATCTTAGACAATGCGTCTTTGAAGCCTTTCGGCGGCTCAGGCTCTTTTAGATAAGCCAGTAATTTTCCAACTTCACGAAGCTCCTTCACTTCCTGTCGCCCCATTCCCATAGCCACACGCTCTGGCGTGCCAAACAAGTTGGTCAGTACAGGCACATCGGAACCAATCGGGTTTTCGAACAATAAGGCTGGGCCTTTTGCTCGCAATGTTCTGTCGCTGATCTCGGTCATTTCATAGTCTGGGTCGACCGGATGAGAGATGCGTTTTAGCTCACCTATCTTTTCAAGGTGGTCTAAAAAGTCACGTAAATCCTTAAAACTCATGAGGCTTCTACTGCTTGTTTTAGTTGGTTTTAGTGTAACAAAAAGAAGAACCTTAAGGTTCCTCTTTATCTTTGTGGAAATAGTTTGTATCAAAGATACTCAACACATATCGATGCAAAGAACTTACTGTGCCAATGCCTGCTGAATAAGATTGACCTTCACATCACGATTCGTTGAAACGAGATCTCGAAGCCAACCAGAGTGCCCTTGCCTTACCAGTTCTCTCGCGATCAGTGGGGCTTCATCTTCTAGTGCCATTCGAGTCACTAGAAATGCTTTTACAGAATCCGTCATCGGCGCCACTTGTGTCAGTTCGGTGAGAGCTAAATGTTTCAAGCTCGGATTGCTGGAGGCCAACATCAATTGCTGTGTACTGAAATCACTACCCAGTTTAGCCAAGCGCTTGAGCTCAGCCTGACTGTAAAAGTCGGCACGCATACGCCACAAGAGCTTGTAGACCTCTTCATCTTGGCTGACTTGAGCTAAACGAATCATCACTTGAGTCGAAGGTAACCAACTGGTCACAGAACTTTGTGTCAGCTGAGCCGTAATAAAGTCCAAAGCTTCTGGTGATAAGCTGTCGAGCTCTTGAATCAAAATCTTCTCTTTACTACGAACCAGATACTCACTACCGATCAGCCAATCTTGTAAAACAAGCGCTTTTTGCTCTGCTTTCAAGATAACTTCTAACGTTTGCTGATCTTGATGCCATCGACGCAATATACGATTGGCCACCGCAGGGTAATCAAACGCCGGTAGGGTTAGCTCATATCCATCGCCTTGTTCAACAACTTTGTAGGTTGGCACGACCTGAGTTTGCTGCTCAACGAACATGGCCATTTTTGAAGACAGTATGATTTGCCGTTGCTCGATTTCTCGTAACAACAGTAATTTCACCGCCTCTTGCTGAGGAAGGGCGAGACGCTCGAGGGCAAAACTCAACGAGTCTATTTGATCGTCTCGAGTGTATTCGAGGAGTTCTATCGCTTTTTGATTGAGCTGTTCATCTGCTAACCAAGCATCAACGCGCTCTGACGGTATCTCCTGCGCAAAAGCTGCATTCATAAATACCATGAACGATAAAAGCACTGATAACAACATTCCTTGTTGCATGTTAACCTCCATGTAACATTGCAATCATTGTGATGTCAAAATTTGTACAATGCAAATAAAAAACGCCACCTATAAAAGGTGGCGTTTTTATTTCTGTATTCTTGTTACTGACGTCGCATTGCGTCGAAGAACTCATCGTTGGTCTTCGTCATCGCCAATTTGTCGATTAAGAATTCCATTGCATCGATTTCGCCCATTGGGTGAACGATCTTACGAAGAATCCACATCTTCTGAAGTTCTTCATTCTTAGTCAGAAGTTCTTCGCGACGTGTGCCTGAGCGGTTAAAGTCAATCGCAGGGAAGACACGTTTCTCGGCAATCTTACGGTTCAGGTGGATTTCCATGTTACCTGTACCTTTAAACTCTTCGTAGATAACTTCATCCATCTTAGAGCCAGTATCAACTAGCGCAGTCGCTAGGATAGTCAGGCTGCCGCCCTCTTCTACGTTACGTGCTGCACCGAAGAAACGCTTTGGACGATGTAGAGCATTCGCATCCACACCACCAGTCAGTACTTTACCTGATGAAGGCACAACCGTGTTGTATGCGCGAGCAAGACGCGTGATAGAGTCAAGCAGGATAACCACGTCTTTCTTATGTTCAACAAGACGTTTTGCTTTCTCAATTACCATCTCAGCAACTTGTACGTGGCGAGACGCTGGCTCATCGAACGTCGAAGCAATCACTTCGCCCTTAACTAGACGCTGCATCTCGGTTACTTCTTCCGGACGCTCGTCAATAAGCAGAACCATTAACTCACACTCAGGGTGGTTGTATGCAATGCTTTGTGCAATGTTTTGCAGCAGCATTGTTTTACCCGCTTTTGGTGGAGCAACAATTAGACCACGCTGACCTTTACCGATAGGTGAAGCGAGATCAAGAACACGTGCCGTAATGTCTTCAGTTGAACCGTTACCACGCTCCATCACCATACGCTCGTTCGCGTGAAGTGGTGTTAAGTTCTCGAACAAGATTTTGTTACGAGCATTGTCTGGGCGATCATCGTTAACAGTATTAACTTTCAATAGAGCAAAGTAGCGTTCGCCATCTTTAGGTGGACGAATCTTGCCCGCAATTGAATCACCTGTACGCAGGTTGAAGCGGCGAATTTGACTTGGTGATACATAGATATCATCCGGGCCAGCAAGGTATGAGCTGTCCGCACTACGTAAGAAACCAAAACCGTCTTGAAGAATTTCCAACACCCCGTCGCCGAATATGTCTTCACCACTTTTTGCGTGAGCTTTAAGGATGGCGAAGATAATGTCTTGTTTTCTTAGACGCGCTAGGTTTTCAAGGCCTAAGCTTTCGCCAAGCTTAACAAGTTCAGACACAGGTCTGTTCTTCAGTTCTGTTAGATTCATTGTGGTGGATGCTTTTTTAGTCAAAATAGGATCTGTAGTTTAGTTAAGATGGATTTGGTCTCAGGATCGACCAAGAAGTGAACGTTTGTTTAATTAACGTGCGATAAACTAGCACTAAATAGGAGCCTAGTCCATAATTTGTTGACCTTCAAAAATAAAACCGTGCATTTGTTCGAATGCACGGTTTTATTAATAATAGGCTTATAAGTTAGCGTCTAAAAACTCTTTCAGTTGAGTCTTCGACAGAGCACCAACTTTCGTTGCTGCCACACTGCCATCTTTAAATAGAAGCAGCGTTGGGATGCCACGAATGCCGAACTTTGGTGGTGTTCCTGCATTGTGATCGATATTTAGTTTACCGATAGTGAGCTTACCCTCGTACTCGTCTGCGATTTCGTCAAGAATCGGGGCAATCATCTTACAAGGACCACACCACTCTGCCCAAAAATCTACTAGAACAGGGCCTGCAGCGTTGATTACATCATTCTCAAAACCGTCATCGGTTAGCTGCAAAATCTTATCACTCATCTTCCACTCCAATGTGTTTTTTCAGAACTGGTTGGATGATAACCAGCAATTTGATGCCCTATTGGAATGTATTTACTTTCTTAATGCAAGCTTTAGCTGATATTCTATAGTGATGAAAAAGACGCATATCACAGAGCAAAAGTTCGCCGATTTGGGCTTACACCCCCAAGTTATAAAGGGTTTGGAGAGTAAAGGGTTCGATTTTTGTACCCCAATTCAAGCTAAGGCGCTGCCGGTACTGCTCACCGGCCAAGACATCGCAGGCCAGGCCCAAACGGTACTGGTAAAACGTTAGCGTTTCTCACTGCTACTTTTAACCACCTTCTAACGACACCTGAGCACGAAGGTCGCAAGCCAAATCAGCCGAGAGCCATCATCATGGCGCCAACGCGTGAACTGGCGATTCAGATCTTTAATGATGCTGAACCACTCATTGCGAGCACAGGCATTAAAGCGGGCCTAGCTTACGGTGGTGAAAGCTACGATAAGCAGTTGGCTAAGCTTGAAAGTGGCGTTGATGTTCTGATCGGTACAACAGGACGCATCATCGACTTCTACAAGCAGAAGGTCTTTAACCTCAACCACATTCAAGCGGTTGTTCTTGATGAAGCCGATCGCATGTTCGATCTTGGTTTCATCAAAGACATTCGTTTCTTATTCCGCCGTATGCCTGAGCCGCAAGATCGCCTGAACATGTTGTTCTCTGCAACACTCTCTTACCGAGTACAAGAGTTGGCGTTCGAGCACATGCACAACCCAGAGCATGTGGTAGTTGAACCAGAACAGAAGACGGGTCACCGTATCCAAGAAGAGCTATTCTACCCTTCCAACGAACACAAAATGGCACTGCTTCAAACTTTGATTGAAGAAGAATGGCCAGATCGCGCAATCATATTTGCCAACACTAAACATAAGTGTGAATCCATTTGGGGCCACCTAGCAGCAGATGGTCATCGTGTTGGTCTACTGACTGGCGATGTCCCACAGAAGAAGCGTGAGAAAATCCTAGAGCAATTCACTAAAGGTGAAGTGGATATTCTAGTTGCCACTGACGTTGCCGCTCGTGGTCTACATATCCCTCAGGTAACGCACGTATTCAACTTCGATCTTCCAGACGACTGTGAAGACTACGTTCACCGTATTGGCCGTACCGGTCGTGCTGGTGCAAGCGGTCACTCAATCAGCTTCGCTTGTGAAGACTACGCGATTAACCTTCCGCCAATTGAAGAGTACATCGAGCACACTATTCCTGTGTCTGACTACGATGCCTCTGCATTGATTGAAGATCTACCGGCGCCGATCCGTATGCGCTCACGTAATCCACAGCAACGCCGCACTAACACTGGTGGTTCTCGCTCTGGTAACCGTAAGCCACATAACCGTCGCCCACGTCAGCCGCGTCAATCGGCATAAGTCGTCGCTGCTTTAAGTAGAAGTGTAAAGTAGAAAAGGAAGCCTTTACTGTTTATGAATAACGCTGTTTCATCACCGCTCTATGCTGCCATCGACCTCGGGTCGAACAGTTTTCACATGCTCGTTGTGCGTCATATCGATGGGAGCATACAAACCATGGCTAAGATAAAGCGCAAGGTACGCCTTGCCGCAGGTCTTGATGACAAGAATGCGCTTAGCCAAGAAGCAATGCAGCGCGGATGGGACTGCTTACGTCTCTTTGCAGAAAGGCTTCAAGACATACCAAAAGAGAACATTCGCATTGTCGGTACCGCAACGTTACGTACCGCAACTAACGTGGATGTTTTCTTGAAAAAGGCCAATGAAATTCTCGGCTACGACATCAATGTTATCTCTGGCGAAGAAGAAGCCGCTACGATTTATAAAGGCGTGGCGCATACTTCGGGTGGTTTAGGCCGCCGCCTAGTGGTGGACATTGGTGGAGCCAGCACTGAGATGATCATCGGTGAAGGCTTTGAAGCTAAGGCACTGACCAGTTTAAAGATGGGCTGTGTGACTTGGCTTGAACGCCATTTCAAGGACAGACAGCTGTCTGAGAAAAACTTTAAGGCTGCGATTGAAGCCGCCAAAAAGACACTCGAGCCTATTTTGGCGCAATACACTCAGATCGGTTGGGATGTGTGTGTTGGAGCGAGTGGCACTGTTCAAGCCCTACAAGAAATCATGTTGGCGCAAGGGATGGATGAGGTTATTACTCATGCCAAACTTAAACGTCTACAGAAACAGGCGATGCTGTCGGATCACCTTGAAGAGCTGGAAATTGAAGGCCTGACACTTGAGCGAGCGTTGGTCTTCCCAAGTGGCTTATCGATTCTTATCGCGATATTTGAACTGCTTGAAATTGACTCAATGACGCTTGCCGGTGGTGCCCTTCGTGAAGGCATGGCCTATGAAATGGTCGATAGTTTACGTCAAGACGACATTCGCTCTCGCACTATTTCGAGTGTTCAGACTCGCTATCAAATCGATCAGGGTTACGCTCAGCAAGTCACGGCTATGGCAGACAAACTGCTCGCATACTGTGGTGAAGACTGGATTGCGGAAAATCATGGCGTGGTATTACTCGATGCCGCAGCGCAGCTGCACGAAATTGGATTGACTATCGACTTTAAAAAAGGCGGCGAGCACAACGCTTACCTTTTAAAGAACCTCGACCTGCCAGGCTTTACTCGTGCCCAAAAACATCTTTTAGCTGAAGTGGCTCGTCGCTACAAAGACCAAATTTCATCACTGCCTGAACAACATGCAGTCTCCGATCTTAGCGCCAAGCGTATTTTACGCTTACTAAGACTGGCAGTACTGCTTACCCATCGTCGCAGCGTGGCTCTCGAGCCTGACTTTGTACTTAGAGCCGAAGATAACAACCTAACGCTATCAATTGATTCTAACTGGCTAGAGAGTAACCCTCTGACATATGCCGAGCTAGAAATTGAAGCGAACCGACAATCAGACATAGGTTGGCCTTTAACGCTTACTGCTTTATAAAAGTAGGGGCCTATAAAAGCTGTGCTCTATAAGAACAAGGTTCTATAGCAAATTAGGCATTCTAACGAATAACAAAAAGCCCAAACATTCACTGTTTGGGCTTTCTCTTTCTACCTGAACTAACAAGCAGTTTATTGATGCGAAGGTGCCGCTACCACTTGCGCAGATTTCACCGTCGTCAGCTTCTTGATCAAGAAGTTCAGTAACACACCATACATAGGTACAAACAGGCCTAAGCTGATGATCATCTTAAACACATAGTCTACCCAAGCGATTTCAACCCAGTGCTCCGCCATAAATACGTCTGGACTTTGGTAGAACGCAATGGCAAAAAACGCGATGGTGTCTAAGGCATTACCAAAGATGGTCGAACACGTTGGCGCAACCCACCACTGTTTCAGTTGGCGTAGCTTATTGAAAACATGGACATCCATGATTTGACCAAGCAAGTAAGCCATGAAACTTGCTACCGCAATACGCGCCACAAACAAGTTAAACTCACCAAGCTGTGAGAAACCTTGGAACTGACCTTCAAAGAAAATCACCGACAAGAAGTACGAAACAGCTAAGGCTGGCAACATCACCAGTAAGATGATCTTACGTGCCAATGGTGCACCAAAAATACGTACGGTTAAGTCTGTCGCTAGGAAGATAAATGGGAAAGTGAAAGCGCCCCACGTTGTGTGGAAACCAAATACCGTGAAGGGTAGTTGAACTAGATAGTTACTTGACGCAATGATGGTCAGGTGGAATAAAACCAGAAAAAATAGGGCGTTGCGCTGCTGCGCAGGGGTAAAGTTACTCATGCGATACCTTTTTAGTTTGGTTTGGGGGTGAGGGAACCCAAATCGAGCCTGCTTCCTTAATAAGGAAAGACTCTCACCAATAATGTTAATAGAGATTGAAGCGATATTGTGAATATGATCAATATCGCGGCGGGCGATTATACATTAACCAATTGCTGCTGCAAGCGATGACAAAATAGGCAAACGTTTGTATTGATAATTTTCGAGATAACGCTAAAAACCTCGCTCGAACAAACCCGCTAGATAATCAAATTCTTCACGAGATTCTTCAATCGCCAAAGATTCTAACCACAGTGATTCACTGTAGTGTTCCGCCTTCAAAAACATCTGGCAGTCTTCAAAGTCAATCAACCACGAGTGAATATCCGCATCCCACTGCTTTTCTACCACTTTCGCAGAGAGCATTGAAACCAACTTCTCGCCAAGTTCAGGGAAGGTATCAAAATCAAATCGCGGCGCCGTAATTAGGATTTTACCTTCATCTGCCAAATACTCCTGCAAACCAAATTGATTAGCCATTGTGGGTCAAATGCTCCTGAATTAAATCTAAGAATGGATCGGCATACTTCTCAAGCTTGCGTTGGCCTACTCCGCTGACAGCCAACATCTCTCCGTAGGATGTCGGCAAGATATCGGCCATATCAATGAGCGTGGCATCACTAAACACAACGTAAGGGGGTAAACCGTCTTCATCAGCGATGGATTTACGCAGCTTACGTAATTTAGCGAACAGCTTCTTGTCGTAATTTTTGCTGATGAGTTTGTCAGACTTCGCCGCTTTTGCTGCAGTATCTAATCTCGGTACCGCTAGCTCTAACGCCATCTCTCCACGAAGTAGCGGCCTTGCCTCTTCGGTAAGCTGCAGCGTCGAGTTGCGCGTGATGTTTTGTAGCAACATGCCTTTGTGAACAAGCTGCCTGAAGATACTGACCCAGTAATCGTGACTGTGTTCACGGCCGATGCCGTAAGTCGACAGCTTATCGTGGCCGTTTTCGCGGATACGAATGTTCTGCATACCGCGCATCACTTCCACCACATAACCAATACCGAAACCTTGGTTAACTCGATACACACACGACAGGGCTTTCTGCGCTTGCTCGGTGGCATCAAAATGTTTAGGTGGATCTAGGCAAATATCGCAGTTACCACACGGCTTTTCGCGATACTCACCAAAGTAATTGAGGAGAACTTGGCGTCGGCAAGTCTGCGCTTCAGCAAAGGCGCTCATGGCATTCAGCTTGTGGCTTTCGACCTGCTTTTGCGGGCCATCGTCTTTTTCATCCACCATGCGTCGCAGCCAACCCATATCGGCAGGGTCGTACAACATCATGCTTCCGCAGGAAGGCCATCACGCCCTGCTCTGCCCGTCTCTTGATAATAGGATTCAATGTTGCGCGGAATGTCGAAATGTACAACAAAGCGTACATTTGGCTTGTTGATGCCCATGCCAAATGCCACGGTTGCCACCACGATTTGAATATCATCTCGTTGAAAAGCCTCTTGAACGTAGGCTCTTTCATCGGTCTCCATTCCGGCATGATAGCCAGCCGCTCGAACGCCGTTGTTACATAGCTTTTCGGTCAGCATTTCGACTTTCTTGCGACTGCCACAATAGATAATGCCGCACTGCCCTTTTTGGGTTTCCAGATAGCGAACAATTTGCGACACCGGCTTGTGCTTTTCCACCAGCGTGTAGCGAATATTCGGGCGATCGAAACTGCCCAAGTAACTGTGCGGTTCAACAAGATTAAGGCGAGTGGTGATATCAACGCGAGTGGCATCATCAGCGGTCGCCGTTAACGCCATAAAAGGAACATGAGGGAACTGCTGTTTGAGTTGGCCAAGCGCCGCATATTCCGGGCGAAAATCGTGGCCCCATTGAGAAATGCAGTGCGCTTCATCCACCGCAATCATTGATAACGGCAGGCTGTAAAGCCGCTCGATGAAGTCTGGCATCAGCACACGTTCTGGCGACACATACACGAGCTTAAGCGCACCACTGTTCATGCGATTGTAAACGCTGATTAGCGTTTCGCGCGTCATGGTCGAGTTAATGCACTCGGCCGCCACACCATTGGCTTTAAGCTGGTCCACTTGATCTTTCATCAAAGAAATCAGTGGCGAGATAACCAAGGTCAGCCCTTCTCTAACCAAGGCCGGAATCTGATAACAGAGCGACTTACCGCCACCTGTTGGCATAATGACCAAGCTGTCGAGCCCCGCAACCGCAGCATCGATAACCTCTTGCTGACCATCGCGAAACTCTTGATAGCCAAATACATCCTCTAGGATGCTTTGTGGCGTAGGTAAATCCGCATTAGGTTGCTCAGCTAAAAGTGTGGAGGTCATGAAAGCTCTATTTGTTGTTGGAAACGTTGTTGAACGCGATTAAGGTGTGTCTACATTTATGGACGGACATTGTAGTGGGGAATGGCGGTGAATAAAACTGCAAATTGTTAGGTGTTTAACTAAGCGACTCTTATACTGACTCTCTTGTCTATAACTTACTGATCAGAGTACTACTGAATGACACCAGACGATCAACAACGCTCCCGCCAAGGGGTTCTACTTGCCATCGGCGCATACACCATGTGGGGAGTCGCCCAATCTACTTTAAATCATTGGATGGCGTCTCGGCATTGGAAATTTTAAGCCATCGCGTGGTTTGGTCATTCTTCTTGTTAGCAGCGCTGCTTCATTTCGGTCGAAACTGGCGCAGTGTACGCGATGTGATGCGCTCTAAAAGTAAGATGTTCTACTTGGTGACGACCGGTATTTTGGTTGGCTTAAACTGGCTTATTTTTATCTGGGCTGTGAATTCTAACATGATGCTTGATGCGAGCTTGGGCTATTACATCAACCCTCTCATCAACGTTATTTTAGGTATGCTGTTTCTTGGTGAAAGATTACGTAAGCTTCAGTGGTTCGCTGTCGCTCTGGCAAGTGGTGGTGTGTTAGTTCAGTTAATCGCTTTTGGCTCTGTGCCCGTGGTTGCCATTACTCTGGCACTTAGTTTCGGCTTCTATGGCTTGCTGCGTAAAAAGGTCAGTGTAGATGCACAAACAGGCTTGTTTGTAGAAACCCTCATTATGTTACCTGCAGCTGCCATCTACCTTCTGTTCATCGCAGATTCGGCGACATCGAGTTTCTCTAATAACCCAATGACACTCAACTTACTGCTGTTATCCGCAGGTATTGTGACTACCTTACCTCTGCTTTGCTTCACTGGCGCAGCGACTCGACTCAAACTATCAACTCTGGGCTTCTTCCAGTACATTGGCCCGAGTCTAATGTTCTTACTGGCCGTTTTGGTCTACGGCGAAGCGTTTACCGCAGATAAAGCTGTTACCTTTGCCTTTATCTGGGGGCATTGGTTGTGTTTAGCTTTGACGGCATTAAAAACACAAAAAAAGAGAAAGCCCGTTAAAAGCCCAGCCTAATAAAGACAAAATCATCATTAAACAGTAAGCTTGGTTAAAGCCTATTAAATAAGGCACTGACCAAGCTTTTGTTTGTTTAGGCCTCTGTCGTTTTGGGTTCTAGCATGGAGATTGGACTCGTATTATGGACAAAGTCGACTACACACAAACATCGGAAAAAGGCGTGGACCTTATCGATGCCGAGTATCAGAACTTTGCCTTTCAGCGTCATTACCACCTTGATTTCCACATCGGCCTCATCACTAAGGGCGAGCAAAAGTTTACTCATCAAGGCAGCTCTCTCAGTGCGGGGCATGGCCAAATGGTCGTTATGCCGCCCGATGAATTGCACGATGGCCAGTCTGTTCTTAAGCAAGGCTATCAAGTCAAAGTCTTCTCGATAGACCCGACTTGGCTATCCAATTTAGCCAATTCAGAGGCTTCTTCATCCATCATTAATTTTAACCAAACCGTGGTGTCTAATCCGGACTTGTTCCGTCGCTTATACCAAACCCACACTTTGCTCGGACAGCAGAGTCCCAAGCTTACATCTAGCTCAACCAAGCCGGAATCTTTGTCTTCCTCACCTATCAGCCAATTGGCGCAAGACTGCTTATTATATGAAGGCTTTGAACAACTGTTTGAGCAATATGGCAATTATGTGCAGCCACGCACCATTCCTCTGGGCAATAAAAGTATCGAAATACTCAAAGAGTACTTGATGGCAAACCTTGATCAGCCGATACAACTCGAGACCTTAGCGCATCTTTGCCAATTGAGCTCAACTCAGTTCCAGCGCCATTTCAAAGCCAAAATGGGCATCACACCCTATGCATGGTTAAGCCGATTGCGACTAGAGCAAGCCATGAAACTGTTGAAATCTGGCATCAGCAGTACCGAAGTGGCCCACCGTGTCGGCTTTTACGACCAAGCGCATTTCACCAAAGCCTTCAAAGTAACTTATGGCGTTACCCCCTCTCAAATCAGTGAGTGTCGATAATTTACAATTACCGCTGATTTTCTCGTGGCACACTGCAAGCCAATAACTCAAAACACTGTGTAGAAAGCCCAATGAATGAAGCCACTATTCTTATCACTCTTGCGACCGTGCATTTTATTGCCCTAATGAGCCCCGGTCCTGATTTTGCCCTTGTGGTGCAAAACGCCACGCGCTATGGCAGGCAGACTGGTCTGTATATTGCGCTAGGCTTATCGTTCGGAATTTTGCTTCATTCCATCTTAAGCCTAACGGGAGTGAGCTACTTGGTTCACCAGCAGCCAACACTATTTGCCTTGCTTCAATTGGCTGGGGGCAGCTATCTCGCCTACTTAGGCTACGGCGCGCTAAAAGCGACGATTTCAAGACTACGCTCATCCGAAGAAATAACACAAAGCAGCGCAGAGCATCTGGTGTTATCCAATAAGCGTCAGGCATTCTCACGCGGATTCACTACCAACATCTTGAACCCAAAAGCTTTAGTATTCTTTGTGAGTTTAATGTCTAGCTTAGTACCAGCTAGCATGTCACTTGGTGGTAAAGGCATCGCCTAATGATTCTATGGAGCCTCTCTTTAGCGTGGTTCTCATTCCTGGCATGGGTTCTGTCGACCTCTAGGCTGCAAAAGAAGCTACTCAATATCAGCGTTTATATTGATGGCATCTGTGGCCTGCTATTCGCAACCATCGGTGTGAGTATTTTGAGCCAATCCATTCAGTCATTACTTGCCTAGTTAACCAGACAAAGCCCCTTCATTCTGTGTTTGCGATAGCATTTGTTGCGGCAACGGCTATCGCCTCTTTATTCGTATTTTCGGTCAAAAATATGAATCAATTGAACATTTTACCAACAGAGCACTAGATCTTATTGCGTTCCACTGCCACGATTTCTGTTATCAAAACAATAAGGAGAACGTCATGCTGTGGAATCTTAAACGCACCGCCCTCTATGGTGCACTTGCAACGGTTTCGCTTGGTTGGCTAGGGCTAAGCGGTTTAGGAGTGAGTCAGAGTTGGGCCAGTCAGGTCGCGGATTCCGTTGCACCCGAATACAGCTCTGGCCTAGAGGAAAAGCAACTCGTTACCGCCAAGGACTGGATGGTCACTGCCGCGAATCCTATCGCAACTCAAGCGGGTGCAGACATTTTAGCCCAAGGCGGCAGCGCCATTGATGCAATGGTTACCGTGCAATTAATGCTTGGTTTGGTAGAGCCGCAGTCTTCCGGAATCGGAGGTGGTGCCTTCCTTGTTTACTGGGATGCTAAGAGCAACCAACTGACTACCTTTGATGGTCGCGAGACAGCGCCGCTCAATGCTACACCGAAACTATTCCTTGACCAATCAGGCCAGCCACTCAAATTCTTCGACGCTGTTGTAGGTGGCCGCTCGGTTGGCACACCGGGCACCGTCAAACTCCTTTGGGATACCCACCAAAAATACGGCAAGCTAGATTGGAAAACGCTCATCAAGCCTGTTATTGAAGTCGCCGAACAAGGATTTGAAATCAGCCCACGTCTCGCCACTCTTATAGAAAGAGATCAAAAACACCTATCTCGATTCGAAACCACCAAAGCTTATTTCTTTGATGAGCAAGGCAAGCCAAAAACGGCAGGCACACGACTCAAAAACCCCGAGTATGCCCAAACCTTAAAAGCCATATCAGACAAAGGCGCTGATGCTTTCTATCAAGGCGAGATCGCTCAAAGCATTATTGATACCGTGCAAAATGCCCCCGGTAACCCGGGCGTCTTAGCCCAAGTAGATTTCGACGCTTACCAAATCAAGCAGCGCTCACCCGTTTGCTCTAACTATCACGCTATCAAATCTGCGGCATGGGGCCGCCAAGTTCAGGCGCACTCACGGTTGGGCAAATACTGGGCATGACGGAGCATTTTGATCTTAAAAAGTGGGGGCCGAAAGACCCGCGCTCTTGGCAGGTTATCGCAGATGCTTCACGCCTTGCCTTTGCTGACCGCGGCCTTTACATGGCCGACGAAGACTTCGTGCCAATGCCAACGCAAGGACTAATCGATGAAACCTACCTTGAAGACCGTGCCAAGCTGATCACCGTAGGCAGAGCATTAGAAACCACATCTGCCGGAACCCCACCGTGGGACCATGCGATGAACCTCAGCCAAGACGAATCGATTGAACTGCCGTCGACCAGTCATTTCAATGTGGTAGATAGCGAGGGCAACGTCGTCTCTATAACGACAACGATTGAGAATGTGTTTGGCTCGCGTTTAATGGTCAATGGCTTCTTACTCAACAATGAGTTGACTGATTTTTCATTCAGAACCCACAAGAATGGCACACCTATCGCCAACCGTTTAGAACCGGGTAAGCGACCGCGCTCTTCAATGGCGCCGACCATTATGATGCAAGATGGTAAACCTTATATGGCGATCGGCTCCCCTGGTGGCAGTCGCATCATTGGCTATGTCTCACAGGCGATCATTGCCCATACTCAGTGGGGAATGAATATTCAAGAAGCAGCTAACCAACCTCGCCTACTCAATCGCTTTGGCGAATTAGACATAGAGCAAGATACTCAAGCTATTTCGATGAAAGAGTCGTTAGAAAAGATGGGGTTCAAAGTAAATATTCGCGACTTAAACTCTGGTATTCATGCAATTTTATTACATAAAAATGAATTAATAGGCGCAGCCGACCCCCGAAGAGAGGGTGTCGCCATCGGAAAATAGGGCTCATTTTTACTCTATCCGCTTGCCCCTTTTGTGCGAGATCTCGCACAAAGGGGTGAGCAATACTCTTTTCTTTCTACAGACAATTGAACCAAGTCACTCATAACCCATTGTTTTATATAGATACGAGTAATATTTAACCTACATATTAAGCTATTTATAGATAAAGAGCGCATTGCTGCTACGCTTGGAAGCGGTAATATTAACCCTGTCGGAAGGATGCTGACACGGAACAGGAAATACACCATGGACTTGGTGGTCTTCAGGAAGAAGACACGGATATTCAGGATGAATGTTCGGCACGGATAGCGAATTGGACATTGAATGGACGCAATAGTAACTAGGATGGTTACTACTAAGGAAAGACAATGGACACCTCAGGATGAGGCAAGGACTTAACATCAGGATGATGTCAGGGACACCGCTCAAGGAACAAGTGAAGTGCGCTAACGAGGATTGTTAGCAGACCAGGATAAGGTCACTAGGACACCGCTAGGATAGCGACGTAAGGATTATGCTGAAGGATTACAGCACACTATCATGGATTAGATGCATGGAGCACCTATAGTAGCCGGATTGCTGCGAGTAAGACTATAACCCCGATGGGCGTAAGCCCTCGGGGTTTTTCTTTTCTGGCTAGCCATTAGCTCCCCAACAAAATCGACTAGCAATATGGCTAAAGCCACTCACCCAACTCTAGAATCAAAAAGAGCAGCTCTTAGGCTGCTCTTTTACTTTATTCAGTTAAACTCATTATAGCTTTTCTAATTTGGCATAAGCGGTCACTAACCACTTAATGCCTTCGCCATTAAAGGCGACTTGCACTCGGCCTTGTGGGCCACTGCCTTCAAAGTTGATAATCGTACCTTCACCAAACTTAGGGTGTTGAACTCGAGAACCAAGTGCAAAGCCTGTCTCATTAAAGTTCTCTTTCACCGTAGTTTGACTAAAACGACCACTGCTTGCTGGCGGCTCACTTGCGCTTTCATACGCACTTCGTCTAGGCAACCTTCAGGTAACTCACGAATAAAGCGTGATGGCTTATGGTATTTGTCTTGTCCGTATAGGCGGCGCATCTCTGCATAAGTGATGAACAGCTTCTCTTTAGCGCGGGTCATTCCCACATAACACAGACGTCGCTCTTCTTCTAAACGCCCCGCTTCTTCCGCAGACATCTGGCTTGGGAACATGCCCTCTTCCACACCGACCATAAAGACAAGTGGGAACTCCAAACCTTTCGCACTGTGCAAAGTCATGAGCTGAACCGCATCTTCAAACTCATCCGCCTGACCTTCACCGGATTCCAGCGCAGCATGAGTCAAGAATGCCGTCAGCAGCGTCATCTCTTCGGCTTCTTCTGGCTTCTCGAACTGGCGAGTCGCCGTTACCAGTTCTTCCAAGTTCTCAATACGAGCTTTCGACTTCTCACCTTTCTCTTGCTCATACATCGCAAACAAACCCGAGTACTTGATCACGTGGTCAGTTTGCTCAAATAGAGCATTTCAGCAGTGTCATCTTCCATCGCGTTGATAAGCTCAACAAAACGGCTCAATGCCCCTGCTGCACGGCCAGCCAATACTTGCTCATCCAGCAAGGCGAGACTTGCTTGCCACATCGTCGCGCCGCGATCACGGGCTGCAAATCGGATAGTCTCTAACGTCTTATCGCCCAGACCACGCGTTGGGGTATTGACTACACGTTCAAAGGCCGCATCGTCGTTACGATTTGCCATCAAACGCAGATAGCTCAGCGCATCTTTGATCTCCTGACGTTCGAAGAATCGCATGCCACCATAAATACGATACGGTAGGCCTGATTGAATCAGGGCTTCTTCCAATACACGCGACTGAGCGTTGTTTCGATACAGCATCGCGGCATCTTCCAAAGAGCCGCCTTTCTCTTGCCACTCTTTGATTTTGTTAACGGTAAAGCGCGCTTCATCCAGCTCGTTGTACGCTGAGTAAACTGAGATCGGCTCACCTTCTTTACCATCGGTCCAAAGCTCTTTACCCATGCGCTCAGTGTTGTTGGCAATCAAGGCGTTAGACGCTTCAAGAATGGTTTTGGTTGAGCGGTAATTCTGCTCCAAACGGATAGTATTTACACTAGGAAACTCAAGGGTAAACTTCTCGATGTTTTCCACTTTCGCACCGCGCCAACCATAGATCGACTGGTCGTCATCACCTACGATCATCACGTGACAATCTGGCCCTGCCATCATACGCAGCCATGCGTATTGGATGTTGTTGGTATCTTGGAATTCGTCCACCAGAATATGCTTAAAGCGCGCTTGGTAGTGTTCACGAATGTGCTTTTTCTCTCGCAGTAGCTCATGAGCACGCAGCAAGATTTCGGCAAAATCGACCAAACCAGCACGGTCACACGCCTCTTGATACGCGGTATAAATTTGCAGATACGTTTTGGTAATTGGGTCATGGTAAGCGTCGATGTGCGATGGACGTAATCCCTCATCTTTCTTACCGTTGATCCACCAAGCCGCTTGTTTGGCTGGCCACTGTTTCTCGTCGAGGTTTTGCGCTTTAATCAAACGACGAAGCAGACGAATCTGATCATCTGTATCAATGATTTGGAAATCTTCTGGCAGCTTAGCATCAAGGTAATGAGCACGGAGAATACGATGGCAAATGCCGTGGAAAGTACCATTCCACATACCTGATGCACTGCCCATCATCAGCTCTTCAATACGGCCACGCATTTCGGCGGCAGCTTTGTTGGTGAAGGTCACCGACATGATCGAAAAAGGCGACGCCTGTTCTACCGACATCAACCACGCAATTCGATGAACAAGTACTCGAGTTTTACCACTCCCCGCACCGGCTAGTACAAGCAAATTTTCTAATGGTGCGGCCACTGCCTCACGCTGTTTATCGTTAAGACCATCAATTAAGAAGGAGGGATCGATCATGACTAAAGCTACTGGTTATTTATACATAATTATTGATTATAACCCAAACCGAGCAGCGATATCAGACCAAAAAGAGCAAAAAATCTTCACCTTTTTATCCATTAAAAATCATAAGGTTATATAGGTTATGGTGAGTTTATTTGTAGAAAATATGATTTTTTTGAAAGATTTCCGATTGCTTCTCTATCCTTTTAATTAAGCAACTCATTGAGAGAGTTGCCTAATAAAACTATCAATTCAGTCTGAGGGAATCACTATGAAAAAGTCTAATCTTGCTGTTACTGCTGCTATCACAGGTCTTGTTGCTCTAGGCGGCACTATGCTTACCGCTGCTCCAGCAGTCGCAATGGATAAAGAGAAGTGCTACGGCGTCTCAAAAGCAGGTAAAAACGATTGTGCGACGAAATCTAGCTCATGTGCAGGTACAGCAAAAGAAGATAATCAAAAAGATGCGTTTGTTGTTGTTCCTAAAGGCCTATGTGGCAAGTTAACTGGCGGCAGCACTGAGTCAGCTTAATCAAACTTTGTTCTCGGAGCGACGTGCTCAACACCAGCTCCGAGAACGCCTTTCAAGCCACAAGATAGGAAAACCCTGTGAACCAACACCAGAAAGTCGGAATCGGACTCCGCACTCCTCATCTAGATTTCTTCACTAACCAAGCACCGCAAGTAAGCTGGTTAGAGATCCACAGTGAGAACTACTTCCAACCTTACTCCGATACAAGAAAGCGCCTAAACTCGATAGCTAATCATCATCAAATCAGTTGTCACGGCATTGGGTTATCATTGGGCAGTGTGTCTCGAATCAGCCAATCTCACCTGTCTAACCTTAAACAGTTAATCACTGAAATAGACCCTATCTTTGTTTCCGACCACTTAAGCTGGAGTGAACACGGCGGCCACTATTTCAATGATTTACTTCCACTTCCATACACTGAAGAAGCACTTGATGTGTTCTGCCGCAATGTGCTTGAAGTCGAAGACAGCCTGCAGCGACCAATGCTAATTGAGAACCCATCTAGCTACTTAGCATTCAACCATTCCACCATTCCGGAGTGGGAGTTCTTGAGCCAGGTACAAAAGCGCACCGATTGTCGTTTGCTGCTCGACCTCAACAATATCCACGTTTCAGCCTTCAATCACGGCTTTAGTAGTGAAGCCTATCTCAATGCGATTGACGCTGACAAAGTTGACGAAATTCACTTGGCAGGCTTCACTATAAAACAGTTAGAGCAAGGTGAAATTTGGATAGATACTCACAGTCAGCGTGTCAGCGATGAGGTTTGGCAGCTCTATTCAAATTGGGTAGCGAAACACGGTGAAAGGCACACGCTTATCGAATGGGATTTAGATATTCCCGAGCCAGAAGTGCTACTGGAAGAGGCGTCAAAAGCGACCACGATTCTCAATCAGTTTTGTAAACCCGAGCTAGAAACCGCAACTCGAGAAGCAGCTGCCCAGTTAAGTACTAAGGAAGCATCATGAGTCAGTCTCTTGTTACCACCAATACGGACATGCCTTTGGCCAAACTGCAGCAGCAGTTTGCACAAGCGTTGCACTATGAGGCAAGCGGTGAGTCTTGCGATATTGTGGCTGACCATTTCTCAAGTGAAGAACGAATTCAGATCTACCGAAACAATTTTATTATCAGCCTGTCAGAAGTGCTGCAAGCCACATACCCTATGGTCGAAGCTCTACTCGGATGCGAATGCTTTGAACAGATAGCGCGTCAGCATGTATTGAAGAATCCGTTACTTGAAGGCGATGTCACTCATTATGGAGAAGGGTTTGATCAAACCATCGAACTATTTCCTGCTGTAATAGAGGCTGCGCCCTACTCACCCGAGGTGGCAAAGTTCGAATGGCTGATGGACTGTGTAAACCAAACTGTCGCCGAACAAACTTTCAAGCCTAATTGGAAACCCATGGCTGCGCTCGCTTCTATTGCCGCCGAAGAACACCCTAACGTCTGCTTGCATTTACATCATGGTGTTACGCCTGTTAGTTCTCCTTATGCGGTGATCACATTAAAACAGGCAATTGAGAGCAACGACTTCAGCCAGCTCGACGTTGAAATGCCGCAATATGGCGTGCTGGTACCTAAGCCAGATGGCAGCACATGGCAAGCCGTACTCTCTGAAGAAGAGTATCAGTTACTGCAAGAGATTCGATGTGGCACAAAGCTACAAAACGTCTCCGAATCTCTACTGCCCCATTTAAACAAGATGATTGAGCTAGGAATTGTCGCTGGATTTACCGTGAGTCAGGCGTAAGCCCTGAACCACTAAGGACAAATTATGAATTCGAACACACCATCGACCACGAGTCATACCTTACTAAGCAAATACGACACGCTCATATCCACCTTCAAACTGGGTTCATTCCACTCTTGCTGCTGTTCTGCCGTTTGTGGGTTGCGTGGGTGTTCTTTAATTCTGGGCTGACTAAAATTGCCAGTTGGGATAGCACGCTGTTTCTATTCGAGTACGAATATCAGGTACCGATTCTGCCATGGGAAATGGCTGCATATATGGGGACGGCCGCCGAGCTTATCTTGCCTGTTTTCCTCGCACTAGGGCTGTTAACTCGACCAATGGCTGCCATTCTGTTTATGTTTAACATTATCGCAGTAGTCTCTTACCCGCTACTGTGGGAAAAAGGTTTCTATGACCACCAGCTTTGGGGATTAATGATCTTAATTGTCATTGTCTGGGGACCTGGGCTCGTATCTGCCGATCATTGGCTGAGAAACAAAATGACCAACGACTAATGCGATTTAATTCAAAATCAACGAGTCTTGTTAGTGCAGTAATTTAGTTTAAAAACAACAAACCCACCAAAAGGTGGGTTTGTTTTTATATAAGAGGATTAGGGCCTGTTGACCTTTCGAGCTAATTAAGCTTGAATCCCCGAGTGACGCAGCAGCGCATCGATTTGTGGCTCGCGACCTCGGAAGCGTTTGAATAGCTCCATCGGTTCTTCACTGCCACCCATCTCTAGAACATTATTCAGGAAGCTCTTACCGGTTTCCGTATTGAAGATACCTTCCTCTTCAAAGCGCGAGAACGCATCTGAAGACAAGACTTCTGCCCATAAGTAGCTGTAGTACCCTGCACTGTAACCACCCGCAAAGATATGGCTGAAGCTGTGCGAGAAGCGGTTCCACTCAAGGCTTGGCAGTACCGCGACTTTGGCTTTCACATCTGCCAGTGTCTCAAGCACTTTCGGCCCAACCTCTGGGTCGTAGTTAGTGTGTAGAGTGAAATCAAACAAACCAAACTCTAGCTGGCGAAGAATGAACATCGCAGATTGGAAGTTCTTCGCAGCAAGCATCTTATCAAGCATGGCTTTCGGCAGAGGTTCGCCAGTTTCGTAGTGACCCGAGATAAACGCTAGCGCTTCCTCTTCCCAACACCAGTTTTCTAAGAACTGACTTGGCAGCTCAACCGCATCCCAAGGCACACCGTTAATACCAGAAACCGCGCCAGCATCCACTTGCGTGAGCATGTGGTGAATACCGTGGCCGAACTCATGGAATAGCGTCACAACTTCATCATGCGTAAATAGCGCTGGCTTGTCACCGACTGGACGGTTGAAGTTACACGTTAGGTACGCTACCGGAGTTTGCAGCTCGCTAGACTGGGTAATACGACGACCACGGCAATCATCCATCCACGCGCCACCACGTTTGTGCTCACGTGCGTACAGGTCTAGATAGAAGCTACCACGTAGCTGGCCTTCGGCATCAAAGATGTCAAAAAATCGTACCGACTCATGCCAAGTATCCACGCCGCTGCGCTCTTCTACCTTCATACCAAATACGCGGTTAAGCACTTCAAATAGGCCACTTACCGCTTTTGATTCAGGGAAGTAAGGACGAAGCTCTTCATCAGAGATTTCAAACAAGTGCTGTTTTTGTTTTTCACTGTAGTAAGCGATATCCCACAACTCTAACGCATCTACACCGAACTCTGCTTTGGCAAACTGGCGCAACTGCTCAACTTCTTTCTCACCTTGTGGTTTGGCCTTGGTTGCCAAGTCGTTTAGGAAGCCCAGTACTTGGTCTGTGGTTTCCGCCATCTTAGTCGCCAGAGACTTCTCGCTGTAGGTATTAAAACCTAGAATACGCGCAATCTCATGACGCAGTTTCAACTGCTCTGCAATCAGCTCTGAGTTATCCCATTTACCTGCATTCGGACCACGATCTGACGCGCGAGTCACATACGCTTCGTAAAGCTCTTTACGCAGTTCTTGGTTTTCACAGTAAGTCATCACTGGCAGGTAAGACGGAATATCCAACGTCAACAAGTAACCATCTAGCTCTTTCGCTTCTGCTGCTGCTTTGGCTGCCGCTAGCGCTGACTCTGGCATGCCTGCCAACTGTTCTACGTCGGTCACTTGCTTTGTCCAACCCATGGTTGCATCCAACACATTGTTAGAGAACTGAGAGCCTAGCTCTGACATGCGTTTGCTGATTTCACCGTAGCGATGCTGCTCATCTGCAGGCAAGCCGATACCTGAAAGCTCAAAATCGCGCAATGCATCGGTAATGGTTTTCTTCTGTGCTTGGGTCAGCTCGGCAAAATTATCACTCGCTTTAATGCTCTTGTACGCATCAAACAGGCCTTTATGTTGCCCTACCCAAGTACCGTACTCTGATAGCAATGGTAAGCAACTTTCGTATGCTTCACGCAGCTCATCACTGTTCACTACTGAATTCATATGGCTCACAGGTGACCATAAGCGACTCAAGCGATCATCCGCTTCTTCAATCGGTGAAACTAGGTTATCCCAGCTTGGATTGGTATTGTCTTTGAGAGATTGTTCAATCTGCGCGCGGCAATCAGCAATCGCTTGTTCTACCGCAGGCTTAACGTGTTCTGGTTTAATTTGTGAAAACGGAGGGAGATCAGTAAAGGTCAGAAGCGGATTCGACATAGAGCGTTCCTTGTTGTTAGACAAAGCCAACTGGCGAAAATAACGTGCCGTTATCTTTGATAATATTTCTCGGTCTTAAATAGTAAATATAGGTAGGTTCAGCATTTTTCAATAGTGGCGTATAATCAAAGCTACTTTATATGCCCTATATCTTCGCCTTTCATGGCGATCTGAGAGATTGATTTGCTAAGTTACCGTCACAGCTTTCACGCTGGCAACCATGCCGATGTAGTGAAACACATTGTTCAGAGCCTGATCCTCAATGCGCTGCAGCAAAAAGACAAGCCGTTCGTGTATCACGATACGCACTCTGGCGTAGGCCGATACGACCTCACCCATGAATGGTCAGAGAAAACCGGCGAATACAAGCAAGGCATTGCGCGTATTTGGCAGCAAAAAGATATCCCAGAAGAGATTCAGAGCTACCTAGAATCTATCCGTGTACTCAACAATGGTGACAACCTACGTTACTACCCAGGTTCGCCACGTGTTGCGCGTGCACATCTGCGTAAGCAAGATCGCATGGTTCTGACCGAGCTGCACCCAAGTGATTACCCTTTACTTGAGCAAGAGTTTCATCGTGACCGTCAGGTTTCTATCTATAAAGAAGATGGTTTCCAACGTTTGAAAGCCAGCTTACCACCGAAAGAGCGTCGTGGTTTAGTATTAATCGACCCACCCTATGAGCTAGCGAAAGAGTATCGCGATGTCGTCACTGCCATTGCGCAGAGCCATAAACGTTGGGCAACGGGAATTTACGCCATTTGGTACCCAGTGGTTAACCGCTGTGACATCGAAGATATGATTGAAGGCCTTGAGGGTTTAGGCATTCGAAAAATCCTGCAAATAGAGCTTGGCGTATCACCAGATACCAACGAACGTGGCATGACGGCCTCTGGCATGATTGTGATTAACCCACCATGGAAGCTAGAAAGCCAGATGAACGAGATTCTACCATTCTTAAAAGAGGCCATTGCTCCAGCAACAGGCCACTTCAAAGTAGAGTGGATTGTTCCAGAATAAGCTAATTATTTAACTATTCTTTTTTAAGGCGTAATTTATTGAAATTACGCCTTATTTTATCTCTATTTTCTAATCTCAAACTTTTTTCGATTATTTTTCGTCTTTCTGAATCTTGCTGCGTCTTAGTTAGTGTAAATACCAACACTATTCAGGAAATAGAAATGATTAAAATTGTTAGCTTCAAAATCTGCCCATTTGTTCAACGCGTCACTGCCGCACTTGAAGCCAAAAAGATCCCTTACGAAATTGAATACATCGAGCTAAAAAACAAACCTCAATGGTTCCTAGATATTTCGCCAAACGGGCAAGTGCCAATCCTAATCACAGAATCTGGGAAGACACTGTTTGAGTCTGATGCGATTACCGAGTACATCGAAGACGAATTTGGCCCGTTAGAGCAAGGGGTAACCAATGAGCAGCGTGCACTTGACCGAGCATGGAGCTACCTAGGTTCAAAACACTATTTAGCACAATGTGGAACCATGAGCAGCAAAGACAAAGCTACTTTTGATGAGCGTGCAGCCAAACTGTTTAAGGCGTTCGAAAAGGCCGAAAAGCAGTTGTCAGGCAACACCAAGTTCTTTAAATCAGACAACTTAAGTAATGTCGATATGGCATGGTTGCCACTGCTCCATCGAGCGGCTTTGGTAAAAGCACATTCGGGCTATGATTTCTTCTGCGGCTTGCCAAAAATGCAGGCATGGCAAGAGAGCATAATGGCAACAGGTTTGGTCGAAAAAACCGTTTCGGATGACTTCAATGAGAAGTTTTCTAACTTCTACCTCACCAATACTTATGTTGGCGAAGGCAAAGACATTCAGCAACAAGGTGGCTGTGGATCATCAAGCTGCTGCGGGTAAGTTGATTGCAATTTGTATAGAGGGCGAATATCGCCCTCTTTCTATTTTGCCTTCAAATAATAGCGGCTATCGATGAAGCTTTTTCCTATCTAGGAAAGTTGCTAAACTCGTTAGCGAAAAGGACAAGGAAGTGTACGCCGATATCCGTGTGTTGAGTTCATACTTACTCAACCCCATATAGTGTGTATGCTCATAAAAATTAATAAGCTCGGAGAAAGTCATGGCGACTCATTTTGATTACATCTGCATCGGTGGCGGCTCAGGCGGCATCGCATCAGCAAACCGCGCGGCAATGTACGGCGCAAAAGTAGCACTCATCGAAGCACAAGACCTTGGTGGTACGTGTGTAAACGTAGGTTGTGTCCCTAAGAAAGTGATGTGGCACGGTGCTCAAATCGCTGAAGCAATGAACCTTTACGCTGAAGACTACGGCTTCGATGTCGATGTAAAAGGCTTTGACTGGAGCAAACTGGTCGAGAGCCGCCAAGCTTACATTGGCCGTATCCACCAGTCTTACGATCGCGTACTGGGTAACAACAAAGTAAACGTAATCAAAGGTTTTGCTAAGTTCGTAGACGAAAAAACTGTTGAAGTAAACGGCGAGCACTACACAGCCGATCACATCCTAATTGCAGTCGGCGGCCGCCCTACCATTCCAAACATCCCAGGCGCGGAATACGGTATCGACTCTAACGGCTTCTTCGAGCTAAACGAGCAACCAAAACGTGTTGCTGTTATCGGTGCAGGTTACATCGCGGTTGAAATCGCAGGCGTACTTAGCGCGCTAGGTACAGAAACTCACCTGTTCTGCCGTAAAGAATCACCACTACGTAGCTTCGATCCAATGATCATCGAAACGCTAGTTGAAGTGATGGAAGCGGAAGGCCCAACACTGCACACGCACTCAGTGCCAAAAGAAGTGGTTAAAGAAGCCGATGGCAGCCTAACGCTTCACCTAGAAAACGGTAACACACAAAACGTTGACCAGCTTATCTGGGCGATCGGTCGTCACCCAGCAACGGATGCAATCAACCTTGCATCGACTGGCGTTGAAACTAACGATCGCGGCTACATCAAAGTCGACGAGTTCCAAGCGACTAACGTACCTGGCATCTACTGTGTGGGCGACATCATGGAAGGCGGTATCGAGCTAACACCAGTGGCAGTTAAAGCCGGTCGTCAGTTATCAGAGCGTTTATTCAATGGCAAGACCAACGCGAAAATGGACTACAACCTAGTGCCAACCGTTGTGTTCAGCCACCCACCAATCGGTACTATCGGCCTGACTACGCAAGAAGCGGAAGAGAAATACGGCAAAGACAACGTGAAGGTTTACACGTCTGGCTTTACTGCGATGTACACCGCAGTAACTAAGCACCGTCAACCATGTAAGATGAAGCTTGTGTGTGCTGGCGAAGAAGAGACAGTAGTTGGTCTACACGGCATCGGTTTCACCGTAGACGAAATGATTCAAGGCTTCGGCGTTGCAATGAAGATGGGTGCAACCAAAGCAGACTTCGACTCTGTTGTGGCAATTCACCCAACAGGCTCGGAAGAGTTCGTTACCATGCGCTAGTGAATATGCGCTAATCAAGCAAGAATCGTGCTTAAACAGCAGCGAAACGCTTAAAATGAAAGGGCTCTTTGAAAAGAGCCCTTTTTTAACATACTCATTTGGATACTAAACAAAAAAACAACCAGATAAACCTTTGAATTATTGCACTTTCACTAGTATTTCAGTGAGAAAGCCACTCACACTTGATGATAAAGTGTTCGCATCATTAATGATGCCGAAGCGGTACTATGACTAACGAAGATAGCATTTTCCCACCAAATTCTATGGGGTATAATTCTCCGAGCAGAATCCTCCCTGTCGGAAGCGAAGATCCAATCTATCAGCAAGCAACCAGAGAGAGTTATTTTCCTATATGGTCCATTGCTTATGACAATGAGATAGGAAGTGCACAAGGAATCACCCCTCCTATAACAAACGCAGTCGATACTCGCCCAAAGTCGCTATCTAGCACCAGTAGCGGCACTGACTCGCTACCTTTAGATTCTTCATCAAATGAACTTTCAAAAACCTTAAAAGATTTTTCTGAGTATTTTGGTTCTGATACTGACAAGTCCTTCGCTGCAAACATCCTTTCTTCAGCAGACACCACCATGCCTTTACCTTTAAGCCAGTTTGGTGAAGTAGCAGTGCTTACATCAGGAAAAAGCTCCGACTTTAAACACCGATTTTCAAAAATGGAGCCGGAAAGCGAACTCAAAATCATGCAAGGAACCAGCTCTGCTGAGTTGATGCTTAGGCCCCTAGGTGGCTGGCATGTTAGCCACAATGATGAAGAAGTTTTGCCCGCATGGTGTTTGATGTTCAGCGCTATTGGCATGAAAGCTGAACACTTAATCGACAATAGTGATTTCATTAAACTTTCAACCGTCAATACCGACCTAAAACTAAGACTTCAAATTAACAATAGACGGGAGGATGTCATTGGTTTTCATCGAAAAGATGCACCACTCCCCGTTGTTATCGCTGAAACTGAATCGACTGATGACTCCAGTACGCTAGTTGCAACTCTTCCAAGCGGGTTAGTTATAAAATGGAATGGCCATGACAATGAAGGGCCTTTATTTGAGGGTAGCCAGGCACGAAACTTTACCAACCTACGAAATAACAAGGTTCTACCTGTGGGTAGCAGCACTCAGAACCTTGATGGGTTATCAGATGCAGACGTGGAAGAAGTGGTCGTAGTATTCCCAACTCAGCCTTTACTAGATCCAATATACCTTGTTTTGCCAACATTCAAGGAACAGGCAAAATTCGAAATTGACCCTCGAAACATGTTTTGGCCACCATACAACCCATTGGCTAAAGGTGAGGACAAATGGATAAATGTTGAATACACCTCTCCAATTACGAGTATCGCCGTTTTATCCTTGGAGGAAGCACAAGAGTTTTATGCTAACCTCGGCGGAAAAGACACTGTTGGCAATACTAAAAACTTCGCAGATCTTACCAAAGGAAGTGTTGAAGCATATAACACAGCAAAAGGGCTTGGCGGCCTTGGTGTCAAAGCTTCAACTAAAAATATCAACGGTAAAGATTGGGTCATTATTCGAGATTTCCGTCGCCATCAACAAACTTTGATGAAAGGCAATAAATGGGGAGCCAACAATCCGAGAGTTGTCCAAGCAGGATTGGGGTTAAACGACCTTAAAGGAGCTGCCCGCTATGCTAAACATCACGTAAAATTTAATGCCGGAATTGAAGTTGCGTTTGCTGTAGGTATCAATGCGGCCGATTACATTTTGCGAGATGAAGCCACACTGGCTGAGTTTGTTGGTAACTCTGCGGGCGATATAGCGAAAGGGTTTATAACGCTTGCTGGAGCAACATTGATTACCGCTACAGTACCCGCAACAGTAGGGGTTTTAGTTACGGGTCTGATTTTTACTGGTGTTTCTTTTGCTCTTGGTAAAGCATTGGATTCAATAGACAACAATAAAGGTTATTCTAAAGAAATGACAAAAGCACTAGAGAAATACTTTCAATGAACATAGTCCGGCTAGTTGTATATACCCTTGTCACACTACTCGCTTTTTACCAAGTGAGCGACCAGGTAGTTACCGCTTTTTCCAACGAAGATATAGTCAAGATTGATGGATTAATTAATATTTGGGCAAGTAATGCTATGTTATTAATTTTCCCATACCTAGCTCTCTATGTTGTTAAGGAGCAGTTTAAGCTACCCCTACCTATTGGGGAAATAAATAAAGTTGGTGTGGTGTTACTGATCATTGTCGCCCCTTTGCTTTCTCTTGGACTCTACAGTCAGGCAAAATCAAATGTCACTAGTTATATCGAATGTTCAGAACAACGCACTTTCACAAGCCGATATTCAAGCCGAACCTACGCGATTAGTGAAGATATGTGCTTAACGTTAGTTGAAGAAAGCTCATAGATATAAGGGGGACTTTTCCTCAAAAACGGGGCGATTTAAGTCTGGAAAACTATTTTCCAGACTTCCATTTTTTTCAAAAAAAGTGCAGTTTTTTGTATTTTCCGGAAAAGCCTCCCTACAAAAGCTACTGAGGAATTATTTAATGATTAGTGTTTTAGCAAGGCTCTTATTTTTACCAATTATCATTTATTGGCTTGGCAAAATGAGTTTAGAACTGGCATCTATCGCTTTTGAGGCGTCAAGCGTAGTTAAAGTGGATGGGTTACTCAATATTGCCGGCGTTTATGGGATGCTGTTGGTTACTTGTTATCTTTTTGTTTGGTGGTTAAACCAGCTCATTAAAAACGCATTACCTGTCGGTGACTTCAGTAAGGTAACTGGTTTTTTGCTACTAGTAGTCACTCCATTAGCAACAACAGTTACGTACCAAGCATAAAATCGAATATCTCTCATTACGTCGAGTGTAAAGAACAACGTTCTTTTTCAAGTCGATATTCAAGCCGCACTTATGCTATTAGTGAAGAAGTATGCTTAACGCTAACTGAAGAAACTTATTCAAACTAAAGAACCGTTTTCTATGTTCCTAGCTAGAGCACTATTATTCTTGTCAGCCTCATGCCTAGCATTATGGCTTGTCTCTGATAATTTAGAAGCTGCATTTCTTTCACTGCCTGTTATTGAAATTCCTGGTTTACTGAATGTCTGGGGTAGCTACTCAATGTTACTTATCTGTCCCTACTTAGTGCTCCATGTAGTTAAAGATGAATTCAATCTTTCTTTACCGATTGGGGAAATCAATAGAGTAGGAATCGTGCTTATGGTTATTTTGGCTCCCCTATTAGCATTGGGAACTTACAGTAAGGCAAAATCAAATGTCGCTAGTTATATCGAATGTTCAGAACAACGCACTTTCACAAGCCGATATTCAAGCCGAACCTACGCGATTAGTGAAGATATATGCTCAACGTTAGTTGAAGAAAGCTCATAGCTCTAAGGGGGCTTTCCTCAAAAAACGGGGCGATTTGAGTCTGGAAAAAGTGTTTTCCAGACTTCCATTTTCTTTAAAAAAAGTGCAATTTTTTTCATTTTCTGGAAAAGCGTCCCGCGTCGTCGCCTAGCAAAGGTTTCCAGAGAAGTTCCAGAGTGGGATATAAAGGGTATATCGTTACCATGCGCTAGTGAATATGCGCTAATCAAGCGACAATCGCACTTCAAAAGCAGCGAAACGCTTAGATTGAAAGGGCTCTTTGAAAAGCTGTCTCTT
>NZ_JYJP01000108.1 GCF_001012815.1 Vibrio mexicanus
CTTTATATTCATACCTCCTACGTTCATGCAATTGCCTTGAGTGTTCGTCTTGTCCAAAGTTTATCAATCACTTTGATATAGCGGTATGAATTTCAATTAAGTTGATATTTTTCTTTGAATAAATTGATTCCAATTAGATCAAAACTACAATTACTAGTAACTTAGCCGAACAGTGGTTTCATCGTAATGCTGTCGAAATATTTGCAGAAGTATGTGTGGTTAGTCGTAGGGTTGTATTCACCGTTTTTGAGTGCTGAAAATACGATTACAATGGCCTTCAATAAGGACCCAGCTGTTAACCCTCAATATGAATTTTACCTAAAACTTTATACTGAAGCATTTGAAGCAATAGGCTTTCAATTTGATTATGAGTTTCTTCCCAGTGCACGTGCGACACAGATGGCTGATCACGGAAGGCTAGATGGGGAACCTCAACGAGTATATGGCTATGCGCAACGAAGTCCAAACCAAGTCAGAGTAGAGGAAGCTATTTTTACTAATCGAACTTTGGCTTATTCAATGGATCCAACATTAAAACTCGATGACCTCGAGTCGTTGCGTAATACTGACTTCAAAGTAGACTATCTTTCAGGTTCAGTTTGGAGTCAAAAGCACCTTGAATCGGTGGTTGATGTACGCAACCTTAGGGCAGTAGATAATCCTCATCAAGGGTTTATGAAATTAGTGAAGAATCGGTCAGACCTATTTGTTGTTTTGGAAGTAATCGGGAATAGAATACTGCATACTAGCTTTAAGCAAGAACCAACTATTCATGTGGTAGCGGAAATAGGCAGTAATTTGTCATACCCATACTTACATAAACAACACAGAGCACTTGTCCCTCAACTTGAGCAAGCTTTACGTGATATGAAAAGTAGTGGCCGATACAAGGAACTCTTATACCAAACGATGCCTTACCTAAATAAGCTTTAAAGGAGTCGCTCTATGGTCGCCGCTTGCTAATATTATGAGGCGGAACCCCAAAAGCACGTTTAAATGCATTGGTAAAATTGGATGGGTGTTGATAGCCCGCCTCATAAGCGGCTTCTGTTATCCCCATTAACCCTCTTTCAAGCTTATGCTTGGCGATCTCTAGCCTGCGATGGCGAATGTAACCATTAATTGTTACCTTGCTGGTCTGTTTGAACCGTCGCTGCAAGCTAGATACACTCATAGAAAACTTGTCGGCTAGTGTTTCTAAACTCAGTTCTTGCGACAGATGCGTTTCGATATAGCGAATAACGTTTTCAATCTTTTCATCACCGTGATGGGTCGTCGCTCCTGTTGGTTTGGCCTCTTTCATTTGCGGAAGCTGGCTAAAAACTTGGTGCAACATCTGATGGGTATGGGATTCAAGTTCTAGTTTGGCTTCGAAGGTTTGAGGGCAGTTATTGTTTATCATGCTGTTAGCTAGCATAGCGATGTCTTCATTCACATCGATTTCATGAGATCCGAGATGATTTTCTATGAACTCGTAAAACATAGAGTCGTTGGGTAAGCGGCGACGTATCCAATCTGGTTTGATGGATATGTTGAGTTTTCTGACTTCGTTATCGGCAATCAACTGGCGGTGGAAACTTACCGGCTTTGCCAAGTTCACAATGGTACCCGTTGGTCGTTCTTCAGCATTTAAATAAAAGTTGGCGTTATCGAAACCAAATTTGAGCTCGCCCTTTAGAAGAATGACGATACTAAGGGAGGGCATAGCGCTTGAGATAACATGAGAAGCTGTCAGTTCTCGACTCTCGCCTCCATGGAGATAAATGCTTTCACTGTAACGATAAGATAAGAAGTCTCCCTCCACCAACGCCGCCGGCTTTTTCGTGCCACGAGAGACGATGACTTGCTTTTCTGTTTCTTCAATTTTCTCAGTTAACGCCACTGTTGTGGGTTTACGGCGTTTTTGATAATTCAAATCCATCTGACCATTCCTAATAAGCCATGTGCATTTCCGCATAGGTAAAGAGGCTTTTTATTCATAGAAATGAAACTTATCATAACTGCGAATTATTATCATTAACATTTATTTTAAGCAGGAAAGAGTTCATGGAAAGGTTGCAACATGTAACAGTTAAACCCACGGTATTGTCTATGGCGATTGGCTTAGCGCTATCAGTACCGGTCGTTGCACAAGAAAACACGTCAGATGTAGAAAAAATGACGGTATGGGGCACGCAAGTGACCAGTAGCAGTGAATCGATTCTGGCAGGTGATATGTCGCTGAAACAAGCGGATCACATGTCGGATCTATTGCGTGATATTCCTGGTGTTGATGTGGGTGGTACTCACTCGGTAAACCAGCGCATCACAATCCGTGGTTTGGGTGAAACGGACTTGGACATTCGTCTGGATGGTGCATCGCAACATGCAAATATGTTTCACCACATTGGTAACCTCACATTAAACCCAGACATTCTAAAATCCGCAGATATCCAAGTGGGTAACAACTCTGTGACGCAAGGCGGTCTTGGTGGTTCGGTCTACTTTGAAACGAAAGATGCAAAAGACTTACTCCGCTACGACGAAAACTTCGGTGCGCGACTGTTTGGTGCCTATGCATCTAACGACAGCAACAAGGCTCTCTGACGCTTTACGGCATGTTGGGTGAAAACGTCGATGCCATGGTATATGGTCACTACGTAACACGAGAAAACTTCAAAGACGGTGATGGCGTTGAGACATTCGGCGCCGCAGGCGATGTATCTAACATCTTAGCCAAAATCGGGTTTGAACCAAGCGATGCACACCGATTCGAGTTATCTTTCGATATGTACCGAGATAGCGGCGATTACAGTCCACGTCCTGATATGGCCGGCAGTGCAAACGTTGGGCTTTCTAAAGATAAGCTGATCCCAACAGATTACGACCGTAATACGTTTACTTTGAGTTATGAACTTACGGGTGAATCAGCTAAGGGTAAGGTGGCTGTATATTCTAGCGAAACGGATATTTCTCGTGATGAGTCAGTGATGGCTCCGGCTTGGCCAACTCCTCGCGTTGGCGTAAACACAGCTGACAACAATAACTCGGGTATCAATGCCAAGTTCCAAACTGACTTCACGTTAGCGTCATTTGAAAACACGGTGACTTACGGTGCTGATTACATCGACCAAGAAACCTCTAGCAGCTATAGCGGCACTGAGTTTATGAAGGAAAGCACGGTGACGACGGCTGTGTTTGCGGAAGATAAGATTTACCTTGTTCCAAACTTCGCGGTTACAGCAGGCTTGCGTTTTGAAGAAGTTGAACGCAAAGCGATGACATCGAACAAGACGTTTGACGAAGTGACTTGGGCGTTGGGCGCAGACTGGGGTGTGACTGAAGATATCACTCTATTTGCAAGCGCACGTTCATTGTTCAAAGGCCCTGAACTGCTTGAAACCTACATTCGTTATCAAGACGTTGCTTACTTAGCGGATGACATTAAACCTGAGACAGGTTTGAACTCACAAGGTGGCGTGAAATTCGACAAGTACTTTGATGAACACTTTGTTGGTGCCAACTTGACGGTATTCCAAACAGACATCGACGATTACGTTACAGAGTCGTTCAACCGCGCTGGTGGTAGCTACGAAATCTACAACTTAGGTGATGTTGAGATTAAAGGTTTTGAAGCATCGGTCTCTTATGGTTATGAAGTATTTAACAGTAAGCTTTCTTATGCTAAGTCTGATATGAAAGACAAAACCAACGGTGGTCCAGTAGCGGGCGGCAACGGTCGCAGCATGGACGTAGGTGACAGCATTTCCCTAGCACTTGATTACCAAGCAGATTCAATTGATACCTTGTTTGGTTGGACGTCCATTATCGTGAAAGATGAGGATAACGTGTTTGAAGGTTCCCCTATTAAAGAAGGTTATGACGTTCACAACCTATACGCGCAATGGTTACCAAGTGATATTGATGGGCTGTCTGTGACATTCGGTATTGATAACCTATTTGATGAAACATACACATCTCATGCCTCACGATCGGGCGAAGCTCGTGGCCACACCTTGGATGATTACGAACCGGGCCGTAACTACAAGCTTTCTTTAGCTTACCAATACTAATTACTAAATAAGAATCGAAGCGGCTTCTCTCGCGAGGAGCCGTTTTTTACATAGAGGCAATATGTACACAGAAACAACATCGATCCAATCGGAACATGCAGCTAAATACTTAGTTACCCTATGCCGACACTTCGCACGAAAAGTGCCTGCGACTTGGAGCGATACAGAAGGCAGCGTTGAGTTTCCAGTCGGCAGCACGAAAATGCGCTTTGACGAAGGAAGCAGTTCGCTAGTGATTGTGTGTCAATCAGAGGATTCTGAAAAGCTAGAGATGCAGAAATCTATCATCGCCAGTCATGTAGAGATGTTTTCCCGACGAGAGCCTATTCAGCTAACTTGGCAGTCCGTATAAAGACCTAACTATAGAAACAATGGTCTAAAGCTTTAGCTGCGCGAGTCTGTTAAACCAGTCCGTCCTTTATGGGCTCGCGTGGCTATTTTATTAAATATTGTAAATATATTGGTTCTGAGATTTCTATATTAATATCGCTGACTGATAGTCGTTTCATAGTCATTAATTATGTAGCTTGTTTTAATTCTATTAACCGATTCTTGTGATGAAATATTTGATACTGACATCACACTTAATAGTGAAAGTTGGAGAATTGCTACCTATACTAGTATATGTTTTACGGTGAACCCTCCTTAATAGTTGGTAGGGACATGAGCGATAGGAACATCCGATGAATATGTACCTAAAATGGCAATCTACTTCTTGGCTGACTCAGTCAGCGTGGTATACACGTGACTATCAGCTCTCATTCCGCCTGTCTTCAGAATAGTCACCTCCTATTCCTTGTGCAGCCACCCTTATTCAAGAGTGCGCTGTTAAATCTGTGAGCAGTCGCGAGCCATATTAATTATGGTTTGTCGTGAATTGTTTGAACAGAACAATTAAATCTACTCACTAGTATTCAATGAGCCTTATATTTTTGGCTCAGGTATTTCTTCGTCTCAAACATTTTCAATAACTTTCTTCCTGAATATTGACAGCCGAAACAGTTATCTTGAGACGATAATAAAGAGGTTACTATGGATAATTTCAAGCACTTACCAGAACCGTTTCGCATCCGAGTTGTTGAACCTGTTAAACGCACGACAAGAGAGTATCGAGAAGCGGCGATTTTGAAAGCGGGAATGAACCCATTTTTGTTAGACAGTGAAGATGTGTTTATCGACCTATTGACAGACAGCGGCACGGGCTCGATTACGCAAAATATGCAGGCGGCGATGTTGATGGGTGATGAGGCGTACAGTGGTAGCCGAAGCTATCATGCACTTGCCGATGCGGTAAAAGACATCTTTGGTTATGAGTTAACAATGCCAACTCACCAAGGACGTGGCGCTGAGCAAATCTATATTCCAGTCTTAATCAAAAAGCGCGAGTTAGAAAAAGGGCTTGATCGAGAAAAGATGGTGGCTTTATCGAATTACTTCTTCGACACCACCCAGGGACACACCCAAATTAACTGTTGCGTGGCTAAAAACGTCTATACCGAAGAAGCGTTCGATACGTCCGTTAATGCTGATTTTAAAGGCAACTTCGATCTTGAAAAGTTAGAGCAAGCGATCATCGACGCTGAGCCCGCAAATGTGCCTTATATCGTGAGTACCATTACGTGTAACTCTGCTGGTGGACAGCCAGTCTCGATAGCCAACTTGAAAGCGGTGTATGAGATTGCAAAAAAATACGATATTCCTGTCATTATGGATTCAGCGCGATTTGCAGAGAATGCGTACTTTATTCAGCAACGCGAACAAGGCTATAAAGATTGGAGCATCCAAGCGATTACCAAAGAAGCGTATAAGTATGCTGATGGGCTTGCCATGTCTGCAAAGAAAGATGCAATGGTGCAGATGGGAGGGCTATTGTGTTTCAAAGACGAATCAATGATGGATGTGTACACTGAGTGTCGCACTTTGTGCGTGGTTCAAGAGGGCTTTCCAACCTATGGCGGGCTTGAAGGTGGTGCGATGGAGCGATTGGCAGTTGGCCTATATGATGGCATGAGACAAGAGTGGCTCGAGTATCGCATTGCTCAAATTCAATATTTGGTTGATGGGTTAGAGAGATTGGGTATTGTTTGCCAGCAGGCGGGTGGTCATGCGGCGTTTGTGGATGCGGGTAAGCTGTTACCTCACATTCCAGCCACTCAGTTTCCGGCACACGCGTTAGCTTGTGAGCTGTACAAAGTGGCTGGGATTCGTGCCGTAGAGATAGGTTCACTACTGCTTGGCCGTGACCCTGTCACTAAGGAGCAGTTGCGCTCGCCGGCCGAATTACTACGTTTAACGATACCTAGGGCGACTTACACACAAACACATATGGACTTTATTATCGAGGCTTTTGAGAAAGTGAAGCAGAATGCGCCCAACGTTAAGGGATTAGATTTCACCTATGAGCCTGAAGTATTGCGCCATTTTACCGCTCGATTCCAAGAGGCAGACAGTCAAGCTCTGGATATTTACCAAAATCCAAAGCGTGAAGATGTCATGAGCTAAAAAAAGCGCCTCAACATGTTGAGGCGCAAAAGTTTTCGCTAGGGGGCGAATTCGTTTTATTGACCAAACACTTGATGCATGGTCACTTCATCACTGACAGGGCTGTTAGGAAACGCTTTGTTTGTTTCAGAGTTTACTTGGGCAAACTGCATCGTTGATGAGCAACCTGCAACGAAACCTACCAAAATAAGAGAGAACATAATCTTTTTCATAAGTTAATCCTTTAACTTGCTAACACAGGATGGGTTACTCCCATCACGCTCTTTATCTTCCTTATTGCTCTTTGAGTGTAGTCATTGGTCATTGCTTTATAGGCAATTGGTTTAATAATTGTGATCTTGATTCAAGGTTGATGGGTTTTTTAAGGTATTGATAATATTAACTATTTATCATACTTATTGTTGACTCGTGCTTATATTTGTCATGAGTATGAACTATTTAGAGAGCGAGTTAGTATAATTAACTAGGAATGGAATAAACCTCTTATAAGTGGTGCCCTAAAGTTTAGCTAGCATGATATTGGAGTGATATGTGCATCAAGCTTTGTTAAAGAACCCTAAAGTGCGTTTGGCCTTTTTTATGCTGGTTCCGGTTGCAATGATGGCTTGCACGGAAAATAGTGTTCTTCCATTCGAGAAATACAAACAGCGCCTTGCCAACGTTTTGGACACGCCAGTACCTGAAGCAGGTGAACACACCCACTTTTCTTTGCCTTCCACACGACAGCTCTATCGAGAGCCATCTTCGGTTACGATTGGCCTGCTAGACAGTTATGAGTTGAGAAACTGCGGTTTGTTGGAGTTGATATCAGAGCGCAATTCGATTCTTGGCAAAGTTTCCGACCCCTTCCGTCTGTATGACTACCAAGTTAAATTCATTACAACAGCAATAAAATGTTTAAAACAAGAGTCACTCAATGAAAACATTAAAGTAACCTTGTCAGAAGCGCTTGTGTTGAAGCAGCAGGAGCTCAATAGTGTTTACCTCTCCAATCTGATTTGGACCTCAGAGGCAATGAAAGCCCAATGGGCAGGGTACGTTTGGCTGTCGGATTCGGACTTACACCACAGCAGCCAAGTGCAAGAGTCGTTAGCAACAATAGAGTCGGCATTTATCTTTGCCGAACGAGGTGAGTGGGACAAAATTCCGAGCCTTACTCGTCACCAAGAAACACTCGAAAAGCAGGGTGGATTGGGGCGATTGGTGTACTCACTAGAATCTGCGACGTTTGAGCTTGCTGAGCTCAATGAGTTTATCCAAGCGAATTTCCCTAACGTGACCTGTGGGCCTAAGCGTGACAATACACAATTCGAGTATCTCAACAATGTTATGCATCAGCAATATATTGAAGCGATACAACCTAAATTGGCAAAACTAAATCAGCTCTACTACGAGTTTCAAAAGCCGGCGGGTGTTTTTAAGTCCGATGCACTCAGTTATCAATTGAGCTTAGAGCAATACCACGTTGCTTTTCATCGTGAGATTTTGGCGCATGTTGATCACTGGAAACAACTATCCGAGCGCTGTCGCTAACGCAGTGAGTCGGTTCAACGCTCATTTAAGTAGCTTCTAACTTTGTTACTGGTACTGGCTATACGGGCTAGAATGTCTTGGTGTTCGGTTTTATCTGCGTGATGTGCAACGTAGCTTGCAGTGCGCAGAACATCTCGCCAGCGTGGTTTTTTCGGCAACGTCTGCTCTAGGAAATATTTGTCCATGGTGCGGGTTTGCGCCGAGCTTCTATCGAGGTAAACGCTCCAAATCTTGCTTTGCTCTGCAAGTGTGACTTTTGAGCCACCTGTTGATTCCTGCCAAACCGTTAGTGAATCGTTCATGATGGTAACAAGGTTCTTACGGTATTCCGATTCTAGGCAAGCATTGTCTGTTTGTTCGAGATATGCCGCTGTTGAATGGGCGGCAGAAGAGACAGTAATCAGTATGTGCCATTCAATATTTTGTGCGTGACCTGTCTTAAATAGCTGCGCAGAAACTGACTGTACCTTGCCGTCTTTGAAGTGAAGCTCAATTGTACTATGTCTAGATAGATCTCTTTGCTCATCATTAGGGGCGGTGTGCTGGCTAAAGTTAAACGCTTGGCCATCTTGTTGTCGAATGAAGTCATTAATATCACAGCCTACTAACTCTTGGTATTCGACGCCAAAGGTCGTCAGTGCTGCTGGATTAGCAAAAGTCACTTGATTAAACGTGTTCACACTTAGGATCGCATCATCAATTTTTTCGAGCAATTGCTGCATTCTCCCCTGACCAGCTTTGAGATGCGCCTCTGTTTCGAGGTGCTTCGCAACTTCTAGCTTGAGCAAGCGGTTCTCTTCCAAGTTCCTTTCTGCTTGATTCGCTTTTAGCAGATGGCTGACACGCGCCAGTAATTCATGCTGCAAGAACGGTTTGCGTAGGTAGTCGTCCACGCCAGATTCGAAGCTTTGTAGTAAGTCTTTCGTTTGCCCTTTTGCGGTTAGGAGTAAAATAGGCAGGCTTGACAGCCTTTCGTCTTCGCGAATTTTCTTTGCCATCGATAAACCACTGATCTGCGGCATCATGAGATCAAGTATTATGAGGTCGACACGATTGTGATTCAGATAGTCCAAAGCTTGGTGCCCATCGGTAAACAGTATGACTTGATAATCCGCAAGGCTTAGCTGGTTATGGAGAACTTGAAGGTTAAGCATTTCATCGTCAACCACAAGTATCGTGCCTAGGCTAGATGCTCTCTGGCCTTCCTGATTACTCTCAATGAGATCAGTTTCTAAATGACTCGCATAAGACGGCCATTGATAGTGGGTCGAATCAGGGCCTTCACACTGATGGTTTTCTTCAAGCTGTGCTTGGTCAATCAGTGGCAGATCGAAGCTAAAACAGCTTCCTTCACCAAGTTGGCTTTCTACCTTAAGCTGACCTCCCATCAATGTCACCAGCTGCGAAGATATAGCCAGGCCTAAGCCACTGCCATTCTTAGAGCGAGTGTTGCCTAGGTTCACCTGCGTGAAAGGATCGAAAATATCGTCATGATGGTCTGCTTCAATACCAATTCCAGTATCGGTAACAGAGATAGCCACTTGCTGAGAGGAAGGCTGAGTTAATGCTACGGTAATCGTACCTGACTCGGTAAACTTAATCGCATTACTCAGTAAGTTGTGCACCACTTGCTCAAGTCGAATAGTATCGGCATAAGCAATCAGCTTTTCGGGTGGGGAAATTAACTCTACCTTTAATTCTTTATCGCCAAGTAATGATTGAGAAAGAGAGACAACGCTCTCCATGCTTCGTTTGACATCAACAGCACCGAGCTCGACTCTGAGCTTGTTGTTTTTGATCTTATGAAAATCGAGCAGATCATCGACGAGGTGAGAGAGTCGTTGAGCGCCGCTCAACATAATAGAAAGCTGCTGTTTTTGCTTTGTCTCAAGTGGGCCGGCTATGCCATCCATCATAGATTGACCGATACCAATGACGCCTGTTAAGGGTGTTCGCAGTTCATGGGACGTATTGGCAAGAAACTCATCTTTGATTTTGTCGGCGTGGATTAAGGCACTATTTTGGTTGTCGATAAGCTCGACTTTCTCTTCTAACTGCTTATTTTTGTCGTTTATGACTTCTATCTGGCGTCGAACCGCTTTTGCCATGACGTCAAATCGTGAGGCCAAGCGTCCTATTTCATCTTTGCGGTGCGCGCCAACAATTGGTGGAAGAGTTTCCCCATAGGTCAATGATTCGGTAGCGTTCATCAAGGAATCAAGAGGTTGAGTTAGCGAGCGTGACAGCCAGTAGATCATGCCAACAACCACGGCGACAAACAGAGCGCCGATGAGAATGATTTGTTGGCCAAACTTGCGGCTGGTTGCCTGAGCTTGACTCTCGTCTTGCTCCACCACGATCGACCAACGTAGATCACCGATATCTACAAATCCATAAGCGGACAGTACAGGCTCAAACACATAGTTGAATGTGCTCATGACACCCTCTTCGCCACTTTGCGCTCGTTTTATGGTTTCGAGATCAAGGCGAGTGGGTTGGGCATCCTCAATCTCATTATCATAAAAAGAGGGAAGGGGATGCATCAGATCAGAAATTGCCTGAGACTGTTCATTAACGACATACACCTCAGTGGCTGGGCCGAGTTCACTCACCTCGGTGAGTAAGTGCGTGAGTGACTGGCTCGGCAGAACATAAATGATGTAACCCGATACTCGCGAATGGTTGTTCAGCGGCGAGATAAAATAGGCACTCATCTGGTCGACAATAGGGTCGAAGCGAAAATCTGTAAAATGGCTGATTTCCTTGTCGGGATCACCATGAATTGCAGGGTCGTTGGAAGGAATGACTTGCTGCGCGCGGCTGAACGCTTCAGAAAGAGGGCTTTGACTAAACGTTGAACTGGTGAGATTACTGCCAAAATAAGCGTCTTTATTGTAGCTGTATAGCACCTGTCCATTTAGGTCGACGAGTAAGATATCACTAAATTCACTGCGCTCGATAAACTGACTGAACCCTGTGTTAAATCGATTGTGCACCTGCTCGTAACTGCCAGATGTACCGGGAACCGTCATAGGCACAGATTTAAAATTCTTATGCTCTAAATAGCTTGTGCGCAGAATATTGGCAGCGGTTTCTGATTCTGGGGCAATCAACCTAAATGCGTAGGGAAAGCCGTAGAACTGACTCATTGAATAGCTGACAAAGTCGGTGTCGCTGTGATGATAGATTTGCTGCTTTAGCGTTTCGATATGTTGATTAATAGCGGCACGTTTGGCTTGAGCCAATGAAAATAGGTTCTCATAAACCTGCTGTTGATTGCTTTTGATAAATGAAGAGTAAAAAACACTCGAAATCAGCACCATAGGTGCGAGAGAGAGGAGCAAGAAGACCAGAATCAACTTGTTTCTAAAACTGATGTTTCGCAACTGACTGATCAAGTTGTACCTAGCTCCGTGGTGTAAGTGACAAGTTTGTAAGCCAGTTTTTATGAGCTACCGAGAACAATAAAGAAAAATCGTTAATATCGGCCTTATTTCTTGAACTGGTTCAAATCAAAGCAAAAATAGGTTTGTACTCTGCAATAACAAGGAAAACGTATGCAATCGAACAACCCTCCAAATCGTTCAAGGTCGGCGCTGGTTATTGGCTTTCCTGGGACTGAATTTACTGAGCAACAGTTGGCTTTTATTCGTGAACACCGTCCATTTGGTTTGATGATTACTCGTGAAAACATCGTTACCAAAAAACAGCTCGCGAACGTGATTCAAACCTTCAAAGAGGCGGTTGGAGAAGAGCTGGCGATGGTCACCACAGACCAAGAAGGTGGGCGTATCCAGTACCTTCAAGGCGAAGAGTGGCAGTGTTACCCAATCTACGGAGATTTTAAGGAGCTGGCCGATAAGGATTTGGATTTGGCGAGATTGGCGGCGTACGAGACTAGCCTTGCCATGGCGACAGAAATGGCCGAACTCGGATTTAATGCCAACTGTGGTCCTGTGTTGGACTTAGTGGTGAGCGGCGCCGATGCGGTGATGTCTAACCGCTGTTTCCATCCCGACCCAAAAATCGCCGCGGAACTGGCAAAGGTTTATGTACAAGGCCATATGGATGCAGGCGTGATGCCAATGCTCAAGCATATCCCCGGTCATGGCCGTGCGACTGAGGACAGCCACAAAACACGACCTGTCATCGATGCGCCATTGAGTGAGTTGGACAAAACAGACTTCTACCCATTTACACAGCTCAATAACGCCCCAATGGCTATGGTCGCTCACTTAGTGATTTCTGAAGTTGACGATAAGCCCGCCTCTATTTCTGCGAAAACAGTGGAGTCTTTGATTCGCAAGCGCATAGGCTTCACTGGCAGTCTAATCTCCGATTGCGTCTATATGGAGAGTTTGAGGGGGCCGCTTGAGGAGCGCTGCAAACAGGTACAAGATGCTGGGGTGGATTTAGTGTTGTCATGTCATGGTGACGTCGAGGATTGGATTAAGTGGGAGAGCAATTTAAGACCACTTTCCCAAGAGAGCCTTGCGAGACTTGAGCGCTCTATGCTGACGACAGCTGAGGAGAAGGTTGGCAATGATGTCGACATTAGTCGCTTGATGAAAAATGTGAATCTTGCGCTCGAAAGCTAGTGAAAGCATAGGGAACTATTTAGGAATACTTATCTATTTAAGCGCCATAACTGTGATGAGTATGGCGCTTTGTTAGTAAAGTGTAAATTTGACTTATTTTATTTAAAACAATTACTTATATTCTATATTTACGTTTTTGACGCTAGTTTTACGAGTTTTTACTTTGCTGGTTTTGGATTACACATGCTTGAATGACCTTGAGCTGTAACACGCAGCCCAACTTGCTTACGCCCTCGGTAAGGAATTGGGCCACGATAATGAAAACAGAGAAATTCAAGGAACTGAAAAATGACCATGAAGAGACTTCTTTTAACCTCGACCATCGCAAGTGCTTTAGCGGGTGCTGCAATGATGCCTTCGCTTGCTGCTGCAGATAACTCAGGTGCCACGAGTGAAAAATCGGTACTGAACATTGCACCGCGAATGAGAACCTCTTGGGTACGCAACTTTAACCCTTACAATAAAACGACTTTTCTACCGACAACCAACGAGTTTGTTTATGAGCCGTTGGCCATTTACAACCTCATGCAGGGCGGTAAGGTCCACTATCGTTTGGCTGAGTCAATTGAATATGCAGACGATCTTAAATCGGTAACGTTCAAAATTCGTGATGGGGTGAAGTGGTCAGATGGTAAGCCATTTACGGCTAAAGATGTTCTATTTAGTTTCAATTTAATCAAAGAGCACGGTGCACTTGATAATCGCTCGATTTGGGAGCGTATTGACGGCATTGAACTGGTCGGCGAAAACTCGGTGAAATTCAGCTTACCCCAGCCTGATGGCGGGGCGGCTATCGAGATTGTTCAAGTACCTGTTGTGCCAGAGCACGTATGGAAAGATGTTGAAGAACCGGTCTCGTTTACTAATGAAAACCCGGTTGGCACTGGCCCAATGACGGAAATTGAGCGTTTTACGCCACGTCTTTACGTACAATGTCGAAACCCACACTATTGGGATAATGACAACCTACAAGTCGACTGTCTGCGTTTGCCACAGTTAGCAAATAATGACCAAGTACTGGCACTTGCCCAGCGCGGCGAGTTGGACTGGTTTGGTTCGTTCCTACCTGACATCGATAAAACTTACGTGGCTAGCGACCAAGACCACCATAAATACTGGTTCCCGGCTGGATCCATGGTGGCATTTAACTTTAACCTAGCGTCTGACCATGAAGGCAACAATCAAGCGTTCAACAACGTTGATTTCCGCCGCGCAATGTCCATGGTTATGGATCGCCAAGCGATGGTAAACATTGCAGGTTACGGTTACCCAACAATCAACGAATACCCGTCAGGTCTAGGCGCGGCGTACCACGTTTGGAATAACGATAAAGTTGATCAAGAGTTTGGTCAATACACCAAATACAACATTAAGGCTGCGAAGAAGTTACTTGCTGATGCAGGCTTTAAAGACACGACAGGCGATGGTTATATTAACAATGCCGATGGCTCTAAGATTGAGTTCAACGTGATTGTGCCAAATGGTTGGACAGATTGGGTGAACACCGTTCAAATCGCTGTTGAAGGTATGCAAGAAGTAGGGGTGAACGCTAAAGTTCAAACTCCTGAGGCACCCGCTTGGACTGCCGCTCTGATTGATGGCAGCTACCAAGCCGCAATCAACTCGTACTTCCCAGGTATCACGCCGCACTACATGTTTAACACAGCGTTTAACAGTAGCCAAGAAGGGGCTTCACGCTTCTCTGCGACGAGATTTAATCAGCCAGAACTGGATAAGTTGCTAGATAGCTTCTACCTAACTATCGACAACAACAAGCAGCGCAAAGTGATGGATGACATTCAGCTAGTGGTTGCAGAGAACATGCCGTATGTACCTGTGTTCAACAACCCAATCTGGTATCAGTACAACGAGACTCGATTTGAAGGGTTCTTCAGTGCCGACAACCCAGTAGCGCGTCCACAGATACACCAGAAGTGCCTGAGCGTCTGCTGCACCTTCTGAGCATTAAACCGAAATCATAATCGGCTCTTAACGCATTGGCCAAGCGAGTTGACCCTTATTGTTCTCTCATTCCTCCAATAAGACACTTGCTTGGCCGCATTCAAGATAAAACTCATTACAACTAACTCCAGTATTACTTAGGGAGCGAGCTATGGATTTCGTGCTTCGCCGCCTCGCCTTTTACGCATTGGCGTTTTTCTTCGCGGCTACGTTTAATTTTTTCTTGCCCAGGTTAATGCCAGGCGATCCGATCATGGTTATGTTCGCATCGCAAGGTAACCCATTACCCGTAGAGAGCTTAGAGTCTCTAAAACAAACATTCGGCTTTGTCGACGGGCCGCTTTATCTTCAGTACATCACTTACATAAAAAGCGTTTTTACTTGGGACTTAGGTGTGTCTGTTAAGTTCTACCCACTTCAAGTGAGTGAAGTTATCGGTCGTTCAATGATTTGGACACTCTTCTTAGTGGGTACATCTACCTTGATCAGCTTCTTCATCGGTTCAATCTCGGGCATCATCGCTGCTTGGAATCGCGGTAGTTGGTTAGATACGATTCTGTCACCACTCTCTTTAGTGTTGCAGTCAATCCCTGCCGTTGTATTGGCACTCACCTTCATGTTTGTGTTCGGTGTCGCCCTAAATTGGTTCCCGTATTCATACGCCTACAATATTGAGCTAGATCCCGCTTTATCGTGGGAATACATTTCGAGTGTCTTGCATCACGCCACCATGCCTATTATCTCGCTAGTGATTGTCCAGATTGGCGGCTACTTGCTGACAATTCGTAATAACCTAATCAACTTACTTGGTGAGGACTACATAGTCATGGGACGTGCGAAAGGCATTTCTGAGCGACGAGTTATGTTCAATTACGGTGCGCGAAACGCCTTGCTTCCATCGATTACCGCGTTTGCCATGACCGTGGGAGTAGTGATGGGGGCTCGCTGATAACTGAGGTAGTCTTCAACTATCCGGGATTAGGAAATACGCTATTTGAAGCGATAGTTGCTCGTGACTATCCGGTGATTCAAGGTCAGCTACTCATCATGACCATTGCAATGCTGAGCGCAAACTTTGCCGCCGACCTTGCTTACGTTTATCTCGACCCACGACTACGCCGCGAATAATAGGAAGTTATCATGAAAGGATTTTTGAAATTATTGGGGCGCAATAAGAAAGTGGCGTTTGGCCTATCGATTGTGCTGTTCTACATCGGGATTGCATTGTCTTCATCGCTACTGACTGAGCATGATGCGAACAAACGTGTTGCAAGGCCTCACCAAGCTCCAAGTGCTGAACATGTAATGGGTACTACGCGCATGGGGCGCGATGTTTATCATCAATTTATACAAGGCACCTCAACCTCGCTTGCTGTCGGTTTCAGTGCTGGGATCATTATCGTCATAGTTGGCACAGCGTTGGGGGTTTCAGCTGGCTACTTTGGCGGTAAATTTGATGACATCGTTAACTTAGTGACCAACGTGGCGCTAGTAGTTCCGCAGTTGCCTTTGCTGTTGGTATTGGCTGCATTCATAGGTGAGGTGAGTCCGTTCACTATCGCCTTGATTATCGGCTTGACCAGTTGGGCATGGGGCGCACGTGTTACCCGAGCGCAAACATTGTCGATACGTAATAAGGAGTTCATTCAAGCCAGTGAACTGGCAGGTGAACCAGCTTGGCGAATCATATTTGTGGAGATATTGCCTAATCTATCATCCATCATCGGTTTGAACTTCCTCGGCTCGATTATCTTCACCATTATTACTCAGGCAACGATTGAATTCCTTGGCTTGGGCGACCCACTATCAGTCAGTTGGGGCACCATGCTTTATAACGCGCAAAACACATCCGCATTGATCGTGGGCGCGTGGTGGGAAGTGTTAGTGCCGTGTGTGGCGATCGCAATACTGGGCGTAGGCTTGGCACTGCTCAACTTCGGTATTGATGAAATCTCCAACCCACGTTTACGTACCTTCACGGGTATGAAGAAATTCAAGCAACGCGTAAAACTGATCCAAGAGCGTAAGCGTCAGGCGAGAATGTCGCACCCTGATCTCGATAAAAAGGATGCTATCTATGAGTAATACATTAGAAATCAAAGACCTTTGCGTTGATTATTTACTAGAGGATGGCGAGTTCGCGGCGGTTAAGAACGTGAATTTTCATATCAAGAAAGGCGAGATTTTCGGATTGGCAGGGGAGTCAGGTTGCGGGAAAAGCACCATCGCCTTTGCCATTAGTCGACTGCTTCAACCGCCTGCGTATATTTCAGATGGCGAGATCCTGCTGAACGGTGAAGACACACTTACCATGACTGATAAGCAGGTGGCGGACATTCGCTGGAGCAAAGTCAGTATGGTGTTCCAGAGCGCGATGAACAGTTTGAACCCCGTGATTACGGTTGAAGAGCAGTTTCGCGACATGTTCAAGAAGCATCGTGGTTACAATCGCGAGCAGTCGGCTGAAAAAGCCCGCGAGTTGTTAAAGCTAGTAGGCATTGCCCCTGAACGTCTGTCGGATTATCCACATCAGTTCTCTGGTGGTATGCGTCAGCGCATTGTTATCGCTATAGGTCTAGCATTAAAACCTGACCTGCTGATTATGGACGAGCCGACAACAGCGTTGGATGTCGTGGTTCAGCGTGAAATATTGATGCAAGTGCACGCCCTCAGAAAACAGTTCGGATTCTCGGTTTTATTCATTACTCATGACCTGAGTTTAATGACCCAGCTTTGTGACCGAATTGGTGTAATGCTAAAAGGCGAACTGGTTGAGGTGGGGGCTTCAAGAGACATTCTAACCAACCCACAACATGCTTATACCAAGAAACTCTGGCAATCAATCCCAGCCGCTTTTGAGCAAAAAATGAAACAGAAAACTGAGGAGGCGACGGCATGATTAATCTAAACAGTGGCGATACCATAATCTCGGTTAAAGATATGGCCAAAACTTTCCATACAGGGAAGGGAGTTAAGAAAAAAGAAGTGAAAGCACTGCGTAATGTCAGCTTTGATCTCAAGAAAGGGCGAGCCATGGCGTTGGTTGGCGAAAGTGGTTCAGGAAAAAGTACAGTGGCGCGCTTGTTGACCAAAATGCACGACCATTGCAGCGGTGAGGTGCTGTTTAAAGGGCAAGACATCAGTGAAATCAATACTCGTCAAGCGCTGGTGGACTATCGAAAGCAGATTCAAATGATTTTCCAAGACCCGTATGGTTCGCTCAACCCTGCGCATACAATTTATCATCATATTGCTAGGCCGTTGCTGACTCACAAGCATGTAAAGAATCATGCGGAAGCGAAAGTTCGCGTAAATGAGTTGCTTGAAATGGTTGAGCTTGATGCAGAGTCTACAGCACCAAAATTTCCACATCAGCTCTCTGGTGGTCAAAGGCAGCGTGTCTCTATCGCGCGAGCCGTTGCGGTTGGAGCAGAAGTGATTTTAGCGGATGAACCAACGTCTATGTTGGATGTCTCCATCCGATTGGACGTGTTGGATCTACTCAAACGATTGAAAGACGAGCAAGGGTTTACTTTTCTCTACATCACACACGATATTGCTACAGCGCGTTATTTTGCAGAAGAGATTGCCATCATGTACCAAGGGCAGATTGTGGAGTACGGCGATACTGGCAGTGTGATTGATAATCCTCAGCATCCTTATACCAAGTTACTGTTGTCTGCGATCCCAAATCCTTATGTGAGCTTTGAAGAGGCAACAGAAACAGGTGCTGAGTTATTGGCAAAAGCGAATCAAATCCGCGAAGCCAGTTTTGAACCTGTCTCTACCTATCACCAGTTCAAAGGCAATCACTTCTACGGTGCGATGGAAAAAGACTTAGGCGACCTAATTAATTTGTAGTTGTTCCGGTTACACGACCAAAGCGCCACTTATTCGATTAAGTGGCGCTTTTTTTGGTTTTTTTAAGGCTCAGTTTTACATAGGACGTAATAGGTATCGCGGAATCTGGTTTGCTCATAATAATAAAATATTATTGAATCAATAATAAATGATAATTTCATGGTTTCCTTCTTGGGCGTTACATTACGTCTCAATAACCTTGTTTTTAAAAGTTTGAGCGTTGATCAAGCGCTATTTAAAAGCCCAACAAAGAAGGCAAAACATGAAATTTCTTCACACAATGATCCGCGTCGCTGACCTAGAAAAATCGATCGAGTTTTACACCAAAGTCATGGGTATGAGCGAGCTTGATCGTTTTGAGAATACTGAATACCGATACACTTTGGTGTTTATCGGTAATCCAGACCATCCTGATTCAGCCACTATCGAGCTGACTTACAACTGGGATACAGACAGCTACGAACACGGCAATGCTTTTGGTCACCTAGCGTTGGGTTGTGAAGACATTTACGCAGCATGCGATCAAATCAGATCACTGGGTGGGAATATCACTCGTGAACCAGGGCCACTTAAAGGCGGTGAAACTCACATCGCTTTTGTTAAAGATCCAGACGGTTATCAAATCGAATTGATTCAGTTGAGCAAATAACGAGGTTTGTCATGAAAGATACATTGTTCCAACCAGTACAGCTGGGTTCGCTAACGCTTCAAAACCGTATTGTGATGCCGCCAATGACTCGCTCTCGTGCAAGTCAGCCAGGCAATGTCGCCAATGACATGATGGCCAAATACTACGCTCAACGTGCTTCTGCAGGTTTAATTGTCGCTGAAGGTACACAAATTTCACCTATGGGCCAAGGTTACGCTTGGACACCGGGGATTTACAGCCAAGAGCAGGTTGCAGGCTGGAAAAAAACGACGGATGCAGTTCACGCAGAAGGTGGCGTGATTTTCGCTCAGCTTTGGCATGTTGGTCGTGTTACGCACCCAGACAACATTGGTGGTGAGCAGCCAATTTCGTCTTCAGCTTTAAAAGCGGAAAACGTAAAAGTATTCATCGATAACGGCAGTGACGAACCGGGCTTTGTCGACGTGGTTGAGCCTCGCGAAATGACCAAAGATGACATTAAAGAGGTGATTGAAGAGTACCGCCAAGCGGCATTGAATGCGATTGAAGCAGGTTTTGATGGTATTGAGCTTCACGCTGCTAACGGCTATCTGGTAAACCAGTTCATCGATTCAGAAGCAAACAACCGAACTGATGAGTATGGTGGTTCTATCGAAAATCGTCTGCGTTTCTTGGGCGAAGTGGTTGAAGCATGACTCAAGCGATTGGTGCAGATCGTGTAGGTGTTCGTCTAGCTCCATTTACGTCACTAAACGGTACCGTTGATAAAACACCAGTAGAAACTTACACGGCAGCGGCTGCGCTTCTTGATAAGCTGAATGTGGTGTACATGCACATTGCAGAAGTGGATTGGGACGACGCGCCAGACACGCCAGCTGAGTTCAAGACAGCCGTACGTGAAGCTTACAAAGGTACAATCATCTACGCAGGTCGTTACAACACTGAGAAGGCAGCGCAAGCGCTAGAAAGTGGTTTGGCAGACATGGTTGGTTTTGGTCGCCCATTCATTGCTAACCCAGACTTGCCAAGTCGTATTCAAAACGATTACCCACTAGCAGCGCACGATCCTGCAACGCTTTTTGGTGGTAATGAAAAAGGCTTGTTGGACTACCCAGCTTACCAAGGTGATTAGCTTATCAGCTTGTGAATATGATTAATTCAGACCCTGCGTTAATCGCGGGGTTTTGTTTTATGAAAGTTAGTCAATGTCAGCTAATTAAGGTCAGCTAACTCGGTGATGGGTTGACCTTGGTAATACATGATGTCAGCGAGGCCCAACATAGGTAGATCTTCGACCGTGTCACCATAGGCATAAATTTTTGAATATGATGACAAATCAATAGCTTGCTGAATACCGATGACCTTTCTTTGTTTGCTGCAATCACCGTTGACATAGTTACCCGTATATCGACCATTTCGCACCTCAAGCGTGCTACAGATCAAGGCTATTCCCTGCTTTTGACACCAAAGGCTGAGGTAAGGATCGAGCGATGCAGAGACTAGATAGATGTCGTCGCCTTGATCCGAGTGCCAACGAATTTTCTCTAGCATTTCTTCCCGCAGAGTTGTGGGTATGTATTCTTCCACGTACTTTTGGGCAGATTGCTGCACATCACTTGGGCGGCGAAGCCAAAAGGCGACTTTAGACACCACTGGCCGTGTTTTGCTCGCGGGTAGTAGGCCAAGTTTGTACAGCGCAATAATGGGGAGGTAAGGCAAAGGCCAATGAGCAGTCGAGGCTTGGGCGTCGAATAAAACAAGAATTTGGTGAACGTGTCTTCTGTGGTAATTGTGCGATCGAAATCAAACAGAGCGAGATTCAAATTTTTATCCTTTGTTAGCGAATGAGTTTTAAAATCTGCTTAAACTCATCTTTTCGGCAGTCTTGAACCATCTCATATAAACACATTTCCAAGCCAGTTATCTTGCCGCCACTGTCTCTCACTCTCTCAAGACCGAGCTGCTTGTTGTCTGGGGTACGAGAAGACACACAATCACTAACCACTTCTACATTGAGCCCTTTCTCTATGAGGCCTCTAGCAGTCTGGTACACACAAATATGGCTTTCGATACCGCAGATCAGCCAATGCTCAATCTTAGTCGCCTCCAACGCTTCTACAAATTCTATCGTATCGCAGGCGTTGAATGTAAATTTGGAGATGGGCGAAGAGTCGGGCAAATGAGCGTTGAGTTCATCTACAGTGCTGCCAAGTTTGTCAGGATTCTGCTCAAGCTGAATGATGGGCAAGTTTAATATGGCTGCGCCTGAATCAGCTTTTCACAGTTGGCAATCAGTGTATCACTGTCGTGAACGAGCCGAGCCAGCTTCCCTTGAATATCAACAATGATAAGTCCGGTGTTGTTTATGGTTAACATTAAGTAGTCCTCTAAACGCTGTATAGACTCGCTGAACAGTTAGCCTAACCCATTGAGAAACAGAGCCAATATTAGAGTTGTAAATTTAAGGGGTGAGTATCATTTTGGAACAACGATCAGCCAAATATCATGGGAAACACACAGATAGCAAAAGCGGGTAAACCAGCTAGGACAAGCTTGATACAAAACCGCGTGTTATCAGACATACGGTCATCGTCAATTTCGTTAGCTACTATGCTGTCTACCATTGAGTCTGCAGCGATATCAGCCTTATCGCCGCCAAAACCACCTCCGGGTGGATACATGAAAAATAGAGCGGCGACGCCCCATATGGCTATGGAGACAAAGAACGTATAGTCCGACCAAGACTCGAATCCGAAGAACCCCGTGCTTTTTTCAACGCCGAACACGACAGCGCCGGCAATCAAGTTAGCGATTAGGACAAATTTGAGGGTGTTCAATACAGCAAATCCTTTTAAGCTGAAGTTGAAGTTCATGATAGTGACCAATAGATATGCATTTCAGTCAGTTATATCAGAAAATCTAAGACTCTGAAAACTCACGTAACGCGTTCATCGCCGCTTGTGCTTTCTCTTTCTGTACAAATATATGGTCATGGTAGTAGCCAGCTATAACATTAGCACTGATACCATGTTCGCCGAGTTTGGTCGCAAAGGCAGCCGTCAGCCCTACCGCTTCAAGGCTCGAATGGACCGTTAGGGTAATGAGGCTAAATATGCCCTCAACACTCAAATTTGCATCCATCGCTTTCTGCTGCTCCAGTACTAGGGTTAAGCCCTCTTGCTCGCGGAATGTCGCAATAGGATCGAGATTGATGTAATCGGCCAGTTGCCTGAGACGGTGCAAAATACGTATTCACCTTCAATGAGCTTTGGAGACATGGATTTAAGTAGAGTGTCGAGGTCGGTAATGGCGGTCATTTTTATTCCTTAATGTTCAGCTTTCTTACTTAGAATTCAGCTTCCAATGCGAGTGGGTTGTGACCACAATAAGGAGAAATGGAAAATTAGTGAAATTAATTATCTTAATTTTCCATAGGTCATACTTAACTGGGACTTAAAAGGGCGTTAAACGCCCTTTCTGTATTGTTGATTGCGTGTTGGCGTAATGGCCTGTTGCAGCGTGTCAAAATGCTCTACGAGGTTAGGTTGTCTAAGGAAAGCAAGGAACAGGTCAATCAGCTTCTCATTGCTTACGTGGTGTTTGGTTTCTGTTTGAATGTCTCTTAGGTCGATCATGACATCGGTGAACAAGTCAGAGTGATCACTTAACACATCTAAATTGAGGACATTCAAATCACTGTAGAGACTGTTATAACTGCCTTTCTGTTTGTCCACCACGTACGGGTTATCTTTAAGGTTTAGGATAGATGTACGTTTATCACAGCGACGCAAACAACCTTTGTTCAGTTTGATCTTTTTGCACCCTTCCGTTTGTTGGAACAGACATTGGCGACTGGTTAGCAGCGTATTCGGGTGGTAGACGTTGTAAAACGCGCGGAACTGGCTCGGGCGTTGGATGTAGTTGAGCTGCTTTTTGCTTAGCTCGTTGGAGAGGAAAGCCCCAGACGCCGTGTATTCTTCTTGCAAACATTTCAGCGTGTAAGAGTTACAGCTATTCATTTGATCGCCGGCAATCCAATTTAGATTGAGCGATTGTGCGATTGTCGCAACACCAGAGTTGTTGGTGATCAGTAGCTCAGGCTTTATCTTGTCTAGTAGCATTCTTGCCGCTTCGAAATCATCACCAATCAAGATCGCAGGGAACCATGGCTTCAAATTTGGGTTGCCTTCGAACAACTCAAACAAGTTTGGTAACTCAGCTTTCAAACCCATTGGCAACTGAAAATACACGTCGATATCATTTCGTGCTGAAAGGTAAGCTTCGTCGGTGTTTGATATCAATACAGATAAACGCTGTGGATTTTCAAAACGTGAGTGCTTTTCTAGCGGCTCAAGTGTTGGCGTATCGATAGCGCCTTTCAAACTCGCCCCTTTGCTGCTTGAAGTGATGTCCATGCCAGCGGTGCGGGCCGCGACATTTTCTATGATGTCCGTTTTTTTGTCATACAGCGCCTTCTTCACGGTTTGCACGTTTTCTGCAGACGTACATTGGTAGATTTTGGTGAAGTGCTTAACCGCATGATCGCGCGGATTGTCGATGTACATGCTTTTGCCAATTTCACCTTGCAAGAAGCCGTTGGTAAAATCGCGATTGAAAACCGTATAGAGTTCTTCGGTATTGTTTGAGAGTTCTTGTCCATCGCACAAACGATCAATTTGCTTACGCCAGTTGTCTACGACGGTAAAGACATAATGAGGCTTTTTGATGCGTCCTTCGACTTTGAGAGAATAGACCCCAGCGTCCGCCAAAGCTTGCAGGTCACCAAAGGCCGAGTTGTCTTTCATGTTGAGCGGGTAGTTGTAGCCTTGTGAGGTGGTTTGATATTGCTCTCTGCATGGCTGACTGCAACGGCCGCGGTTGCCAGAGGCACCATTTCTCGCAGAACTAATGTAACAAAGCCCAGAAAAACCAATGCAATAGGAGCCATGAACGAAGACTTCCATCAGTACATTACGCGCACGCCCGTACTCACTTAAATGACGAATCTCATCGATGTTTAACTCACGAGATAGATTGACTCGGCTCGCGTTTAGCTTGCTCAAGAAATCAATTTGACCGCTATTGTGCGTGTTGAGCTGGGTGGAGGCGTGGACATCTAGGCTAGGGAAGTGCTTCTTAACTAGGTATCCCAAACCCAAATCCTGAATGATCACGCCGTCGATGTCTGTCTCTGCTAACTGGGCCAGCAGGCGCATTACGGCAGGAATCTCGCTCTCTAGAATCAGAACATTGAGAGTGAGAAATATCTGGCATTGATTTCGGTGAGCGAGCGTTAGAATGCCTTTGAGGTTATCTATGGTTAGATTGGCTGCGCGGTTGCGAGCATTAAACCTGTCTAGCCCGCAGTAGATAGCATCGGCTCCGGCCGCAATGGCAGCTTTAATGGATTCAACATCACCACCAGGCGCTAATAACTCAAACTGATCCCTTGTAAAGCCGTCTGTTCCATGACTTACAATACTCTTAATCACAAATTACCCACCCACAAAAAATGAGGGGGTATTCTACGCATTTTTGGTAGGAATTACCTTAAAAATATGAAGTCGGTCATGTTTTTAAGCGAATATACATACACGGTTTCGCCCTTCGGATTTCGCTTGGTAAAGCGCAGAATCGGCATTATCAATAGCCGCTTCTAGGCCTAACGTTTTGTTAATGGGCGCAACGCCAACGCTGGCAGATATTGAAAACGAGTGGTGCTGGTGGCGAAACTCACTATCTTCAATGTCTTTACGTATGCTTTCAGCGACATCGGCCGCCATTGTCCGATTGCCTTTGACAAGGATTAAGAACTCCTCACCACCCAATCGATAGATCCAATCGTGGTCGATTCTTTTCTCGACCAAGTTGGCGGTAAATATAAGCACTTCATCGCCAATGCTGTGCCCGTATGTATCATTGATTTTTTTAAAGTGGTCGATATCGATATAAAGCGCGTGTACATCGGAACTGTTTTTCAGTTCTTTTTCATAGTCATACTCAAGCGCAAGACGATTTTTTAGCTGTGTTAATGGATCGGTAATTGCGGCAACTTCCAGTGCATTTTGGATTTTAGCGCGGCTAATCTCATGAGAAAAAGAGACAGCCCAAATTGCGAGATACATAAACACAAAGTTCAGTAGTGAGAACGTATTAATATAAGGGGCCCGCTCCCACAGAATGAATCCGAGGCAGATAAAGACACACAAAGAGGCCATAGTCGCACAGCGTTTAGTATAAAAAATATGGTAAACAGCAGGTAGCAAAAACGACCAATATATGATGCCCGAGTCGACTTTAGTGATGAAACGCCAAAGACAATAATGGTGGTGAGAAGCAAATTGTATACATCGATCTGGCGCGGTGTGACTTTACGAGATTTGATGCGATAGAAGATGTAACCTGAGTAAAGAGCGAAAATCGCTTCACTCACAAAAAGCACGTAGTTGTCAGTTAAGACATAATTGATAACGCTGAGAATGAGCGCAAAGCCTCCAAACACCAAGCATATGCCTTGCAACACTAGGTTTTTATGAGTGGAGTTGGAGTTAGTAATTGTCATGGGGCTACTGTGTGGCTATGTGTATAGTAAGTAAACTATCAATTGATCATATGTGTAAAGTTACATAATGATGAAGTTCGTAATTTGTCTCAAAATTGTAAATGATTTTCATAACTGATAATACTAGTGTGTTTTATAAATTTTGTGATTAATTCTGCGTTAGAGGATCTTCTTCTTCAAGCTGCGATCAACTCGTCATTCGGTTCAACTGTTTTAGGTAACAGTTGTCAAATACCGTTTTTCGCGATGTTGGCAGGTTTTCTTTAACCATTTGAGTTATTATCTGTTCTCTCGTTTGGTTGTCTTTTGTCAGCCTGTTTCCCCCAAACTGCTCGTGTTGAGCGATATGAGAACCATAAATTGACCATGGAAAAGATCGCCATTTTTGTTGATGTACAAAACGTCTACTACACCACTAAAGAGAAATACCGGGCCAACTTTGATTACAACCAGTTTTGGTATGTGGCAACACAGGGAAGGGAAGTGATTCAAGCGAATGCTTATGCGATAGCTAGTAACGACCCAAAACAGAGGCAGTTTCACCACATCCTCCGTGGTGTTGGCTTTAATGTTGAATTAAAACCGTTTATTCAGCGCCGAGATGGCAGTGCGAAAGGAGATTGGGATGTTGGTATTGCCTCGATGCGATTGAGTGGGCAGAAAAGGTCGACACCATTGTACTAGTGTCTGGTGATGGGGATTTCGCTGTACTTGCTGACAGAATTCGCGACCGTTTTAATAAGCGTGTTGAAGTATTTGGCGTACCAGGGCTGACCGCCCAAAGTTTGGTTGATGCAGCTAGTCAGTTCACACCGATAGATGATGATCTGCTACTGCGATAACGGTTAGCGCTTTTAACAACTTACTTAGCTGTTTCGTCGCAGTTAGAAACAAAAAGCCACTGCAACTATGCAGTGGCTTTCGCTTTCTTATGCAGGTTTTAATGACCTAATTCACATTGGATTAGTTGGCTGGACGCCAAACTCCCCACTGATCGTTTTGATAGGTAGTTTTAGGGTCAGAACCACCTTGCACCCACCATTGTGCTTCCCATTTCTCATTGTCGTAGGAAACGACTTCACCACCTACGTAGGTTTTTGATGAGTCCCAAGCATCAGGGTTTGGACCTGGCCCTGGGCCTGGTTCACCATCGTCAGCGATCACCTCAAATGTGAAGGTTTCACTGAGCTCACTAAAAATCGCATCAGCCACAAACGATAAAGTTTCAGTTTGAGTCACGGCGCTGGTATCAACAACGATGGACGTTGAACCATTGTTTTCAATACTAACGCTTGTGCCTTGAACCTGGGTTAAGTTTGCGGCTTCACTAGTGGAAATCACCACTTTGTCGCCAGCATTGACGACTTTGTCACTCTTCACAAGCTCATAGATGTCACCGGTGAGTGGCTCAGTACCACCGTCATCACCTTCGATTACCGTGATCTTGCCGGAGGCGCGAGCATCTCTTGAGTTAAAGAAATTGCGAGATTGGTCATTTTGGAAGTACATGTAGTGAGACATCTCTTCATGCCAGTCACCAATGAATACTGCGCCATCTTTAAATTCCGCGTGCCAACCGTTGATTTCAGAAGCCAGTAGGCGCTCCCAATCGTTGACGTTGTTAGCATCAACATCAATTGAGAAGCTACGCGCTACATCGCCGTACTTGTTGATGATGTCGTACTTAACCGTATCACCAAGTTCTGGGCCGACAAAATCTACTGGGATATATCGCTCACCGCGAACGAGATCTTGCTCTGGTGGTGGCTCAGGAGGAGGAGTTTGGCCATCAACAATGGTGATATCTGAACAGTTATAGAAACCTTCGCCTGCTGCATCATTACGTTGCCAACGGACAAATAAGATTGCATCGCCCGAACGATCTGAAGGAATGGTGACATCCATGCGGTATTTACCGCCTTCGACAGGAATATTGCCTGCTGTTTGGATTAAATCCAAATCGCTCCATGCGAGTGCTTTGCTTAGATCTGTGCTTGGCTTAGTCAGGTAAAATTCCCAGAAAGATGGGTTGTGAGGGGCGGTTGCGTTGAAAACAAATTCAAAAGTGCCTGCGCTAACTTCGGTGCGAGTCCAACCTGTATGGGGAGCGCCCATTCCTTGCTTTTGAGGATCGTTGGCGTAGCAAAGCGTTCCATCTGGAATTGCTGCCTTTACTGCCGCCATGTTGTTGTAATCGGTAATGTTCTTCGCGTATTCGTTACGCTGAACAAATGGGTATGTACCTGAAATCTCTTTGGCTTGCGCACAAGCTGCATTGGGCGGGTTGCCAGACCAAATGCCACCTTGTTCGTAACATATGTTTTGGCGAGCACTTGGAAATTCTGTCCAACCGTGCGCATGTGCGGTGGTTGGCAGCGCCGATAGCATCGCCAGTCCCACTGCGGCTTGAATAATATTATTGTTTTTCACTGTTTTACTCTCTATGTAGGTGTGCCGTTTGACGAAACGATAATTGAGGTAGGCGTTTCGTGTACTGCTTGTTGTTTTTGTCGGGAGACAGGAAAAAATATAGGCAGAAGTTGCTATATGAAAAGCGTCATGATGTTTGAAAGGAATTAACATCACAGTTAATAATATCGTTTATAAAATATGAGCTGAGCATTAACCTAAATATGTCATTTTTATGGCATATAATTTAGTTTTGGAACTAAGTGCACACTATTGAAAGGAATTGAAACCTAACCCCAAATTGCCCTCCAAATTTGAGCCTAAAGAACCAAGGGCATCGACCAGTACACGGGTTTTCGTAGGACCGTCTGCTCATTTTTGAGAAGTGGAAGGTAACTTATCGCCAAAGAGGGTTACAGTCAGTTTGAGTTGAACTAATCTGTTGCGCAAATCAGATGAGTAGCTGTTTGAGCATGATTTCGAAAGCTTTCATGGTGAATCTTCGTGAACTCGTCTCTATCACTTGCACTGCCTAAATCATAGGAGTCAGTTTTGTTTAAGCTCTATTACTACCCAAATAATGCCAGCCTTGCACCACACTTTTTGCTCCATCATGTTAAAGCTGACTATAAATTGTTGTTAGTCGATAAAAAATCCAATTCTCAGAAATCACCGGAGTATTTAAAGCTCAATCCAGCAGGTCGAATTCCAACGCTTGTAGTCGATGAACAGCCAATCTTTGAGAGCCCTGCGATCTGTATGCACATTTGTGAACTTCATCCTGAAGCCAACCTAATGCCGCAGATAGGTGACCCTAAAAGGCCGCTCTTTTATCAATGGTTGGCGTTTTTAAATAATACGCTGCAATCCGAACTGATGGTTCGTTATTACCCGCATCGTCATACCAATGACCCAGATACAATTCCAAACGTTGTGGCTGCGCAAGATGATCGCATTGCAGACGCGTTGGCGGTAATAGATAAACAATTAGCCAATAACGACTACTTGCTGGGGGATAGCCTAACGGCTTGTGACTACTTCCTATTCATGTTGGCTGAATGGTCGCTGCCTATAGAAAAGTCACCACTAACATTTACCCATCTGAGAGCTTACTTAAAGCGGTTATGCGCGCTTTCTACTATTCAAAAAGTGTGTGAAATTGAGGGGATTGACCTAACGGTTTTTAAAGCATCAGATTAACTCAACCATTGTCCCAATGGTTTACTTTGTAAGTTGTTGGGGCAAAGACATCGTTTGCAACAAACCTCTGCTTAAACCTAACTTCTCGCCATGTATAATCAAATGTTTCGACAACGCACCTAGCGATCATCACGCCATTAATGGACTATTGAATGCAACTACAGAATATTGATAAGCAGTTATACCGCTCCCGTTTGAACTATGTCATTGTCACTTGTATCGCTGTTCTAGCCATTGCGAGTTTGGCTATTTCTCAAACGCTGATCTTTTTGTTTCCGTCGGAAGCAGGCTCGCACTTTCATTGGAACTTATTAGGCGTTGTAGTCAGTGGAATTGGCGTGGGCGTCGCACTGGTTAAGTTGAAAAGTCATCCAAAGATGAAAGAAGTAGCTTACGTGTGGGATCTTAAACACGCACTCAATTTGATCTATCGAAAGAACAGAGCGCTCAAGGCAGCTTCTAAAGAGGGCAATGCAGATGCAATGCTTGCACTTCAATTTAGCTACGAAGGGTCACGTCAGTTGTGGAAACTGGACGACAATACCATCACTATGAGTAGCTTAAATGCAGCTCAAACCGAACTTGACGAGTTAGCGAAAGAGTTTGGGATTGAGCTGGATATTTCTAAATATGATTCATCAGTACTGAGTCAATTTTAGCCAAGCAAGTCAGTTAGTTACTGTCTAACTTATTTGTGTCGTTTTTGTTTTTACTGCGCGTCTGCTTCGTGCGCGCCAGCTTCTGGACTAGCTGTTTCAGTTTGCTCAGTTTCAGCTTGCACCGCTTCTGCTTGTTCAGCTTCTAGTTTTGCACGCTCTGCTTTAGAGATGTACTTAGGCTTGTTGCTTTTATGCAGCTTAGCGTTCGCTTTCTTTTGTTTCTTCTTTAGAATCTCGTTGATTTTCTTTTTACGGTTCATCGCTACATACTCTCTAAATTCAGGAAATAGGCTGGCTAGGAAAAGAGCGAGCGAGAATATAGTGTTTAGTGACAAACCGCAAATTATCTGGCTATATGAATGATACTCTACTCATTCAAATGAGTGAGCTTTACCCAGAGATATCGGTCATAGAATGAAAAGCAGCGAAATCCTACAAGGAAAACTACAAACCGAGTTTAAAACGGTGGCATCGATGATGGAGATCTACTGCCGGTCGCATCATGATTCGAGTAAAGGACTATGCGCAGCGTGCAATGATTTACTGATTTATGCTGAGCAGCGACTCGATCGTTGTCCATATGGACAAGAAAAACCAACGTGTAATCAATGCCCAATTCATTGCTATAAATCAGAACCTAAAGAGCAGATGCGATTAGTAATGCGGTACTCGGGGCCAAGAATGCTACTTCCTCATCCCATCTTGGCAATTAGACACTTGCTTCATGAGAGAAAGCCAGTGCCGAGTAAACCAAGTAATATGACCAATCGTAAAGCCCGTATGAATAAGTAAAGCTCAGATTGAACCAAATCTATAAGAGGCCCCAACAAGGGACCAAAAGGAAATACTAATAATAATGGATGCTCAACATCAAAACAGTCGCCAAGCAAGGCGCACGTCGGCCAAAAACGATGCTTCAACAGGCAAGAATAAGAATTTGGCTATCTTGCTAGAGTTAGGCAAGTTTATCGCACCCTACAAGTTTAAAGTCGCCGCTGCTTTGCTGGCTTTGGTTTTCACCGCAGGGTTAACCCTGTCTGTCGGACACGGGGTACGTCTGCTTATTGATAATGGATTTGCTCAGCAATCGGTGGAGCAGTTAACGCAAGCCATACAATTCATTGTTGGCGTGACCGTGCTGATTTCCATCGGAACTTTCTTTCGTTTTTACTTGGTCTCGTCAGTCGGTGAACGAGTAAGCGCCGACATTCGACTTGCTGTGTTCAACCATGTGGTGACATTGCACCCGAGCTATTTCGAGGAAAATGGCAGCGGCGATATCATGGCGCGCCTTACCACTGATACGACTTTGCTGCAAAGTATTATAGGGTCGTCGTTTTCTATGGCCATGCGCAGTGCATTGATGTGCTTGGGTGCGCTGGTCATGCTGTTTGCTACCAATATCAAACTCACTCTTATCGTTCTGATATCGGTGCCATTTATCTTGGTTCCTATCCTCTTCTTCGGCCGTCGCGTGCGTGCTCTGTCCCGCGATAGTCAAGATTCGATGTCGGATGTTGGCAGTTACGCTGGTGAAGCGATTGAGCACATTAAAACAGTGCAAAGCTACTCGCGTGAAGCAGAAGAAAAGCAGGCGTTTGCCTATGAAGTTGAGCGCGCGTTTGATATTGGTCGTCAACGCGTGAAACAGCGTGCGATCTTGATCTCTGGTGTGATTGTCATTGTTTTCTGCGCGATTGCAGGCATGCTTTGGGTTGGCGGCAGTGACGTGATTAATGGCGTGATGAGCGCAGGGGACTTAGGTGCATTTGTCTTTTACGCAATCATGGTGGCATCGTCATTGGCGACGATCTCTGAAGTGCTTGGTGAGCTTCAACGTGCGGCAGGCGCTACAGAGCGTTTAATCGAGATTCTTCAAGTGGAAAGCAACATCGTTGCGCCGAATAACTGTGGTGCGATAGTCGAGCCCAAAGCTCACGATGTGAAGTTTGACAGTGTGGACTTTTGCTATCCATCTCGTCCCGATCAGAAGGCGATTGCAAACCTCAATTTGGTTGCGGAAGAGGGTAAGGTACTTGCACTCGTTGGCCCATCTGGCGCAGGTAAATCCACTTTGTTTGAATTGCTGCAGCGTTTCTACGACCCGCAGCAAGGCACTGTTTCTATCGGCGATATCGAGCTATCGCAGTTTGAACCAAGCCAACTTCGACGTGAAATGGCGTTGGTACCTCAGCAGCCTTCGCTGTTTAGTAATGATGTTCTACACAATATTCGCTACGGCAATCCGGATGCCAGTAACGATGAAGTCGTCGAAGCCGCGAAGAAGGCCCATGCCCATGACTTTATTACTAAACTGCCACAAGGTTACGACAGTTTCTTAGGAGAGCGTGGCGTACGTTTGTCGGGCGGTCAAAAACAGCGCATCGCAATTGCTCGCGCTATTTTAAAAGACCCCAAAATCCTGCTACTTGATGAAGCTACGAGTGCGTTAGACAGTGAAAGTGAGCATCACGTTCAGCAAGCTTTGGAAGAGTTGATGCAAGGCCGCACAACCCTCATCATCGCCCACCGACTTTCGACCATTCAGCACGCTGACAAGATAGCGGTTCTCGATCATGGTGAGTTGGTGGATGTGGGTTCTCACCAAGAGTTGATGCAACGCTGTGACTTGTACCAGCGATTGGTGGAGCTTCAGTTTAAAAACTAGGTAGCGGTAGAGTTCAAACTAAAAATCTGATTTTTGCGAACCATTTTGGTTCGTTTCCATTAAGGTTCAATAAGTTATGGGTTAACATATTGACCAAACTCATAATGGATGAAGATCATGACAGCATTTTGGACTCTACTTGTACTCATTCTGCTTGTTGCGTTTTACGCAGTAAGTATCTACAACAAACTCGTCACGCTACGTAACCGTTTTAAAAACAGCTTCGCGCAAATTGAAGTTCAGTTGAAACGTCGTTACGACTTGATCCCCAACCTTGTCGAAACAGCAAAAGGCTACATGTCTCATGAAAAAGAGACGTTCGAAGCTGTGATTCAAGCGCGTAATCAAGCGCTATCGGGTTTAGAGTCGGCCAAGCAGGCGCCAGATAGTGCTGATGCCATTTCAATGCTCAGCCAAGCTGAATCCATGCTGACCAATGCGCTCGGTAAACTCAATGTGGTTGTGGAAGCTTACCCAGAGCTTAAAGCAAGCGACACAATGGCTCAGCTTCAAGAAGAGCTGACCAGTACAGAAAATAAGGTTGCCTTTGCTCGTCAAGCGTTTAATGACAGTGTGACTGGCTACAATACTTACAAACAGCAGTTCCCAGCGGTCATCTTTGCCAACATGTTCAACTTTCAAGACGGCAATTTACTGGAGTTTGCTGATAGTAAAGAGATTCAAGACGCTCCTAAAGTGGCCTTCTAATGGACTTCTTTCAGCATCAAGATAAAGCAAGAAGGCGATCATTCCATTTAATCTTGCTGTTTATTTTGGCGCTCCTTTTGGTAGCAGCTTGGTGAGCTGTGCCGTGGTGTTTGTATTGTTTATGGACGATACAAAAATGCCAACTTTGCCTGACTTGATAGAGGTATTTATCCCGACGCTTGGTGTTGTAACTGTCTTAATGCTTATGGCATCCGGCGTACGCCTTATCGAAATTACTTCCAATGGTGGCAGTACCATCGCTCAACGGCTAGGCGGTAAACTTGTATCAACAAACACGTCGAAAACGAAGTACCGCCAGTTACTGAACATCGTTGAGGAGATGTCGATTGCTTCAGGTATTCCCGTCCCCCAGTTTATGTGCTTGAGGGAGAGAATGGGCTTAACGCGTTCGCGGCGGGAATGAGTATTGATGACGCCGTCATTGGCGTCACTCAAGGAGCACTGAACACCTTTAATCGAGAGGAGATGCAAGGTGTTATTGCGCATGAATTTAGCCACATCCTGAATGGTGACATGAAGTTAAATACATGGTTGATAGGTGCTATTTTCGGCATCACATGTTTAGCGCAAACGGGTGAGTCGGTCTTAGAAGGGTTAAGTCGCTCATCTCGAGTGCGCTCGTCGAGCTCTTCAGACTCCAGCAAAGCGGGTATCGGTATTTTCGCTCTCGGTTTAGCGCTTTACATTATCGGCTGGTTTGGCTTGTTGGTCAGTTCCATGCTCAAAGGCGCGATTTCACGTCAGCGGGAGTTCCTTGCGGATGCCAGTGCGGTTCAGTTTACTCGTAATGACCAAGGCATTGCGCGAGCATTGATTAAAATTGGCAGTCTACCTCAAAGCTCTATGGTGAAGAGTCGCTCAAGCCACGAGGCAAGCCATATGATGTTTGGTCAATCTTGTTTTGATGGTGTGAATGGTTGGTTTGCCACTCATCCACCATTAGACGAGCGGATCAAACGAATCGATCCAAGCTGGGATGGACGTTTTAAGGTCGATGCGAAAAAAACACCACAGTCAGCCAAAGGGAGTGTAGCAGGCTTCAGCGCATTTACTCAGACTGCACCGATGAATGATGTTGGTTCCAGCAATTCAAATCAACTTAACCCATCAGAGCTTGCCAATGCTGGCAGAGAGGTCATTGCGAGTATTCCACCGCGCCTTGTCGATTTTGCTCGTGACCCTTTTTCAGCGCGCTTTATTCCCTTGTTTCTGATGTACGACGGTAGTGAAGAGCAAAAGAAACGTATCTTCGACAAAATTCCAATGGGATTGGTGGGGCAGGTTGGGCACCTGATGGACAGTACATTAGCGGTGCATTTGCGTTTACCTCTATTGGAACTGGCGATACCCGCATTAAAATCACTTAGTGAATCTCAAATAGAGCAGTTATTGGATGCGTTGAGCAATGTGGCAGACAGTGATAACCAACTGAGCTTTTCAGAGTGGTGCGTCATTAATTTAGTTGAAAAGCTCGTACTTCCTCCGTTAGGTTCGATTCGAGGAAATCGTTCGCTAGAACAACATAAAGCGCAAGCGTTAATCGTTCTTAACACCTTAGCTAAATGCAGTCATAAGGATGAGCATGAAGCAAGCCAGTCATTTGAGGCGTCAACGACTGAGTTGGGTTGGAAAGGCGTGGACTATCGACATGAGATGGCAGACTTTTCTGAGCTCAAGGCGTCGTTGAACTTACTGGTTCAATTGAAACCTAGTGGTAAAGAACGCTTTCTGCGAGCGTGTAAACTGTCGATTGAGTCTGATGGTAAGATCGAAACGAAAGAGGCAGAGCTTTATCGAGTGATTGCCTCCTTCCTCGAAGTTCCAGCGCCTCCACTCGCGCTTCATTAGGCGGTATTCTGGACTGATCCAACTCAAAACTCGCTGTTTCTGGTTCTGATAAAATGATCGAACTTGGAGCGGCGAGTTTTTACGTTTTGCTCGACCAACCAAGTCCAAGTGATCAAGTTAGAGCCAAAATAAACCGATCCCCAATGAGTCAGAAAGACATTCTTCAAACCATTTCCGAATTTACCTCTATCGAGCAAGCGCTGGATTATTTTGAGATCGGCTTCGATAGCCAATTTATCAATGAGTACCGTGTGCCGCTCGCCAAGCGCTTTAATGGTTACTTGATATTAGAGAAACCGGACGATTGGTTTTCTGCAAGGCGCGCACTAAAAAATGCGTACTGTAAGATTCAAAGAGGCAGGCTCGATAAACACACTCGCTCAGCGTGCCGAGGCTGTACAACTTGTCAACGGCGCTAAGCGCAATTTTATATAGCAGTCCATGCCGACTTAATCACGGCTACTTATTCATGCCCGCTCATGTTCTGAGAGACTCGCTCCATGCGTTTGCGTAGCGCATCAGGCTTCAATAGATGAATGACTCCACGCTCTAAACTAATCTCTTTGGAAACTTCTAGCTCTTTTAGCGTCTCATTAAGCCTTGGTCTAGAAATCCCTGTTATCAAACTAAGCTGCCTTTGAGACGCGTGGATCTTTTGAAAACTGCCTTTAATGTTAGGAATGTACTTCGCGATCTCTAACAGGCTCGATACGATGCGCGTTTCTTTGTCATACAAGGTACTTATCTGCGCGCGGATCCACGCCTGTTGGGTCTTATGTGTACTGTGATAAAGCCATTTGTAGATTTCAGGGTTAATTTTAGCGAGCTCTTCAATTTTGGCCTGAGGGAAAATCAACATCTCAATAGGTTCGAGCTCTTCAATCGTGGCTTTGTAACGAACGCTTTGTCCAATCACGCGCCGCCTAACCAGAAACCGTGACCAAAGATACCCGCATTCATGGTATTGGTGCCTTCACCGCTGAATGTGACCGTCGCAATACCCTTGGTGAGATACATAATCCCACCTTGATTGGCGCTGCTGGGGTTCTGGGAAACGCGTCCAACTCGCGAGCGATGCCCATTAGCATCTCTTTAGTTTCCTGACTTAACTCGCAAGGCCACTCAATTTCCATTTATGCCGACTCCATTTCGCTATTTTTATATTTGGCTGTCGGATTATTAAAGCAGAAATTATCGTTGATTCAATAGGTAAGTTGATTAACCTTGGTTTGGGAGTGAATCAATAATTGATTGAACTCGTTGATGGCTTGCGGTTTGTTGAAATAGTAGCCCTGCAAAGTTTGGCAGCCCAGTTCAGAGAGGAACTTCGCTTCTTCTCTTGTCTCAACACCTTCCGCGACAATGTTTAACCCAATGCTGTGACTGAGATCGATGATACTTTTTAGAACGGCCAGATGCTTTGGACTGCTCGACATCTTGTTCACAAACGAGCGGTCAATTTTAAGTTCATTGAACGGGCTGTGAATCAGTTGGCTGAGTGAAGAGTGCCCAGTGCCAAAGTCATCAATTGAGATGGATACCCCGCGAATTCTTAAACGAGCTGTGTTGGCTATCGTGTTAGTGAGATCCGTTGTAATCTCTTCTTCCGTAATTTCAAGAGTCAGGTAGTTCGGTGAAAATTGAGCTTCATCTAATATCGTCAGCACGTGGTCGGCAAAATTGGGCTGAGCGATATCAGAGGGCAAGACATTGACCGACACCTTGATGCTTCGACCAGCTTTGTGCCATTTAGAGGCATGCCTAACCGATGAGCGAATCATGTTCAGAGCCAATGTGCCGCTTAAGTCCTGTTCAATCAATAGAGGAAGAAAGTGATTGGGTGTGAGCGAACCGTAAAGCGGATGCTCCCAACGGACCAAAGCTTCTGCGCCAACGATTTCACCAGACTGAGCATCAAAATGCGCTTGAAAGTGCGGCTGAAGCTGGTTGTTTAATAGGGCATGCTTCACGTCTTGGGCGTCTAGCTTAATGCCTTGACTAGAAGCCTGAATCCAGCTTGGTTTTTGATTCACGCTCAAGCTTTGCCATTCCTCTAGTTTCATTGCCAACGCCTCAACTGACATTGGCTTATGTAGGCAGAGACTTGTCCAATACCCACGGATTGAGCCATATCGACGACCGCGTTTTGAACATCTTCATTAGCGCTACTGGTGAGTATGATCATGGGCTGCTGAGAAGTCAGAGCGAGTTGATTCAAAAACTGTACCCCGTCCATGTTGGGCATATTGAGGTCGCAAAAGATGATTTCTGGTTGGAAAGCGTCGACCAAGTTAAGGCCTTGCTCTCCATCGCTAGCATGGTGGATGTTTGCCTGTGTTAGGTTCGACAGCATCTTAGTCAAGATTCGTGCATGAAATGCATCGTCTTCAATAATTAGGATCTGATTAGGTTGGGGCATTATGCATTTTCTCCCGAAACAGTCCGCTCTTCAGTCGCGTTTACCTCTTCCTTGTCTGGCATGTCTGAGTCGATATCTCTCGATTGAAGCTGCTTGAGAGAAGGGTGCAATATTCGTAGTACTCAATGGTGTCGGAAAGCTTTGAAGCACGTAACCGAGCTTTGCATTTCATTACCAGCTTGATGACATCTCCACGTCGCCAAAGAGTTGGCCAACAATGTGTCAGCACCTGCAAGGTGAGCATATGTATCTCAGCGTCAGCGAACTGGTCTAGAAGGGGGCGTGTGAGCAAAGTAATGGCACGGTCATATTGCTGATTTTGAATGAAGTGGTTAACGCGAGATTTAACCTCTCGCACTTGTATCCCCTTCCGTTCAAGGTCAACACGTACTTTTGCTAGGTAACACATCATTGCTCGATCGGTATCCGTCGCACTTTGAGAAAACTCCTCGTTTAACGAATAAACCGTATCTCGATAAAGGTCATCATCTTTAAGCAGATAGGCGACTTTGACCAGTTCTAGTTTAAGCACGGTCGGTAGTGAAAGCTCTTGATTCAATAGCTTCTCATCCAAAAATTCTTGAAACAATTTTTGAGCTTTGTCGGCATGACCTTGTAGGAGTGAAGCTCGTGCAAATAGCAGTAGCTCAAAAACTCGATAGTTGTTGCGTGGGTACTGATCGCGCCACAGGGACACCCATTGGTTAATAAGAACCACATCCATGTCGCGTTTTGAGGCATAGTGCTGCTGCGCAAGATCCAACTGGATACTAGCACCCAAGTACAATGGCTGTATTGAATTGCGAAAGGAGTGTTTACTTTGTTGTATCAACTTTTTTATCGCGGCAAGTGCTGGAGAAAAATCGTTATTTGCTAGCAAGTAAGCCACTTGTTTAGACAGACGCGTTATCGATTTTGGAGAGGCCTCAATCGCTTTGCCTAGTGCTTTGATGGCGAGTTGGTATTGATTCTGATCTGCGTAAATATCGGCGCGTGCTTCGTCGATTTGCGGTGAAAGAAGGGGATTATCTTCAAGTGTATCAAGTAAATAGAGCGCCTCAGGGTAGGCTTTTAGGCGCCGTTTTAGTTTTGCATGTTCTAAAGTCGCCACGTCTCTCTCCGGACTACTCTGCAAACTCATCAAGATGGACTGTGCGAGCTTGTGTTCATGAAGTTCTATAAGTGCTTTGGATTTGAGTAGCTGAGCGTAGGCAAGGATATCTTCATCTGAGCTTTTGATTCTATCTACTAGCATGATGGCGTCAGAATATCGTTGCTGACTAAGGGCAACCAGCACAGCAGCCAAGGCTTGCTTCTTTTTAGCAAACTGAGGGAGGCGTTGTTTCAAAGTAGAATAATTGACTGGCTTTAAGAGGTAGCCGTCGGGGTTTAACTCGATGAATCCTTTGACGACTTCCGGCGTTGCATCGCCTGTCACAATCACTGTGGTGCAATCTGGTGTAATCAATGAACGTGACAACAGTTCATCAATCAACTGATATCCATTTGCCTTTTTTCCAAGGTTGTAGTCGGCGAAAATTAAACCAAAGTTGTGAGTTCTGCACTGAGTAATCGCCTCTAACGCATCTTGAGCAAAGTGAATCCTACTTGTATCCCAACCTAACTTTTGCAGCATGCTTTTGGTGGCCGTTCGGTAGATCGCGCTGTCATCAACAATCAAAGCTGGTCGAGAAAAATCTAAGTTCGTAATTTGCATGCTATCACCCCACAGAAAATCCGGCGCATTATTTTCTATTTCATCAATAAAGTCTGTTCTCTAAAGAACAGGAGAAGAAATGAGTAATAAATATACTGTGCGCGATTTTGGTTTGGATACAGAGTTGGTGTGATGATTCGAGGTTTTTGGGCATTTGTTGCTGGTGTTTTGATTACGGGCGCTTTGTTGAATACTTTGGCGTTTGCGAACACTGATGAGTTGGGTGGTAAGACAAAGCTATTATTGTCGGTTTGCCAAAGGTCAGTGAGGAAGGCAGCCATTATCCCGACTCGTTGAGTTTGGTCCACTTGCAGGCCTACCTGAAGACCTACTGGCGTTATTGGGGCCAAGAATATGGCTATGATGTCCGTTTTGTCTCGGGTGATTATCAAGATTTAGTGTCGCAATTACAAAGTAAGCAAATAGACGCGATTGCTATTACGGCGGTAGAGAGCAGCAAGGCATCATTCGGACTCAGTATTCCTTTTGGTCTTGTCGATCTTGCGATTTTCGAGCGAGTTGGGGATCCGCTTCCAGGTTCACCTGTGGCGCTTGACCTTCCCCCACAGTTGTTACCGAGCCACTTCAATGATTTGCAGCAGGTTTTGATTCACAAGAACCATACACAACAAGTGGTGCAGCATCTCAAACAAGTGAATTACTTTGTGTCTTGGAATGTGACGGAAGCTGAACAGCGAGTGCGTTACCAAGGATTCAGTAGTCAGTTCATTCGCATCGCCAGTGAGAGCTCGATAGCGCTTCGAGTGATGACACGATCAACAGATAAGTCACTGCTGATAGACATCAATGATGGGATTAGACAAACACCCCAAGCCATCAGTGACAAAATCTGGCAACAAGTCACCAATAATCATCCATCTGCGATTACCCCAATGATTGGTCGTTACTACCAACATCTTTCGTTCGCCCAGCAGAGTTTGATTGCTCAATCACCGATCTGACTTACGCCTATGTAGTTCAAGGGGAGGAGCCGTATTTTATTGCCGGAGGCTTTGAAATGACGGGTTACACGATAGATGTGTTGAACGCCTTATCAAAGCGTCTAGGAGTGGCTTTTAAGGGCGTTCCTTATCGCTCATTTCAAGATGCGCTTCAGGCGGTGAAACAAGGCGAAGTCGACATCTTTCCCGGTGTCTATCGAACCAAAAGTCGCTCGGCCATTTTGGGATTCACAACTGACATTGATCGTTCTTCGGCAGCCATAATCAGCGAACGAGATTACTATGCGGTATCTGAGTTAGCTGGCCAAAAGCTTGTGTTGGTTCATGGCCAATATGAAAATGTTTTGATTGGTCGAATGCTACCTCGAAACCCAGTGATCTATGTGAACACGGCCAATGAAGCCATTCTTGCGGTTGCAACTGGTCGAGCCGACGCTTATATCGGTAAGCTTTTAAACAGCCTGTACTTAATCGAGATGAACAAGTTTTATGGGCTAAAAGTGCATGTAGCCAATGATATCGACGACCCTCTTTGGCCAAGGATTGCGACTGCCAAATCCCGTGTTGTTCATCGAGAGTTATTAAACCTAGGGTTACACACCTTGGGAGATGATTTCCAAAAGAAGCTGGCCTCTAAATGGGTAGCAGAAGTTGAGCTTGGTTACAGGACGAATCAGTCTGAGCTCTTCTTACAACGTACGTTAGTATTGGCAGGACTAGTTATTCTGATGGCTGGAGTCATTTACTTTATCTTCTATCGCCAAATACAAAAGCGAGAAAGAATCCAGCAATCTTTAGAGGTTGCGCTACAAGAGGCCAAAATCGCAAGAAGCGAAGCGCTTGCCCAAGCCAACGCAAAGACAAACTTCCTTGCCCGTATGAGCCATGAAATCAGAACGCCAATGAATGGAGTTCTGGGTATGTCAGAGGCCTTGTCGTTTACGCCTTTGAGCCCTCAGCAATCGGATCTTCTTGACAGTCTAAACAGCTCTGCTCGAAACCTCATGGCGTTGCTAAATGACGTATTGGACTTTTCCAAGATGGATGCGGGTAAGCTGACATTAGAGAGAATTCCAGCGGATCTTCGTGACTTAGTGAATGCGGTGATCGGTAACTTTCAGCACAGAGCCGAAGAGAAAGGCTCAGTATTGTCGTGCAGTTCGATGACCGAATTGCACCAAGTTATCTGTGTGATTCTACGCGGCTGATGCAGGTGCTAAACAATTTAGTATCGAATGCGGTGAAGTTTACCGAGCATGGTGAAATAGAAGTGTCCCTGTTTTTAGTGGATGTTGAAGCTGAACTTCGCTGTGAGAGCAAGTTGTGTGATCGAGTGCGTTTACAAGTTCGAGACACGGGAATTGGTATTGCAAGCGACAAGCTTGCTGGGTTGTTCGATCCGTTTGTTCAGGCCGATAGCGATATAACGCGCCGCTTCGGGGGCACAGGGTTAGGATTGAGTATTTGTAAAGAGATCGTCGAGGAGATGAAAGGCGAGATCAAAGCCAGCTCGATTGTAGGGAGAGGTAGCCTGTTTCAAGTCACGCTTCCTCTTTGTCGTAACGATTCGGCTAATGTGCCTCAGAGCCTACCCGAGGTTATTGCGAGCCAAGCGGACGTGGATTTGTCTCAACTTCGCATATTGCTTGCTGAGGACAACGAAGTGAATCAACAAGTGATTCTAGGCCAACTGACTCGGTTGGGGGTAAGCGTCGATGTCGCTCCGAACGGTTCCTTGGCTTACGTCATGTATAAAGAAAACGGCAACTACGACATCATTTTATCCGACTGTCACATGCCAGAAATGGACGGATTCACTTTGGCCAGTCTTATTTCAGGTGAGAGAAACAACATTCGTCCATATCTGATTGCGATTACCGCCGATGCGATGAGTGGCGCTGCAAAACGTTGTATTGATGCGGGGTTTGATGACTATCTATCTAAACCATGCCCAATTGAAACATTAGAAGCGAAACTGAAAGAGTCGATTCAAATCAGCGCTAAGGCGAGCTCTTCTAGCGCAAGCAGTGTTTCATTGGATGCGTTTATGAAGCAGCTCACTGAGCCAGCTTTGGGTGAGTTTGATCAAAACACTTCGAAGCTTGGTGGTGAGGATTCGTTGCCTTTACCTTCAAGCAAGCCATTTGATGTTAATGCTGTTTTGATGATGAGTGGTGGCGATTGGTCAATTGCCTCTGACATTCTCTCCACGTTTCGCGTTAATCATCGAGATGACATTGCTGAGTTTGAACGAATGTTTGAATCCAATGATTTTAATGGGTTGGCATCGGTTGCCCACAAAATTAAAGGGAGCAGTTTATATTTAGGCGCAGAGCATATAGCGCAAGTTGCCAAGCAAATAGAAGAGAACGCGGCCGCATTTTCCCATGAAGAGCTAGCGTTAAACGTTGAGTTTGTTACCGAGAGGTTGGTGGAGCTTGGTCAACAAATTGAGCATGAGTTAGAGATAAGACAGGAATTTGAACTTGATGGTGAATTGGAGAACGGTTCATGAATCGTTCTTTGTTTACTGTGCTCGATAGATGTGTTGCGGTGTTTCTTATCGTATCGGTTGTTACTGTTGGGCTTGCTTATCTTAAGAGCCATAAGATGGAGCGGACATTTTGGGAAAATCAGATTGCCAAGAACTATCAGTTCCCTGTGTCCCAAGTGGTGGCGACGGAGTTCGGCATGCTCAGAGAGCAGGTCGCACTTAAGGCAAACTTGCACGCGCTCTTTGATGCCATAGAAGACAATCAGTACTCTTCTTTGACTCGATTGTTTGCCAGTCGGAAACTCACTGATGAGAGCGTTGACATGGTGTACGTGCAAAACGCCAACGGAATCGGTATCTATAGTCACTCAACGGTTTATTCGGGCATTGCACTTAATGTCAGTGCGCTTCTTAGTGATCAAAAAGCAATGGATAAGGAGAGAGCGGCGCTTAAGGAACTCTCTCCAGATCATGGACTCCTATTCATAGATGGCCGCATCTACATGTACGCTTCTGCTCTGATTTCGAGAGGTGGCTATTCAACGGGGCTCATTACTTGGGTTAAAGAGGTTAATCGCGAACTGACGCAGAGAGTCAGTAAAATTCTAGGGCATCAACTTGCCTTTCACTTTACGAGTGCCGCTCAGCAGCGCCTTCGTGTAAGTTATCGAAATGACATTGAAATCGAGCTTGTGCAGCTGCAAGAAACAGAATTAGGGTTTGATATTGAGTATCAAGGGAGGCTGAAAGATGGCTCTGTTCAACCAGCTAATTTGGTGCTGTCGATTGAGCTCTCGGATAAGCCCAGTTCGATAGAGGCGAGTACTGGGTGGTTAATGGTATTTGTTGCCATGATCATTTGGGTGCTTTGGTTACAATTGAGACTATCACTGCTTTCACCGATTAAGCAGCTCCAAACTATGGTGAAAAGTGAAGGTGGCTTGCGGTTAGCGCAAGTACCAGACGATCCATTACCGAGTGATCCATTACCGAGCGAGCTGCTTGCCATCTATCAGCGGGTTTATGATCTTTACTCTAATGCCCGTCAGCAAAATGTGTTCAATCAGCAAGTGGTCAACGCGATTGGCGACGCAATCATCACTTTAAATGCTGCGAGCTGATAGAGTACGCGAATCCTGCTGCGATCGACTGGTTACAGTTGGAGCCTTACCAAGTTATAGGTCAACCGCTTGAGTTATTGATAACCACAAGAGATGACTCAAGTCTAGAAGTCAGTCGTTGGTTGTTCGAGACCAACGCGCAGAGAAAGCGAGTTCAGTTAACCACGCGATTGCAGGTGATTGGGCTTTCGGACCAGGTTTTCGATGTTGATGTAATATGTCAACCTGTCGACCTAAACGAACTAGCTGATACCCGATCTACCGCAGTGATTGTTATCAGGCATATTTGACTTCAAGGTAGCGGGAAAACGCAAGCTCCAGATACATGAACTTATAATTCAGCGAGAAACGAAAAAGCCACGCAGGGCGTGGCTTTTGTGTTGATCTGTAGGCGTTCGTTAATGGGTTACTCACCCGCGACGATGTGCCCTTTGTTTTTGATACTGGCAAATAGCATGTAGACGCAGGTCGCCATCAAGGTTAGGAACAAGTATTCCATCAATCCATGTTCGCCAGCCATGAACAAATCGGCGACCATTGGCCCAATTACCGATCCCACGCTGTAGCTAAATAGCATCACTTGTGTTGCTGAGACAATGTGGTTTGCCTCCAACTTGTCGCAACCTAAGTTAATTGCAATAGGGTATAGCGCGAATGTTGCCATTCCGATGACAAACAAACTCACTGCAAGCACACTCAGGCGAGCGTCAGATGCAGCTAATGCCAATGCGCCAACGCCCATTAGGCAGAACATCGCCATTAATAGTGTGCGACCAAAGAACTTCGATACCCAAGGCACCATAGGTTGCACTGCCATACCGCCCAAGATGATCAACGCCATGAGCGTGCCAATATCACTGGTCGGAATATGGCGCTGGCTCAGTTCCACAGGCATTAATCCGTAGATAGCGCCTAATGTCAGGCTGATACAACACAGCCAATAATCGCCGCATGGTTAAGCTTCATGATCTGCTTAAGAGACATGGCTTCAGTATGTTCTTGCGGAGGCTGTTCGCTGTCGCCAAACACAACAACCAGTACAGCCAAAATCAGCAAAGTACCGATGGCGATAAACGGCACGCTACCTTGAATGCCTAAAACGCCAATACCAAGTTGCCCCAGTGAGCTGCCGCCGTATAGCGCTCCCATGTACAGCCCAAGGCGCTTAGCGCGTCCTGACTCATCGCCGTGAAGCAGCCATGACTCAACGATGACAAAAATTCCAGCAACCGAAATACCTGCAATAAAACGTGCGGCAAGCCAGCCCATAGAGCTCGGAAGAAGCAGCATTGCCGCAATTGTGGAAATAAATGCCACTAAACAGTAGGTATACGCTTTGCGGTGACCAAACTTTGCAACGATTGGCTCAATCGCCAATGCACCGACCAAAAGCCCAGCATAGAACGCACTTGCTAGCCAACTCGCCAAGCTACTTTCTAATCCATACTCAGGCAGCATCAAAGGGATCAGGCTCATTAAGTAGCCAGATGCAACCGCATATAGAGTTAGCGCAACAACAGGCACATAAATGTGTGTTTTTGGCGTTGAAACAAGTGTGTTTTCCAATGTAGGAGCCTCCGAATCGAAACAGAAAACAGGAAAGTAAGCGAATGATTTCGGGGCGAATATAGGGAGTTGAAAGTGGTGGGTAAAACGAAAAATATTGGTCGTATCGACAAATAAAATTTATCGATAGGCATTAGCTTTCAAATGCCGAATAAAATGTAAAAAACCTGCCCAAAAGTTTACATATTCAGGCAGGTTCTTTATGAATTAACTGGTCAATCTTATTTAAGCAATGCTTGGTTTAACCATTGATTAAATTGCGATTTTGGCAGTGCACCGTTGATAACATCAACGCGCTTGCCACCTTTAAACACCATAACGGTTGGAATGCTGCGAATTTGATACTTTGCACCAAGCATTTGCTGAGCTTCAGTATCGATTTTTACAAAACGTGCGCGACCATTGAACTCTTCGGCTGTATCACTAAAAACAGGAGCAAATCCAACACATGGATTACACCAAGGGGCCCAAAAATCGATGACAACAGGAACATCGCTGTTCAGAAGCCCATCGATGTTCAGCTCCGTCCCTTCGATAGGTGCACCATCAAGCAGGGCTGTTTGGCACTTCCCACATTTTGGCGACTCTGATACACGATCTGTCGGCACGCGATTTAGCCCTTTGCATGAAGGGCAACGAGTTGTAATGGTAGACGCACTAGTAGACATAGCAATAAGGCTTCCTTGTGTTGAGCAATAGTTTGGAAAATCTTTGTTTTTATTAATGTGACAAGACAGTACAAGTCAAACTGCTTATACTGTTTAGGTATATTGAAACTCTACCGCACCTTATTTTAATGAACAATGCTTCATTAATCGGTAATAACTATTGTATTAATAGGTTGACTATGACGACGAACTACGCAGAAATCACAGGCTGGGGAAAATGCTTACCACCTGCGATCCTGTCAAACCAAGATTTGAGTACTTTCCTTGAAACTTCTGACGAATGGATAAGAACACGAACTGGAATCGAAAACAGACGTATTAGTCACGTAGAAACATCGGATATGGCCACCGTTGCTGCGCAGCACGCGATGGCATGTGCAGGGATTGAAGCGAATGACATTGATGTCGTTATTGTCGCAACGTGTTCTCCTGACTCACTGATTCCTAATACTGCCTCTAAGGTTTCTCAAAACCTTGGCATCAAAGCAGCGGCTGCCTTTGACTTAAATGCGGCATGTACTGGCTTCGTATACTCACTTGAAACCGCGACACGCTTAATTCAAGCGGGCAACTATCGCCACGCATTGGTCATTGGTGCTGAACATCTTTCCTTCTTCATTGACTGGACGAAGCGCGACACTGCAGTTCTATTTGGTGACGGCGCTGGTGCGGTTATTTTATCGAAAACCGAAGAGCAAGTTGGCCTACAGCAAGCGAAGCTAGGCTGCGATTCAGGTGGCCGTGATATCCTAGCCGTACCAAAGTTTGGTACCTGTATGGATCGTTTTGCTGCAGACAATGGTCACTGGGATTTCAACTTTGTTGGCAAAGAGATCTTCAAGCGTGCTGTTAAAGGTATGGGCGCGGCGGCAACCGAAGTATTGGCGCGTTCTCAGCTTACTACGGACAACATTGACGTGGTGATTCCTCACCAAGCTAATATCCGAATCATCCAAACTTTGTGCGATCTTTCTGGTATCGCGCAAGACAAAGCCTTTGTGAACATTCAGAACTATGGCAATACCTCGGCGGCAACGGTACCAATCGCACTGTGTGAAGCGCTAGAGCAAGGTAAAGTAAAACCGGGCGATAACCTGCTTCTGGCAGCGTTTGGTGCGGGTTTGACTTGGGGTGCTGGCCACATCAAATGGGGTGAGCGCGTTACGCCAATCTCGACGAGCGATGCCTCGCTACCAACGTGCGAAAAATCGGCGTTGGAACTGTTGGAAGCGGCTGTTGAACATTGTAAAAATCGCCCAGAGTAATACTCACTTAATGTAATCGAAAAACCACCGTGCGATGCGGTGGTTTTTTTTGGTATATTCGAAACATAACAACCAATACCTACGCTCATTCAAGGCTGAAATGAAATTTCTCCATACGTCAGACTGGCACCTAGGCCGTCAATTCCATAATGTTTCTTTGCTTGATGATCAACGCGCGGTGATCGAGCAAATTATCGAATACATCGAAAACAACCCGGTCGATGCGCTGGTGGTCGCCGGAGACATTTACGATCGCTCGGTTCCACCGACAGCGGCGATTACGCTTCTCAATGAAACGGTGACGAAAATCTGTGGTGAGCTAAACACACCGATGATTTTGATCTCGGGTAATCACGATGGCGCAGAGCGCTTGGGTTTTGGTGCCGAACAGATGAAACCATCTGGGCTGCATATTATTAGCCGATTTGAAGATATGTTGTCACCCATCATCTTAAAAGATAGTGATGGCCTTGAAGTCGCTTTCTATGGGATCCCATACAACGACCCTGAATTAGTTCGCCATTTCTACAAAGTGCCAGCGACGACGCACGATGACGCTCATAAACACTTAACGGCTTTAGTTCGCGACCATCATTCAGAAAAGGGTAGTTCGGAGCGTAAATCTGTTGTGGTTAGCCACTGCTTTATTGATGGTGCTATAGATTCTGAGTCGGAGCGGCCATTGTCGATCGGCGGCTCTGACCGAGTCAGCCATGAACATTTTAAAGACTTTGACTATGTTGCTCTGGGGCATCTTCATCAGCCTCAAAAAAAAGGTGAAGACTATATTCGATACTCTGGCTCGTTGATGAAGTACAGCTTTTCTGAGCAGCATCAGAAAAAAGGAATGACGCTAGTGGAAATCGATCAACAAGGTTTTCAATCAGCGACACACATTCCGTTAGAAGCGCCGCACCAGATGCGAATTGTTGAAGGGGAGTTAGAGGATATTATCGCGCAAGGTGCTACTGACCCTCGAAATCATGATTACTTGTTGGTTCGACTCATGGATAAGCATGCCATCCTAGACCCAATGGAGAAACTTCGTAAGGCTTATCCGAATGTTTTGCACCTAGAAAAGCCAGGCATGTTAATCGGTGAAGATCAGGAGATGGGTAAAGCCCGTTTGGCAAGAGGCGAAATCGACATGTTCAAAGATTTTTTCTTGGAAGCGAAGCAAGAGCCCTTAAGTGAAGCACAATCTGTTGCGATTGAAAGCATCATCAATGAACTGACCCTACAGCAGCGAAATCAATAAAGAGAGCCTAAATGCAGCCTATTAAGTTAACCATACAAGCGTTTGGCCCTTTTGCCGCGAAAGAGACCATCGATTTTTCTTTGCTCGGCCACGCGCCACTATTTCTAATCAACGGCCCAACGGGGTCAGGGAAAAGCTCAATACTCGACGCGATCTGCTTCGCTCTATATGGCGAGACAACGGGTAGCGAACGTACCGGTGATCAAATGCGCTGTGATTTTGCTGATGCGGGATTGGTGACCGAAGTTTGTCTCGACTTTTCGCTATCAGGCAAGACATACCGAATTGTTCGTAGTCCTGATCAGCAAGTGCCTAAAAAGCGCGGAGAGGGCACAACGAAAAAGGCTCACTCTGCGTCGCTCTATGAGATTGTCGAAGGGGAAGAACAGCTATTAGCGAACAAGCCAACGCCAGTTTCGAAAGCGATTCTTGATTTGATTGGTTTGGATGTAAAACAGTTCCGCCAAGTTATGGTTTTGCCGCAGGGCAAATTTAGGGAGCTCCTTACCGCCAACTCAAAAGAGCGCGAGCAGATCTTTGGTCAACTATTTCAGACCCATATTTATACCGCAATCGAGCGCAGCTTGTTTGATAAAGCGGCCGGTATTCGCAAAGCTAAAGAACAGTTTGATAACCAGATTAAAGGTGCGCTAGACGTCGTTGATGTTGCGACTGAAGAAGATCTCAATGCGCTTCAAGTTGATGTCTCAGCCGATCTTGCGATAAAGACAGAATCGCTTAACTTACGTCAAGAAGAGTTTGCTGCTTCGCAAAAGCGTCATAAGGATGCGAAAGAACTCGTCGATAAGCATGAGCAATTATCTAATCTCATCCAAGAACAAACGCTTCATCAAGAAAATGGACAAGAGATTGAGGCGTTAAAACGTCAGCGTAATCATGCCAACTTGGCTTTATCACTGGATGTGCCTTTTAATCGAAAAGAACAAGCACAGAGGGGATTGGAAGATATCAAGCCTCGGCTTAGTCAGGCGTTAAATGTTGAAAAAGACAAACAGCAGCATTCATTCAATGCCCAGAAAGCGCACGAAGAGGCAAAACAGAAACTCGACTTGTTGCCAGATTTGACCAAGCAGTTGTATGTGTTCCAAGACTATGAAAAGAAACTGCAAAGCCGAGCAGAAATTGAAAAACAGCTAGCGCTAGAGTTAGCTAATGAGAAACAGCTGAGTCTTAACGCAAACAACAAACAGCAAACAAGAGAGAAACTCGACAGCGACTTGATTGATTTAAGAAAACGTCTGGATGAGTCGAAAGAGCAACTTGCGGCACTTCCCGTTAAGCGCCAACAACTTGAGCTTTAGTTCGCCATACTGATTTGGTGAAGCAGAGAAATGAACTTCAACAAAGCTTTGAAAAGCAATCGGCACTGTTGAATAAGCTAAACGGTGAACTAACCCAAGCAAAAGAGATCTTCGAGCAATGCAAGAAGCAAGCAGATGAAACCGAATATCAATGGCATAGCACCCAAGCGGCTCAATTAGCAAAAACACTAGAGCTTGGCGCCGCTTGTCCGGTTTGTGGCAGTGAAGAACATCCGGCGCCTGCGCGTTTCAGTGGCAATGAAGTGACCAAAGAGCATGTTGAGCAAGCACGAGAAGTGCAAGTGAAAGCGCAAGCGGATTTCGACCATGTCTCAGGCCGCGTGCAGAAAGGGCAAATGGTGGTCGCGAAAACCGAGCAAAACCTTCTGAGCGTTGACGAGCAAATCAAGAGCCAACCGCAGTTAGAGTCGGATATAGAACGGTTAGAAGTTCAACATCAAAGCTTATCGAATGAGATTCAAGGGCTCGAACGTATTGATATCAATACGATGACGACCCAATTAGTTGGTCTTGAAACGCAACTTAAGCAAGTGGAATCTGAGCTGGTGATAATGCGTGATGCTGTCACGCAGAATCAAGTGGCCAAATCAAAATGGCAGACAGAACTCGATGCTCAAAATGAGGCGATACCCAATGAGTATCAACAGCTTGAAAAAGTTGTGGCCGCAATGCGTGATGTTGAGCAGCGCACGACTTCGATAACGGCTAACGAACAGGCCACGCAGCAAGCGGCTGAAAAAGCGGCAGTAACTTGGGCGGAGGCTAAGGCGTCTGTAGAGGCCCTTACAAATCAAGTTCGTGAATGTGAATTAGAACTCGAGAAATCGGAAAGTGAATGGCTACAGACAGTAACGGCGAGCGTGTTCGACAACGAGCAAGACTATATGCTGGCTAAGCGAACGTCGGAGCAAATCGTAGAACTAGAGAAAGCCATTTCGACCTTTGAGTCTAAAACTGAGCAATTAAAAGGGGCAATTGCGTCTTTAGAGCAATCTCTGGAAGGTCAAAGCGAGCTTCCTGATATGAACGTGCTAGAAGTCGAAATGTCCTCTGCACAAGACAAGCAAAAGGAAGCGCTGGCACTCTATACAGAATACAAATCAAAACTGGATCAAGTTGAGCAAGTCACTAAGAAGATACAGCTTCTCTATGCTGAGAACGAAAAGTTAGATAAAGAGTATCAAGTGATTGGAACATTGAGCGATATCGCCAATGGTAAAACTGGCTCTAAAGTCAGCCTGCACCGGTTTGTATTGGGAGTGCTGTTAGATGACGTGTTGATCCAAGCCTCTATGCGTCTAAGAACCATGAGCAAAGGTCGTTACGAGCTTAAGCGCAAAGAAGAAAGAGCGAAAGGCAATGTGGGTTCAGGCCTCGATTTAATGGTCGAGGATGGTTATACCGGAAAGTGGCGCGACGTAGCGACTCTGTCTGGTGGTGAATCCTTCATGCGGCGTTGGCACTAGCGCTTGGTTTGTCTGATGTGGTGCAGTCGTACAGCGGTGGCATTCGTTTGGATTCACTCTTTATTGATGAAGGGTTTGGCAGCTTGGATCCGGAGTCGCTTGATTTAGCGATTCAAACCTTGATCGATTTACAGCAGGGTGGGCGAACGATTGGGGTGATTTCTCACGTTTCTGAGCTGAAAGAGCAGATGTCACTTCGCATTGATATTGAGCCAAGTCGAGTCGGCAGTTCTATTGGCCTGACTACTAATTGAGTCAAAAATGCAACTTACTTATGTTAAGTAGGTTGCATAAATGGTGTGCTGTGTACGGCAAATAAAGCGGCATAGCATAAAATGGTGAGAGTAGTTGTTTTTACTTAACGGTGCAGTAGTTACATGGATGTAGCCAAGAAAATCTACCAGTATGCGCAACCCAACATGTCACTGATTGGTTGGATGGGCTTTTTAGGTTTTCCAATTTACTATTACGTATGGGTTGAATTGTTCCCACAGCCTTATGAGAACTTACCGTTGCGTCTATTTTGTTCGCTACTGTTTCTCGGTGTTGCTTTACGTGCGCATTTTCCTCGCGTGCTTGCGCCATTTCTTCCTCAATACTATTTGATGACAGTGGCCATAGGTTTGCCGCTGTTTTTCTCTTACATGATGTTCATGAACGATTGGTCGACCGTTTGGGCGTTATCGTTAATGGCTTCGTGCTTTTTACACATATTACTCGTTCACCAAACATGGGTGATTCTGCTTCAAGCTTTTCTCGCGATGTTGATTGCATTGATTGCCGCGTATGGCTTAGATATTGATGCGATGCTAGAAGATGCCGTCTGGGCTTATGTTCCCACTTTCATTTTTACTTACGTGTTTGGCAATATCTGTTATTTCCGAAATCAGGTAGAACACGAGACGAAAGTGTCGATAGCAAAAGCGTTTGGCGCGAGTATTGCTCATGAAATGCGAAACCCCTTAGCTGCACTGCGCTCAATCAATGATGTACTACTCTCTATTCTTCCGTCTGGAAAACTTGGCGACAGTGAACGTTATGAACTAAGTAGGCAAGAAATCGAGATCGCTCGAGAGGTATTGTCCGATGCAGACAATGTGATTAGGACAGGTAACGATACCATTGATTTATTGCTCACCTCGATTGATAAAAATCGTATATCTAACACCACCTTCAAGCAGTATTCGATTCAAAGTGTGGTTGAACATGCGATTGAAACCTTCGCCTACAAGAAAGCCTCCGATAGACGGTTAGTTAAGTTGAATGTTAAGAAAGATACGCACTTCTTTGGCAGTGATACGCTGCTCAAGTATCTGATTTTTAACTTGATGAAAAACGCCTTTTATTACCGTCGTAGTGGTGATTTTTACATCGAAATCACGGTCGATGTCGATGAGTTTGGCGGAAAGGTGTTAGTGAAAGATAATGGTGCTGGTATGAGCCAAGAGACCATTAATCATGTTTTTGAAGACTTTTATACCTTCGGTAAAAGTGGCAGCTTTGGTTTGGGGTTGCCTTTCTGTAAACGTGTGATGACGGCGCTATTCGGAGACATAACGTGTGAGTCAGAACTTGACGCTTGGACTGAGTTTAAATTGAGCTTTCCTGCTTATGATTCAGAAGAAGTCTCGACTTTAAAAAGTGAGCTCATTCAGTCGAAATCAATTTTGTACATTGGTAACAAGGGTAAAGCCTTTACGCATTTATCGGAGTTGTCTTTCTATCAGAATTTTAAATGTGATCACCTGATGCTCGACATTGCCTGTGATAAGCAGGAATATGAGTTTGAGTACGACCTTATTGTTCTTGATCTTGATGCGCAACGAATCGCGCCAGATCTGTTTCACTTGTTAGAGGCTAAGTTACAGTTTACTGAAGGCCGTATTGCCTGTATCTATGATGAGCGCTATGAGTACGTTAACCAAATAGATAAACATTTGCAGTTTACGCCCATTGAAAAAAGGCAACTGATTGAACAACCACGCGAAGTGATTGAACAGCTACTGTTTGAGTGGCCGTCAATGGATCGTTCTCAGCTCCCGACTAAAAGTTTTGATATGGAGAAAACCATAATCGTAGCCGACGATAATGATTCGCTTCGGAGTTACACATCAATACTGCTTGAGCAGCAAGGGTTTACCGTGGTGCAAGCGCATGACGGTGCCGAAGTACTCGATGTGTTAAAAGCTAGGCCAATCGATTTGGTGCTGATGGATATCGAAATGCCAGTATTGGATGGAATTCAAACGACTCGGAAGATACGTTCCTCAAAGACTATTTATTCCGATATGCCGATTATTGCCCATACAGGTGACAGCTCTGAAGTGAATACCAAAAAGTTAGAAGAGGCGGGTATGAATGCTTTAGTGGTCAAACCCGCTGATACGAAAGTGCTACTGAATACAATTGCTGACTGGGTCTAAATAAAGCTCAGCTCAGATTGGTCAAATGCTTCTCTGCATACTTCGATAACATGATCGAGCTGAGATTGCTGTAACTTAGCGTGCAGTGAGAATCGAATGATGTTCTTATTGGCCGGAGCTGCTGGCCGACAGAAAATGGCACCAAACACACCACGCTCCTCCAAAAAATCGCGTACTTTCTCTGTATTCGCCTCATCGCCTGTTTCTAGTGCAATGATTTGAGATTCACTACGGATGGTAAAACCGATTCGCTTTAGCTCTATGGTGAGGTATTTCGCCATATCTTGCAGGTGTCTACGTTCCTTATCACTGCGCTTAATTACCTCGAGTGTTTTGGAGAGTCGATCCAACTCATGGGGTAACATCGCCGAGCTGAAAATAGCTGGGTACGCAATGAATGGCAGGACGTCATTCGTGCGATTGTTACACCATATCGCGCCTGCTCGATAGGCGAAGGTTTTTGCTAGGCTAGCAGTAATATAATCGACGCGTTTTGACAAGCCTAATGCATGAACTAAACCTTCACCGTGCTTGCCGTGCGTTCCGAGTGAGTGAGATTCATCCACTAACACTGCGCAGCCATTCTCTTTTGCTACGTCAACAATCTCTTTCAGCGGTGCGACGGTACCTATCGTACTGTACACGGAATCGACGGCGATAATGCCGGGCCCGTGTTGGCGAATCATACGTTTTAGGTGGCGAACATTGTTGTGCATAAAGGGGATAGGTTGTGCACCAACAATTCGGGCACCTTCCCATAGTGACATGTGAGCCAAAAAGTCGATGTAAACAGGCGTATTGGGGTTGCAAATAGCCTGCAGCAAACAGGTATTGGCTGACCAGCCTGATTGAACCACCAAACATGAATCGAAGTGAAGGTAGTTAGCAAGGGCAAGTTCTAATGGGGTTTGGAGTCATTGTCTTGGAGAAAAACACCGGACATCACCGGCGAGTATGCGTTTTCGTCCAATGAGCGAATGTGTTCTTGAATAATCTCTGGCTCGTTTGAGAGGGAAAGATAGTCATTGCTTTGCAGAAAAATATCCCCATCGACAGGCCTTTTTCCTAAAACGAGGTGCTTGCCGTTTTGCGTACTTTCTAAGATGTCACTAGTAATGACATTAAGCCGGTCTTGAATAAAATCGGGTAACTTAGGGTAATGGTTAAACGTGTTCATATTCTAATCCTTGTAATGTTGCATATCTAGCCAGCTGACAAGAACTATATGAACAGAAAGTCATAATTAGTCGAATGGAAATATTTAATTATTTGCGTTATTAAACAAACAAAAATATATTTACTTTAAATAACAATAATATTAATTACCTTTAAGGGGTTGCAACCTGTTTCATATTTGTTAATTTGTAAGTCATTTCATGTGAACAGAAATTATTTTGCGACGGAGGGTAAGAACTTATTTAATTCCGGCCAATACATTCTCACATAACCTATTGAAACCCAAAGAACTAATAGGGTGGCAACGGTTAGTTCAAATAAACCAAAGCTATGGAGCCAGTACCAGTCTGGGTGGTGCTGCTCAAAGAAGTCAGTCAGTCGAAACATTGCGATCGAGCTAATTACTGAAGGAAAGGTAATAGCCGCAATAGATGGCTGAAACCTAAGACGCATTAATCTGAAGTAGCAAAGATAGATTAATAACGTCATAGTGATCGCAATTCCGGCAAGCATGCCCGTAAGGATAGGATCCGGCTCGTTAAAATTAACAAGATAAGTGGCAAGGGTTAAATTTATGGGTGCGGCCATAATAGCCAAAGTTGGCCGAGCTCTTCTTGGTAATCTTCCTTCAAATACCAGCCGATACAATACAACGGGTAACATGAAAAAATAGATAGTAATACAAACGGTTACCAATGTTTCTGAAAAGACGGTTAGACCAAACTGCGAACCCGCTAAAGAGCTACTGATTAATCCCACCGGATATAAAAACCAGCTAGGCACAATATTAGAGACTCTAAACTTCATTGCCTGAAAGCTAAAAAATAGCACCATCATTGTAAAATGTAGCAGCAGGGCTGCGAACCATATTGGATACGCGAGCAAAGCTGAGATTCCCGCTAAATAGTCGCACAGCACCAATAGTGCCATGCTCATTGGAGCCATCAAGCTTCCACTAAGCGGGTGTTTAATGTCTTGGATAAAAGTGCGGTAACTCGTCAAGTACTTCAAAAGAACAGGAAACAGGAGTATAGCCCCCAGCCCTGCGAGAAAGGGTCTGATTGGTTCGCCAATAGAAGGCACGTAGAGCGCCCACGCTTGTCCTAGAGAAATGGTTCCCAACGCTAACGCGGCTTGAGAGGGGGAACATTTTGAAAGCGAGTCAGTCTTCTCCAGTTCAATGATTAGCTCCAGTTAATCTGCTAGGGATTTAGAAATGCCATTACAACGAATGGGGAAGAATAATAGCAACAATGCCGACTGGAATACAGGGTTCTAAGCTGCTGATAATGTTCTTATTTGAAACCTTAGTTCTTATTCATTACCTAAGATTAGCGCTTGAACTAGTATTTTGTAGGGTGTTGAGATTGATCACAAGATGGAACGAAACTGTCATTTAAACGTCATCAATCTTGTATTTTTCAGATTCTGGACCATAGTTAATGTGTAAGGCAATCTGAACCGACTCGCAGGGAGGAAAATGAATCGCCTTACCTACAATTTGGATGGATTCAATTCTCAAATATTATAGTTCCTCGTAAATGATCAGGTCGAAACTAGGCCGTATGATTCGCAAACTCACGATTGAGACACGAGGGAAAGGCGTACTTTAGGGTACGCCTTTCGTTATTTCTAGCGTTATAAACAGCTATCTAACTTTCTTCACCTGAAGAGATCGGTAAGATCTCGCTCCCTTGTGCCCTTTTTCCTTGTTAGCCGTTATAATCAGCGCCAACAAAGGAGAGAACAGATGGCACGTAAAGTTCCAACCAATATTATTACCGGCTTTCTTGGCGTAGGTAAAACCACAACGATTCTTAACCTACTCAAAAACAAACCGGAAAGTGAGCAGTGGGCTGTGCTGGTGAATGAGTTTGGTGAGATCGGTATTGATGGTGCAATGATGACCGATCAAGGCGCTATGATTAAAGAAGTACCGGGCGGCTGTATCTGCTGCACGGCCGGAGTTCCAACGAGTGTTGCGATCACCGCATTGCTTAGAGAAAACCCTGATAGGTTGATCATCGAGCCAACAGGTCTTGGTCATCCGAAGCAAATCATGGCGACACTCTCATCAGCCCAATTTAGCCCCTACATTGAGATGCGCTCTACGTTGACTCTTACCGATGCGCGCTATTTTGAAGACGAGAAGTATCTGTCCAATCAAAACTTCAAACAGCAGTTGGAAGTGGCTGACGTCGTCGTCGCCAACAAGAATGAACTTGCCTCTAAATCACACAATGATGGAATGGCAATCTGGCTACAAGAGCAAGGCATTGAAGCTGATATCGTGGCGACCTCTCATGGTAACCTTGAGCTTTCTCTACTGGATATGTTCATCAAACCAAGCGAAGACATGGATATTGAAGAGCATCACCACCATCACGCAGCGTTAGAGCCACAGTTTCAGTTGCCACCAAATCAAACGCACATTCGCAAAGAGAACAAAGGCCAAGGCTACTTTAGCTGCGGTTGGTTGTTTGGGGCGGAGATCGTGTTTGACTTTGACGAGCTGTTTTCAATGCTCAATGCTTTAACCGCAGAGCGAGTAAAAGGCGTGATGAACACCGATAAAGGTTGTTATGCCTTTAATGTGAGTAATGGCGTGGTGTCGGTGAATGAACTGACCCTATCCGGCTTCGAATCACGCTTGGAGGTGATTGATTCACAATTAATGCCTTGGGACCAGCTAGAAGGTGTTCTACTCGGCCTCATCCGTTAGTTCGAGTCAATTTCGTAGTCAGATACAAGCTATAAGGGAGTCTGGATTGGCTCCCTTTATCTGTATTGGCTAGTGATCGTCACCGGAATAAATCCACATGGGCTCTGTTTTACCGGCTCTCTCAAATCCCATCGCTTTGTAAAAGTCTACTGCCTCACCATCTGCAGTTAACATTTGCTGGTGAAAATTGCCGTACTTGCTGAGCATTATATCCATCATCTTTCTCCCGATACCCAAGCCATGAAATTCTGGGTGTACCAACATGTGAGGGTAGTAAACGACTAGATGGCCGTCAGAGATAGCGTTGCCTATACCGACTAGTTGACCACTGACACGGGCTAAAACTAATGTGTCAGAATTTAAGAGTGCAGGAATTAACTTTTCTGGTACA